>NZ_JBHJSJ010000083.1:0-31507 GCF_042268845.1 Kitasatospora sp. NPDC056273 | reverse complement strand
AAGGAACGGACGCTTCCTTCGGACCGCCTTCCAGCGGACCCTCCGGGCTTCGTTCTTTCGTGTTTCCAGCTTATCAGATGTTTTCCGCTCCGTTTTCCGGAGTTTCATTCATCCGATTTGCTTTCGCCTTTCGGCGCTCCCGAACTCTATCAGAGTCTTTCGGTCCGTTTTCCCCGGTCGTTCTCGAATTCGAATCCGAATTCGAGCCCGTTTCCGAGGGGCCGTCCCGTGGGGCAACCCGGAGAACATTACGCACCGGGTCGCCCCACGTCAAACCGGCCTCAGCCGGTCTTGAGCGAGCCTCAGACCTCGACGACGACCGGCAGGATCATCGGCCGGCGGCGGTAGTTGTCCGCGACCCACTTGCCGATGGTCCGGCGGACCAGCTGCTGCACCTGACGGGGCTCCAGCACGCCGTCGCTCGCCGAGCGGTCCAGGCCCTCCTGGAGCTTGGCGACGACCGGGCCGAAGGCGTTGTCGTCGATGCCGGAGCCGCGGGCTTGGATGGTCGGGCCGCCGACGATCTTGCCGTTGGTCGAGTCGACCGCGACGAAGACCGAGATGAAGCCCTCCTCGCCGAGGATCTTGCGGTCCTTGAGCGAGGCCTCGGTGATGTCGCCGACCGAGGAGCCGTCCACGTAGACGTACCCGGCCTGCACCTTGCCGACGATCCGGGCGACGCCCTTCTCCAGGTCGACGCAGACGCCGTCCTCCGCGATGACCACGCGGTTGCGCGGCACCCCGGTGGCGATGCCCAGCTCGGCGGCCGCGCGCAGGTGGCGCCACTCGCCGTGGACCGGCATCAGGTTGCGCGGCTTGCAGATGTTGAAGAAGTAGAGCAGCTCGCCGGCCGAGGCGTGGCCGGAGACGTGCACCTTGGCGTTGCCCTTGTGCACGACCTTGGCGCCCCAGCGGGTCAGGCCGTTGATCACCCGGTAGACCGCGTTCTCGTTGCCCGGGATGAGCGAGGAGGCCAGGACGACGGTGTCGCCCTCGACGATGCGGATCTGGTGGTCGCGGTTGGCCATCCGGGACAGCGCCGCCATCGGCTCGCCCTGCGAACCGGTGCAGATCAGCACGACCTCCTTGTCCGGCAGGTCGTCCAGCTGCTTGACGTCCACGACCATGTTGCCGGGGACCTTCAGGTAGCCGAGGTCGCGGGCGATGCCCATGTTGCGGACCATCGAGCGGCCGACGAAGGCGACCTTGCGCTTGTACTCGTGCGCGGCGTCCAGCACCTGCTGGATGCGGTGCACATGGCTCGCGAAGGAGGCCACGATGATGCGCTTGTCGGCGTTCGCGAAGACGTTGCGCAGCGCCGCCGAGATGTCCCGCTCGTGCGGGATGAAGCCAGGGACCTCGGCGTTGGTGGAGTCCACCAGCAGCAGGTCCATGCCCTCCTCCGCCAGCTTGGCGAAGGTCGGCAGGTCGGTCAGGCGACCGTCCAGCGGGAGCTGGTCCATCTTGAAGTCACCGGTGGCCACGACCATGCCGGCGGGGGTGCGGACCGCGACCGCCAGGGCGTCCGGGATGGAGTGGTTGACGGCGATGAACTCGCAGTCGAAGGGGCCGATGCGCTCGCGCTCGCCCTCCTTGACCTCCAGCACGTACGGCCGGATGCGGTGCTCGGCGAGCTTGGCCTCGATCAGGGCGAGGGTCAGCTTGGAGCCGATCAGCGGGATGTCCGGGTTCTCCCGCAGGAGGAAGGGGACGGCGCCGATGTGGTCCTCGTGCCCGTGGGTGAGGACGATGCCGTCGACCTTGTCGAGACGGTCCCGGATGTAGCTGAAGTCCGGGAGGATCAGGTCCACGCCGGGCTGCTCGTCCTCGGGGAAGAGGACGCCGCAGTCGATGATCAGGATGCGGTCGCCGTACTCGAGGACCGTCATGTTGCGGCCGATCTCGCCGAGGCCGCCGAGCGGAGTGATGCGGAGGGCGCCCTCCTTCAGTGCCGGGGGCGCGCCGAGCTCGGGGTGCGGGTGGCTCAAAAGACTCTCCTCACGACGCGCGCCATATGTCCGGGGTCCTCCCCCTGGAGACATATGGCGCGCGTACTCAGTGTCGTTTTCCTACTGGGTCTGTGCTCTCGCGCCTACGGTCCGGTCCAGCGGCGGACCCGGGGAGGTCCGGCGAGCCGGGGGCGCGCACGTCCGTGTCTGCTAAAGGTGTACCCCGCCGGAGGCGAGATCCTGCTTCAACCGCTCGATCTCCTCGGGCGTCGCTCCGACCAGCGGGAGTCGCAGCGGGCCGGCGGGCAGGCCCTGGAGTTCCAGCGCGGCCTTGGCGAGGATCACGCCCTGGGTGCGGAACATACCGCTGAACACCGGCAGCAGGCGCTGGTGGATGCTCGTGGCCTTGACCACATCGCCCGCCAGGAAGGCCTCGACCATCGCCCGCAGGTCCGCCGCCACCACATGCCCGACGACGCTGACCACGCCGACGGCTCCGACGGACAGCAGCGGCAGGTTGAGGATGTCGTCGCCGGAGTACCAGGCGAGGTCGGCGCGGGCGATGGCCCAGGCCGCGGCGCCGAGGTCGCCCTTGGCGTCCTTGTTGGCGACGATCCGCGGGTGCTCGCCGAGGCGGACCAGCGTCTCGTGGCTCAGCGCGACCCCGCTGCGGCCCGGGATGTCGTACGCCATGACCGGCAGGCCGGTGGCGTCGGCGACCTCGGTGAAGTGCCGGTACAGGCCCTCCTGCGGGGGCTTGTTGTAGTACGGCGTGACGACCAGCAGGCCGTGCGCCCCGGCCGCCTCGGCCTGGCGGGCCAGCTCCACGCTGTGGTGGGTGTCGTTGGTGCCGACGCCGGCCGCCACGTGGGCGCGGTCCCCGACCGCCTCGACCACGGCGCGGACCAGCTGGGCCTTCTCGGCGTCGCTGGTGGTCGGGGACTCACCGGTGGTGCCGTTGACGACAAGGCCGTCGTTGCCGGAGTCCACGAGGTGCGTGGCGAGGCGCTGGGCGCCGTCGAGGTCGAGCGCGCCGTCGGCGGTGAACGGGGTGACCATGGCGGTCAGGACCCGGCCGAACGGCGTCTGGGGGGTGGAGGTCGGAGCCATGCGTCCAAAGCTACTCGTAGGCGGTGGGGCGGTACCCATGCCGGTCCGGTGTTCGGACAGGTGCAGCGCGTCGGTGGCGCGGACGTGGGATTCCGGTGCTGCCCGCTCGGGGGTTCGGGCAGCACCGGAATCCGTGTTCACGAATGTAGGGAGCGGCTAGAAAAGCCGCAATCCAGACATGCCAGACACTCTGCCCGTATGCCTGTCGTCCCAGGTCAGGGGGCGACCCGGCCGTGCTTCTCGAAGGCCGCATGGGTGAGCGGCATGAGCCGGGCCCACTGCTCCTCCATCTGCTCGGCGACCATCTCGATCTCGCGCTGCGGGAAGGACGGCACCGCCGAGTTCTCCCGCCGGGTGCGCAGCGACAGGAAGTGCATCAGCGAACGCGAGTTGCAGGTCGCGTACATCGAGGAGAACAGGCCCACCGGCAGCACCGCGCGGGCCACCTCGCGGGCCACCCCGGCGGCCAGCATCTCCTGGTAGCGGGCGTAGGACTCGACGTACGCGGCCTCCATCGCCGCGGTCGTGGTCCGGTGCTGCTCCGGCGTGCCCTCGTGGAACTCGTACTTGCCGGGGCGGCCCTCCTGGACGAGCTTGCGCTCCTCGCCCGGGACGTAGAAGACCGGCTGGAGCTCGCGGTAGCGGCCGGACTCCTCGTTGTACGACCAGCCGCTGCGGTGCCGGTGGAACTCCCGGAACACGAAGATCGGCGCGCTGATGAAGAAGGTCATCGAGTTGTGCTCGAAGGGCGTGCCGTGCCGGTCGCGCATCAGGAAGTTGATCAGGCCCTTGGACTTCTCCGGGTCCTGCTGGAGGGCCTCCAGGGACTGCTCGCCCGCGGTCGAGACCCGGGCCGCCCAGATGACGTCCGAGTCGGCGGCGGCGCTGCGGACCAGCTCCACCGTCACGTCGCTGCGGAAGCTGGGGGCCGTCGGTTCGTCGCTCACGCGTTACTCCTTGCGGGTTCGGTGCTGTGCAGCTTGATGGCGTGCTGCATGGTCTTGCGGGCGCGCGGGGTGTCGCCGGCGTCGGCGTAGGCCACGGCGAGGCGGAACCAGACCCGCCAGTCGCCCGGCGCGTCCTGTGCCTCGGCCTGGCGGCGGGCGAACACCGCGTCGGCCGAGGCCCGGTCGATCCGCCCGCCCTTGCTGCGCTCCAGCTCGTCCACCGGCAGGCCGCCCTCGGCCTCCAGCTCGCGGGCCAGCCGCTCGCTGTCCCGGCCGAAGCGGACGGTCTGGCGCAGGAACCAGACCCCGATCACCGGGATCACGAAGGCGCAGACCCCGATGCCGATGCCGAGCGGCTTGCCGGTGGCGATCAGCTGGACGCCCTCGCCCACGCAGACCAGGGCGACCAGCAGCAGCACGCCGGACAGGACGAAGAAACCGGTGCGGGAGGTCATCGGGCCCCTCCGGGGATCGGTACGGTCCGGTTCGGCGTGCTCTGGTACGGCACGGTCTGGTTCGACACTGTCACAGGTCCAGGAAGTGTTCGAGGCCGAAGGTCAGCCCCGGCGTCCCGACGACCTTGCGCACGCCCAGCAGGATGCCCGGCATGAAGCTGCTGTGGTGCAGCGAGTCGTGCCGGATGGTGAGCGTCTCGCCGGTGTCGCCGAACATCACCTGCTGGTGCGCGAGCAGGCCGCGCAGCCGCACCGCGTGCACCGGCACCCCGTCCACGTCGGCGCCGCGCGCGCCGGGCAGGCTGTGGGTGGTCGGGTCCTGCTGCGGCGGCCGGCCGGCCTCGGCCCGGGCGGCGGCGATCAGCTGGGCGGTGCGGGTGGCCGTGCCGCTGGGGGCGTCGGCCTTGCGGTCGTGGTGCAGCTCGACCACCTCGACCGACTCGAAGTACCGGGCGGCGATCTGGGAGAACTTCATGCCGAGGATGGCGCCGATGGAGAAGTTCGGCGCGATCAGCAGGCCGAGCTCCGGGGCCTCGTCCAGCCAGCCGCGGACGGTGGCGAGCCGCTCGTCCGTCCAGCCGGTGGTGCCGGTGACCACGTGGATGCCGTGGTGCAGGCAGAAGTCCAGGTTGCCCATCACCGAGTCGGGATGGGTCAGCTCGACGACCACCTGGGTGCCGGCCTCGGTCAGCTCCTCCAGGTTCGACCCGCGGCCGAGGGTGGCGACCAGCTCCAGGTCCGGCGCGGCCTCCACGGCCTTGACCGCCTCGGAGCCGATCCGTCCCCTGGCGCCGATCACGGCGACACGCAGCGTCATGGCAAAAGTTCCTCTCACCTGGGATTCAGCGGATCCGGAAAAGCGGATCAGACCAGCAGATCGGCGAGCTTGGCGGCCCGCTTGTCGTTGACCGGGCCGATCAGGGCGAGCGACGGCCGGTACGCGCCCAGCACATCACGGGCCACCGCGTGGACGTCCTCCAGGGTCACCGCTGCGATGCGCTCCAGCATCTCGTTCACCGACAGGTGGTGCCCGTAGCTGAGCTCGGCCTTGCCGATCCGGTTCATCAGCGAGCCGGTGTCCTCCATGCCGAGCACGGTGGAGCCGGAGATCTGGCCGATCGCCCGGCCCAGTTCCTCCTCGGTGATGCCCTCCTCGACCACCTTGGCCAGCTCGGCGCGGCAGATCCGCAGCACCTCCTCGACCCGCTTGGGCTGGCAGCCGGCGTAGATGCCGAACAGGCCGCTGTCCGCGTAGGACGAGGAGTACGAGTAGACCGAGTACGCCAGGCCCCGCTTCTCGCGGACCTCCTGGAACAGCCGGGAGCTCATCCCGCCGCCGAGGGCCGCGTTGAGCACGCCCATCGCCCAGCGGCGCTCGTCGTGCCGGGGCACCCCGGGCACGCCCAGCACCAGGTGGGCCTGTTCGGTGGAGCGGTTGAGCACCTCGACCCGGCCGGCCGTGCGCAGCGCCTTGACGCCGCGGCGGGCCTCGGCCGGCGCCGCGGTGGACGCCGCCAGCAGCGGCGCGAAGGCCTGCTCGACCTGCTTGACCACCTTGCGGTGGTCGAGGTTGCCGGCCGCGGCGACGACCAGCTGCTCGGGCCGGTAGCGGCGGCGGTAGAAGCCGGCGATCTGGTCCCGGGTGAGCGTCCTGATGGTCTCCTGGGTGCCGAGGATCGGGCGGCCGAGCGGGCCGCTGCCGAAGATCACCTTGGCGAACAGGTCGTGCACCACGTCGCCCGGGTCGTCCTCGGCCATCGCCATCTCCTCGAGGATGACGCCGCGCTCGGACTCCACGTCCTCGGTGCGGATCAGCGAGCCGGTGAGCATGTCGCAGACCACGTCGATGGCCAGCGGCAGGTCGGTGTCCAGGACCCGGGCGTAGTAGCAGGTGTTCTCCTTCGCGGTGAAGGCGTTCATCTCGCCGCCGACCGCGTCCAGGGCCGCCGAGATGTCCAGCGCGCTACGCCGCTCGGTGCCCTTGAAGAGCAGGTGCTCCAGGTAGTGGGTGGCGCCGTTGAGCTGCGGGGTCTCGTCCCGCGAGCCGACGCCGACCCAGATGCCGAAGGTCGCGGAGCGCACCGTCGGCAGGGTCTCGGTGACGACCCGAAGGCCGCCGGGGAGCACGGTGCGGCGCACCGTGCCGGCGCCGTCGACGCCCTTGAGCAGGGTCCGGGTCGTGCCGGGACGCTGCGTTACCGCCGGGGCCTGCGCCACGGGGGGTACCTCCAGAGGAAACGCACGTGCGGATGGGCACGTACGGACGAACGCGTGGACAACGGGGTGCGGCCCGCACGCCGTGAGGCGTACGGGCCGCGGGGGTCAGCTAGCGGCGCTTCACTCGGAAGCGGCCTCGCCGCCCTCCTCGCCCTCGATGACCGGGATCAGGGAGAGCTTGCCGCGCGGGTCGATCTCGGCGATCTCGACCTGGACCTTGGCGCCGACGCCGAGGACGTCCTCGACGTTCTCGACGCGCTTGCCGCCGGCCAGCTTGCGGATCTGCGAGATGTGCAGCAGGCCGTCCTTGCCCGGCATCAGCGACACGAACGCGCCGAACGTCGTGGTCTTGACCACGGTGCCCAGGTAGCGCTCGCCGACCTCCGGCATGGTCGGGTTGGCGATCTGGTTGATCGTGGTGCGGGCGGCCTCGGCGGCCGGGCCGTCGGCGGCACCGATGTAGATGGTGCCGTCGTCCTCGATCGTGATCTCGGCGCCGGTGTCCTCCTGGATCTGGTTGATCATCTTGCCCTTGGGGCCGATGACCTCACCGATCTTGTCCACCGGGATCTTGATGGTGATGATGCGCGGCGCGTTCGGGGACATCTCGTCGGGCGAGTCGATGGCCTCGTTCATCACGTCGAGGATGTGCAGGCGGGCGTCCTTGGCCTGCTTCAGCGCGGCGGCGAGCACCGACGCCGGGATGCCGTTCAGCTTGGTGTCCAGCTGGAGGGCGGTGATGAAGTTGCGGGTACCGGCGACCTTGAAGTCCATGTCGCCGTACGCGTCCTCGGCGCCGAGGATGTCGGTCAGCGTGACGTAGTGGGTCTCGCCGTCGATCTCCTGGGAGATCAGGCCCATCGCGATACCGGCGACGGCGGCCTTCAGCGGCACACCGGCGTTCAGCAGCGACATGGTCGAGGCGCAGACCGAGCCCATCGAGGTGGAGCCGTTGGAGCTCAGCGCCTCGGAGACCTGGCGGATGGCGTACGGGAACTCCTCGCGGGTCGGCAGCACCGGCAGCAGGGCGCGCTCGGCCAGCGCGCCGTGGCCGATCTCGCGGCGCTTGGGCGAGCCCACGCGGCCGGTCTCACCGACGGAGTACGGCGGGAAGTTGTAGTTGTGCATGTAGCGGCGGCGCGTCTCCGGGGAGAGCGTGTCCAGCTGCTGCTCCATGCGCAGCATGTTCAGCGTGGTGACGCCCAGGATCTGGGTCTCGCCGCGCTCGAACAGGGCCGAGCCGTGCACCCGCGGGATGGCCTCGACCTCGGCGGCCAGGGTGCGGATGTCGGTGACGCCGCGGCCGTCGATGCGGACCTTGTCCTTGATGACGCGCTCGCGGACGACCTTCTTGGTCAGCGCGTTGTAGGCGGCGCTGATCTCCTTCTCGCGGCCCTCGAACTCGGGCAGCAGCTTCTCGGCGGCCAGCGCCTTGACGCGGTCCAGCTCGTTGTTGCGCTCCTGCTTGCCGGCGATGGTCAGCGCCTGGGCGAGCTCGTCCTTGACGGCGGCGGACAGCGCGGCGAGGACGTCGTCCTGGTAGTCCAGGAAGACCGGGAACTCGCCGGTCGGCTTGGCGGCCTGGGCGGCCAGCTGCGACTGCGCGGCGCACAGGACCTTGATGAACGGCTTCGCGGCGTCCAGGCCCGAGGCGACGATCTCCTCGGTCGGCGCCTCGGCGCCGCCCTCGACCAGCTTGATGGTCTTGTCGGTGGCCTCGGCCTCGACCATCATGATCGCGACGTCGCCGTCCGGCAGGACGCGACCGGCGACGACCATGTCGAAGACGGCCGACTCCAGCTCGCTGTGGGTCGGGAAGGCGACCCACTGGCCGTTGATCAGCGCCACGCGGACGCCACCGATCGGGCCGGAGAACGGCAGGCCCGCCAGCTGGGTGGAGGCGGAGGCGGCGTTGATCGCGACCACGTCGTACAGGTGGTCGGGGTTGAGCGCCATCACGGTGACGACGACCTGGACCTCGTTGCGCAGGCCCTTGACGAAGGACGGGCGCAGCGGGCGGTCGATCAGGCGGCAGGTGAGGATCGCGTCCTCGGAGGGCCGGCCCTCGCGACGGAAGAACGAGCCGGGGATGCGGCCCGCGGCGTACATCCGCTCCTCGACGTCCACGGTCAGCGGGAAGAAGTCGAAGTGCTCCTTCGGCTGCTTGGACGCGCTGGTGGCCGACAGCACCATGGTGTCGTCGTCCAGGTAGGCCACGGCGGAGCCGGCGGCCTGACGGGCCAGACGGCCGGTCTCGAAGCGGATGGTACGGGTGCCGAAGGAACCGTTGTCGATCACGGCCTCGGCGTAGAACACGTTCTCTTCCACCTGGAAGATCTCCTCTTTCGTACGTCTCCGGGAGAGCGTCCCCGCGTACTGCCTGCGGTGGGCCCCGGGCCCTCCTCGGGGAGGGCGGCAGTCGGGCCGGTCTTCGATCGAAGCCTCCGGAGTGCCCCGCTCGGTCTGCGGGGGTTCCGACGGCCACTACCGAGGACCGGCGCCTCACGGCTGCCGGGCCCGGAAGGGCGGTCCGCGTCTGGACGCTCTCTCGGATGCGGGCGGCTTCCGTTTGAAGCCTTCGTCCCGCGGGGGGGGGTTGGGTCCTTCTGCCCGGGTGGCGCGCTGGTGCGCCATCACCCGGCATGCCCACAACCCTACGGTGCAATCCTCGGCCACCTGGGGAGGTGCGCGCGAGTTGTTATCTGCGGGCGCCGCGGCTCAACGGCCGCGGCATACGCGCGAGGGGCGGCTCCCCGGTGTGGGGAGCCGCCCCCGAGCGGCGGTCTTAGCGGGCGCCACCGGCGGCACCGCGGCGGATGCCCAGGCGGTCGACGAGCGTACGGAAGCGCTCGATGTCCTTCTTGGCCAGGTACTGCAGCAGGCGGCGGCGCTGGCCGACCAGGATCAGCAGGCCACGACGCGAGTGGTGGTCGTGCTTGTGGGTCTTGAGGTGCTCGGTCAGGTCCGAGATACGACGGGAGAGCATGGCCACCTGGACCTCGGGGGAACCGGTGTCGCCCTCCTTCTGGCCGAACTCGGCGAAGATCTGCTTCTTGACGTCAGAGGCGAGAGCCACTGCAACTCCTTCAGGGTCTACCGAGCGGTCCTGGTCGACAACACAGGACTCATCGAGAACTCGGTGTCGCGGGCGCGGCCGGCGGTCGTCGACCCACGGGGGGCGGACACACGGCTGCGCTCGAAGGCCAAGCGTACCAGTGCCGCCCACCCGGCCGTTCGGCGGTCGGGCGGGCGGCTCCGGGGACGGTTCCGGGGCCTCCGCGGGCGGCTCCGGGGGGCCTGCGGTCAGCTGGTGGCGCCGCGGACCAGCCGGTAGACGTCCAGGACGGCGAGCGCCAGCGGGACCAGCGAGATCAGGGTGAGGCTGTCCACCAGGTCCAGGATGCGACCCCAGAACGGGGAGACCCCGAGCCGCGGCACCACCAGGGCGATCGCGGTGAGCAGCGCGGCGCCGAAGGCGATCGAGGCGGTCAGCCAGATCGTGCGCAGGTCGAGCTCGGTGGTGGAGCCAGCCGCCCGCAGGAAGAACTGCGGGGTGTGCAGGGACAGCCCGACGATCAGCAGGCTCAGGCCGAGCAGGCCGGCCACCGTGAGGCTGAGCACCTGCGCGGTGTAGCGGAACAGCCGGGCGCGCAGCATGGTGGTCAGGCCCAGGGCGAGCGCGAGCACCTCGGGGAAGGTCTCGTCGGTGAAGCCGAGGACGGCGCAGGCGCCGACCACGACCGCGGCGCAGCCGCCGACCAGGCCGACCAGCACCTCGTGCCCGCGGCGGGCCTGGTGCGCGATCCGCTCGTACTGGACGGCCTCGGCGCGCTCGGCCTCCTCGTCGTAGTCGCGGCTGCGGGTGCGGGTCTGGCCGGGGGCGCTGAAGCCGACCGGCAGCCGGGCGAACCGGGCGGAGAGGCTGGGCAGGAAGCCGACCACGGCGACGGCGGCGACGCCGGTGACGGCGGCGATGTGCCCGGCCGGGGTCTCCGGCAGCAGGACGGCCGCGAAGGTGGCGAGCGCGCCGGCGGTGGAGACCAGGGCGGCGGCGACGAACACCGCGTCCTTCTCCGGCAGCAGGCCGGCCAGCAGTACGGAGACCACCAGGGCGGCGACGCAGCCGACCAGGAACTGGAGCCGGCCGGGGCCGTCCCCGAGGTGGGCGACGGCGATCACGCCGCTGCCGCCGATCATGGCGTGCGGCAGCGCGCCGAGGCCGAGCGCGACGGCCGCGTGGGCGTCCTGGTAGACCCGGGCGCGGACCCCGGCGAGCGCGGTGAGCACGACGGCGGTGACGCCGGCCAGCACGCCGGGCAGGCCGTGCATGTCGTGGCGCAGGTCGGAGAACCAGAGCGCGAAGCCGAGCAGGGTGAGCAGCACCCCGGCGCCGATCAGGCCGAAGCCGCGCATCAGCTCGGCGGTCCAGAACCGGCGGTCGGCCTCGACGGCGCTGGCGATCGCGTCGGCGACGTCGTCGTAGACGGCCGGCGGGAGCGACTCGGCGAAGGGGCGCAGCGCCAGCAGGTCGCCGTCGCGGACCTGCTGGGCGGCCAGCGGCAGCCCGCTGTCGAGCACCGTGCCGTCCCGGCGGACCAGGTGGAAGCCGGTGGGGGTGCCGTCGGGCTGGCTCTGGTTGGCCAGCCGCAGCACCTCGGGGTAGACGTCCGCGAGCGGGACGTCCTCGGGCAGGGCGACGTCGATCCGGCGGTCCGGGGCGACGACGGTCACCCGGCAGTAGCCGGTGGCGGCCGCGGTGCTCACGCTCCCACCCCGCTTCGCCCGGCAGGCGCTCCGCCCACTGCGCGGTGTTCGATGATGAGCTCGCTCCGCTCACTCATGCCCGCACCTCGATCCTTCGACGCACGTGGCGCTCCCCCTTGTTGACGGTGCCGAGGCCCGGCGGCGCTCGGTGTTGCTGTGGAACCGGCCCGACCGGGCCGCGAGTTGGCGCGGCGTTACCCTACCCGTTCGGTTCGTGTCCGGTGCCGGTGCGTACCGGGCCCTGGCGGGCGGTGCGGGGGCGACCGTTAGGATCGGCGCCTGCGCAGAGGTACGGGGGCTGCGCTGGGTGGGGCGTCCCCAGTCACCGGATTCCCGTACGGAGCGTGCGCAAGTCACGTGAGGGCTGATGCCGAAGTGATCGATCGACGCCGCGGGGTGGATGACACATGGGTGTGATCACGGTCAAGCGACCGGCCAGGGCGTATCCGCCCACCGTGCCGGACGAACCGGTGGAGCTGGTGAGCCCGCCCGAACTGCCCCGGCAGGGCGGCGAGGACTGGCTGATGAGCATCCTGCCGATGCTGGGCATGGGCGGATCGGCGGTGTTCTTCTTCTCGCCGGGGGCCGCCGCACCCATGAAGATCATGGGCGGTCTGATGATCGCCTCGACGGTCGGCATGGTGCTGGCGCAGATCGTCCGGGCCCGCAAGGGCGGCTCGACCGCGATGGCGGACGAGCGGCGCGACTACCTGAAGTACCTCCAGCAGACCCGCCGCCAGGTGCGCCGCACGGCGGAGCGCCAGCGCGGCGCGCTGCTGTTCCTGAACCCGGCCCCGGACCAGCTCTGGTCGATCGTCGAGGACGGCCGCCGGCTGTGGGAACGGCGCACCGGGGACGGCGACTTCGCGCAGATCCGGGTGGGCCTCGGGCCGGTGCAGCTGTCCACGCCGCTGGTGGCGCCGCAGACCGCGCCGATGGACGAGCTGGAGCCGCTGTCGGCGGCCGCGATGCACTCCTTCCTGAAGGCGCACGGCACCCTCCAGGACCTGCCGCTGGCGGTCTCGCTGCGGGCCTTCTACCACATCACGGTGTGCGGGGACCCGGACTCGGTGTACGGGAACGTGCGCGCGATGATCGCCCAACTGACCACCCTGCACTCGCCGGACGACCTGATGGTGGCGGTCGCGGCCGCGCCCGGCGCGGCCGAGGAGTGGGAGTGGACCAAGTGGCTCCCGCACAACCAGCACCGCAAGGAGGCCGACGGCGCGGGCTCGCGCCGGCTGTTCGCCGCCGACCTGGGCGACCTGGAGTACCTGCTCCAGGACGAGCTGGCCGGCCGCCAGCGCTTCGTGCGGGAGGTGGCCCCGCCGGCCGACCAGCCGCACCTGGTGGTCGTCATGGACGGCGCCGGGGTGCCGCACGACTCGCTGCTGGCGAGCCCGGAGGGCGTGCAGGGCGTGACGGTCATCGAGGTGGTGCCGGGCGAGGTCGACGAGCCCAGCGGGCACCTGATGGTGACGGTCAACGCCGAGGAGCTGGTGCTGCGCTCGGCCTCCGGCGCGACGTACACCGGCAAGCCGGACCTGCTCTCGGTGTGGCAGTCCGAGGCGCTGGCGCGGCAGTTGGCGCCGTACCGGATCTCGGCCGGCGGGGACGACGAGCCGCTGCTGTCCAACCTCGACTTCACCGACATGATGAGCTCGGGCGACCCGGGCTCCTTCGACGTGGCCCGCAGCTGGCGCCCGCGCGCCCAGCACGAGCGGATGCGGGTGCCGATCGGCGTCGGCGCCAACGGCGAGCACGTCTACCTGGACATCAAGGAGGCCGCGCTGGAGGGCATGGGCCCGCACGGCCTGTGCGTCGGCGCGACCGGCTCCGGCAAGTCGGAGCTGCTGCGCACGCTGGTGCTGGCGCTGGCGATGACCCACTCCTCGGAGATCCTGAACTTCGTCCTCGCCGACTTCAAGGGCGGTGCGACCTTCTCCGGCATGGCGGACATGCCGCACACCTCCGCGGTGATCACCAACCTGGAGGGCGAGCTCACCCTGGTCGACCGCATGCGCGACGCGATCGAGGGCGAGCTGCACCGCCGCCAGGAGCTGCTGCGCTCGGCGGGCAACTACGCCAACATCCACGAGTACGAGCGGGCCCGGGCGGCCGGCGCGGCGCTGGACCCGCTGCCCTCGCTGGTGCTGATCATCGACGAGTTCTCCGAACTCCTCAGCGCCAAGCCCGACTTCATCGAGATGTTCATCCAGATCGGCCGGATCGGCCGCTCGCTGGGCGTGCACCTGCTGCTGGCCTCGCAGCGCCTGGAGGAGGGCAAGCTGCGCGGCCTGGACACCTATCTGTCGTACCGGATCGGTCTGCGCACCTTCTCGGCCGCGGAGTCCCGGGCGGCGATCGGCGTGCCGGACGCCTACCACCTGCCGCCGGTGCCGGGTGTCGGCTACCTGAAGTTCGGCGAGGATGTGATGGACCGGTTCAAGGCCGCCTACGTCTCGGGGCCGTACCGGGCGCCGGGGCAGCAGCGGTCGACCGGCGGGCGGCGGGTCGACACCCGCCCGGTGGAGTTCACCGCCGCCTTCGTGGACCTCCCGGACCCGGTGGAGGTGGAGGTCGTCCCGCAGGCCCCGGAGCAGGACGACGCGCTGGTGGACACCGTCCTGGACGTCTTCGTCCAGCGGATGGCCGGCCAGGGCCCGGCCGCGCACCAGGTGTGGCTGCCGCCGCTGGAGGAGGCGCCGAGCATGGACCACCTGCTGCCGCCCCTGCAGGTCGTGCCGGAGCGCGGGCTGACCGCGCCCGGCTACCCGGCGGGCCGGCTGCGGGCGCCGATCGGCATCGTCGACCGGCCGCGCGAGCAGAAGACGGACATCCTGGAGGTCGACTACGCGGGGGCGGCCGGCCACGGTCTGATCGTGGGCGGCCCGCGCTCCGGCAAGTCGACCGTGGTGCGCACCATGGTGGCCTCGTTCGGCCTCACCCACACCCCGCTGGAGGTGCAGTTCTACCTGCTCGACTTCGGCGCGGGCAGCTTCCAGTCGCTGGGCGGGCTGCCTCACGTCGGCGGGGTGGCCGGGCGCCTGGACGTGGACAAGGTGCGCCGGATGGTCTCCGAGGTGCACGGGGTGCTCAACCGGCGCGAGGAGCTGTTCCGGGCCGCCGGGATCGACACCATCGCCACCTACCGGGCCCGCCGGGCGGCCGGCCAGCTGCCGGACGAGGCCTTCGGCGACGTCTTCCTGGTGATCGACGGCTGGAACACCTTCAAGCAGGAGTTCGAGGGCCTGGAGCCGGTCATCGGCGACATCGCCCAGCGCGGCCTCGGCTACGGCGTGCACCTGGTGATCACCGCGGCCCGGTACGCCGAGGTGCGCCCGGCCCTGAAGGACCTGCTGCAGAACCGGACCGAGCTGAAGCTCGGTGACGCGATGGAGTCCGAGGTCGACCGCCGGGTGGCGCAGAACGTCCCGTCGCTGGCCGGGCGCGGCATCACCCCGGAGCGGCTGCACTTCCTGTCCGGCCTGCCGCGGCTGGACGGCTCCTCCTCGGTGGAGGACCTCCAGAACGGCGTGGCCGGGCTGGTCGCCGCCGTCGACGGGGCCTGGACCGGCCCGCGCGCCCCGCAGGTGCGGATGCTGCCGGCCGTCCTGGACGGCCACGCGCTGCCGAAGGGCTTCGAGCACCCGGAGCGCGGCGTCGCCTTCGGTGTGGACGAGGCGGAGCTGGCGCCGGTCTTCGTCAACTTCGAGACCGACCCGCTGTTCATCGTCTTCGGCGACACCGAGTCCGGGAAGTCGGCGGTGCTGCGGATGCTGATCAAGCAGATCACCGAGCGGTACACCCCGGACCAGGCCGGCATCGTGGTCGGCGACTACCGGCGCGCGCTGCTCGGCACCGTACCGCCGGAGTACCTGGTGGAGTACGCGGCCGCGCAGCCGGCCATGGCGGCCATCGTGGACATGCTGCGCGGCGCCTGCTCGCGCCGCCTGCCGGGCCCGGACGTGACCGCCGAGCAGCTGCGCAACCGCAGCTGGTACAGCGGCAAGGACATGTTCGTGATCGTCGACGACTACGAGCTGGTCGCGACGAGCTCGGGCAACCCGCTGGCCCCGCTGGCCGAGTTCCTGCCGTTCGCCCGCGACATCGGCCTGCGGGTGATCGTGGCCCGCAGCGCGGGCGGCGCCGGCCGCTCGCTGTACGAGCCGGTGCTGCAGCGGATGCGCGAGCTCGGCGGCCAGGGCGTGATCCTCTCCGGCAACCGGGACGAGGGCGCGCTGCTGGGGACGGTCAAGCCGCAGGCGCTGCCGCCGGGCCGCGCCGTCTTCGTGTCACGCCGCGTGACCAGCGGGCAGATGGTCCAGACGGGCTGGCTGCCGGTGGCGTAGCCGCGCCGGCCGTCACGGACGGTGAGCGAAGGGGTCGGACTCGTGGAGTCCGGCCCCTTCGGCGTCCCGGGTTCCGAAACGTTACCTAGATCTTTCCGGGCGGGGGCTGCGGTTCCCGTACCCCGCCGGGGAGTTGCCTGGCGTCTCAGGGGCACCTGGGCGTATCACCGCTCACTCGAAGTACGACCTTGGAATCGCGGTCTGCCCTCTTTGTTCACCTTCGATTCAATTGCCATGTGGCCAAAGTAACAAGTCGGACAAAGCTGGCAATGACCGAACGTGATCATCGGATCGTATGTCTATGCCGTTCACCGCAACGGATTCCGAAGCAGTTCCGGCGTTGACGCGATCAATACGCCCAAGGTTCCATGGCGGCCAGGGAGCGCCTGGAACCGGACACCGAGCAACCAGCCAGCGGAGGCGATACCGCTCCCACCCCAGCACCGCACAGAGCCGATCGGAAGCCACATGACCGACACGCTTCGCCCGCCACAGACCGTAGCCGCCCCCGCGGCCGAGGCGGCAGCGCCCCAGCAGCTCAAGCGCTCGATCGGCGTCGTGGGCGGCACCCTGCTCACGCTGTCCTGCGTCACCCCCGCCTCGACGCTCTTCGTGATCGTGCCGGAGCTGTTCTCCAGCATCGGCAGCGCCACCGCGCTGGCCATCGCGATCGGCACCGTGCTCTGCGTCGCGGTCGCGTTCTGCTACTCCGAACTCGGCACCCTGATCCCCAGCGCCGGCGGCGAGTACGCGATGGTCGGCACCCTGGCCGGGCGGCTGATGGGCTGGCTGGTCTTCGTGCTCTCCCTGATCGTGGTGATGATCGTCCCCTCGGTCATCGCCCTCGGCACCGCCGACTACCTCGCGCCCGTCCTGCACCTCGACAAGGCCATGACCGGCGCCGCCGTGATGCTGGCCGCCACCCTGGCCGGCCTGCTCGACCTGCGCGCCAACGCCTGGATCACCGGCGTCTTCCTGGTCCTGGAGGTCATCGCGGCCGGCGTGGTCTCGGTGCTCGGCTTCGCCCACACCAACAGCGACGCCCCCAGCCTGCTGCACGGCGTGGTCACCGGGGACGGCGGCGCCACCACCACGGTGAGCGTCGGCGCCATCGTCGGCGCGCTCGGCATCGCCCTGTTCATCACCCAGGGCTTCTCCACCGCCGTCTACCTGTCCGAGGAGCTGGAGAACCCGCGCCGCAACGTCTCGCGCACCGTGCTGTGGACGCTCGGCATCTCCTCCGCGATCATCCTGGTCCCGGTCGTCGCGATCACCGTGGGCGCCCCCGACCTGCAGACCCTGGCCTCCGGCGACATCTCCGGCATGGTCACCGCCTGGAGCAACTCCGCGGTCGGCACCTTCATCAGCCTCTGCGTCGCGCTGGCCATCATCAACGCCGGCATCGTCATGGTCATCCAGAACTCCCGGGTGCTGTTCGCCTCCGCCCGCGACAAGGCCTGGCCGGAGCCGGTCAACAAGGCCTTCGGCACCCTCGGCCGGTTCGGCTCGCCGTGGATCGCCACCCTGGCGGTCGGCCTGCCCGGCGCCGCGCTCTGCTTCGTCAAGGGCGAGCTGCTGAGCAACATCACCGGCGTCGCCGTCACCGGGATGTACCTGCTGGTCGCGATCGCCGCGCTGCTCTCCCGCCGCGGCCACCACAAGCACGCCTCCGCCTGGCGGATGCCGCTGTGGCCGGCCGTCCCGGTCGTGCTGATCGCCGTCCTGGTCTACGTGATGACCAAGCTGGACACCGAGCCCCTGCTGTGGACCGGCGGCATCACCGCCGCCGCCACCCTCTACTGGCTGTTCTACCTGCGCCCCCGGCAGGACACCCGCTGGGTGATCAGCCTCCCCGAGGACCAGCAGGACTGACCCCCACCCCTCCCCCACACGGCGGTGCCCCGGGCCTCCCCCAGGCCCGGGGCACCGCCGTCTCCCGCGCTACTTCTTCGGCGTCCACTGCGGGCTGGTGGCGACCGCCCTCAGCTCCGCCTCGGTCAGCAGCGGATCGCCCTTCGACACCAGCGTGACCAGGACCTCCACGCCGTCCGGCCGCATCGCGTCCACGACCTGCACCCCCTTCGGGACCTTGGCCGCCGCGCCGCGCGCCAGGAGCCTCGTCCCGTCCGGCAGGGTCTCCGCGCCCTGGTACGCCTCCGGCCCCGGCCGGTCGTCGGGGGCCTTCGCCCAGTTCTCGACCGTCAGCGTCAGGGTCCCGGTCCGCCCGCCCCCGGCCAGCTCGAAGTCCGCCCGCAGGTCCCGGCTCCTGCGGTCGGTCACCGTCACCCCGGCGGGCAGCAGCCCGGTCAGGACGGACTCGCGGTCCTGCAGCGACAGGCCCGGGTCGATCGCCTCGGTGTCGACGCCGTCGAACCGGAGGGCCGCGACGACCCGGTTCCAGGACGGGTCCGTGACGACGGCCTTCAGCTGGTCCGGCGTGAGCGGCGGGTTGGGCCGACTGTCGGGCGCGTCCTTCTCCTGGGGGGAGTTCCACTCGCTGAGGCCGATCAGCCCGCCGTCCGGACGGGCCACCGAGGCGCGCCACTCCTTGGTGGTGGCCCGGTGGTCCGGGTACTCGTAGCCCTGGGTGAGCATGAGCTTCGACCCGTCCGGCAGCACGGTGACGGCGCAGGAGTCCAGCGAGGCGAGCTTGAGGTCCGTCGGGCAGGTCTGCGGCTGGACGTCCTTGGGGCGGTGCTTCTGGATGCTGAGGCCCATCAGCGACCGGCCCTGGCCGTCGTCGAAGACCAGGTTGGCGTCCGCGTACATCCCCTTGTTCTCGTCGGTTCCGTGCCCCTTCGCGTCGGACACCTGGCCCTTGGGCAGCAGGGCCTGGAAGGTGGCGACCACCTCGTCCCCGGTGATCACCACCGGGGCGGAGGACTTCACCGAGGTCGGGGTGGCCGAGGCGGTGGCGCCGTCGCCGCCGGCGGTGGCCGCCGGGGCGGAGGCCGCGCTCACCGTGCCCTCGTCCCTCGCCCCCGGGAAGCCCAGGTACACCGCGCCGGTGCCCACCAGGGCCAGCGCGGCCGCCCCGCCCACCACGGCGGCGGTCGAGCGGCGGCGCCAGCGGCCGCGGCCGCGCCGGTAGCCGCCCGCGGCCAGGTCGGCCCGGCCGGGGCGGAAGCCTTCGCCCGTACGGGTGAGGGCATAGAGAAGATCGTCCTCGAACTTGTCCGGTTCGGACATGGGTGTTCACCGTCTCCTTGCGTCGCGGGTGGTGGTGAGAGGTACCGGGCGGTCGGCGGCCGGCCTCAGCGGGCGGCGAGCTCGGCCAGCGAGTCGCCGAGCAGGGCGCGCAGCCGGGCCAGGGCCCGGGTGGTGCGGGTACGGACGGCCCCGGAGGAGACCCGCATGGCCTCGGCGGTCTCCTCGACGCTGCGGTCCTCCCAGTAGCGCAGCACCAGGACCGCGCGGTCCTTGGGCGGCATCCGGCCGAGCGCGTCGAGGAGGGTCAGCCGCAGCGTGCGGTCGGCGTCCTGCCCCTCCGGCTCCGGCAGGGCGTCGCTGGGGCGCTCGCCGCTGGAACGGCGGCGCTGCTGGGCGAGGAAGGTGCGCACCATCACGGTGTGGGTGTAGGCCGCCGGGTTGTCGATCCGGCCGCGTCCGGTGAAGGCGCTGCGCCGCCACAGCACGTACATCCGGCTGAGGGCCTCCTGCACGAGGTCCTCGGCGTAGTGGGTGTCGCCGCTGGTGAGCAGGCAGGCCGAGCGGTACAGGTGGCCGGTCCGGCCGGAGACGAGTTCCAGGAACTCCGCGTCCTTGGCCTCCCGGCCCGCCCCGATCCACCCCATGCGCCCTGCCCCCCGCGGTCCGCCGTCCCTGACACTTCATCGATGCGGCGGGCGGGCTGCGGTGTTACAGGGGTTCCGGCGGTTCTTCGACGCGCCGGCCCGGTCGGGCCCCGAGCTGGCGGGGGTCGGGCGTCAGTCGGCGGACTTGCGGCGGTGGTCGCGCAGCACCGTGCCGCCGCCGATCAGCAGGGCGACCAGCAGCGCGCCGACGCCGAGGACGTACGTCGCGGTGCGGCTGTCCCGGTCGGCCTGGGTCTCGCCGAGACCCACCGGGCGCGGCACGATCGGCGCGGCGGCGAGCTGCACCGGGGCGTCCGGGGTGGGCGCGAAGGGCGCGTCGTCGGGGGCCTTGGTGACGGCCCTGACCGGGTCCACCACGCCCCAGCCGGTGAAGTTGTCCGGCTCGCGCTGGGTGCGCTGCGCGGTCTGCTCGATCCAGGCCCGCACCTGGGCCGCCTTCCAGTTCGGGTGGGCGCTCCACAGCAGCGCGGCGAGCCCGGAGACGTACGGGGCGGCGAAGCTGGTGCCGTTGTCCACGCACTGGCCGCTCCCGGGCACGGTGGACAGCATGTCGACACCGGGCGCGGCGACCTTCACGAAGCCGCCGTACTGGGAGAACGGCGCGCGCTCGTTGTTGCGGTCGGAGGCGCCGACGGCCAGCACGGTCGGGAAGGCGCCCGGGTAGGTGTCGCCCTCCTTGCCGTCGTTCCCGGTGGAGGCGACCACCACGATGTTCTTCGCCTCGGCGTAGTCGATGATGGCCTTCAGCTCCTGGTACCCGCCGAAGCGGGCGTCGCCCGCGCCGCGCACGTCCTGGGAGATGTTGATGACCTTGACGCCGGGCTGGTCGGCCGCCTTCCTGATCGCCGTGACCAGGGTGGAGACGTCGCCGTTGCCGTCGCTGTCGTTCTGCCGGATCGAGAAGATCCTGGCGTCGGGGGCCAGTCCGACGAAACCGGTGGCCTTCCTGGGGCCGGCCGCGATGATCCCGGCCACCTTGGTGCCGTGGCCGACCGGGTCCTCGATGGACTTGCCCGGGATCGCCTCCTTGGTCTCCCGGTTGACCAGCAGGTTGGGGCCCTCGTCGACCTTTCCGCTCAGCTGCGGGTTGTTGACGTCCACCCCGGTGTCGATGACCGCGACCGTCACGCCCGCGCCGGTGGTCTTCCCGCCCTGCCACAGCTCGTCCAGCAGCAGGCGCTGCAGCGACCACGGCACGGTCGGCACGTCGGGCGCGGGCTTGGGGCAGTCGCCGGCCGCGGCCAGTCCGGGCCCGCCCTCGGCGTACGCCGGGGCGGCGAGCGGGCCGCCCAGCACCGCGAGCGCGGCGAGCGCCGCGGCCGCCTTCCGGTACCCGTGTCGGGACACCCTGCCACCCCTCATGTCGTCCACCCGTGTCGCGCGTCGGGGGCGGGTGCCCGGAATCCGGGTACCCGCCCCCTGCTGTTCCCTACGGAACCCGAACGTCAGCCCCAGAGCTTGGCGTTGGCGTCCTCGGTCGTCCGGTAGCTCTGCGCGGCCTGGTCCAGCGAGGTCGCGATCTGCGTGCAGGTCTTCTGCAGGTCGGCGGCGCGGGCGTCCCACTGGGCCTGGTGGGCCTGGTAGCCCTCCTGGGCCGCACCCTGCCAGCTGGAGGCGATGCGGGTGACGTTGCCCTTGAGGTCGTTCAGCAGGTGGTCGATGCGGCTCGCCGAGGCCTTGACCTCCTCGGACGCGTGGTGAACGGTCTCGAAGTTGACGAGAATGTGGTCGGACACGTTGTCTCCCTAGACGAGGGTGCGGAGCGCCACGCGGTCAGTGGCGGGCGCTCCGCGGAGCGGTGGATCGGGACAGAACGGCGGTCGGCGCGGGTGCGACGATCAACGCGGAAGCGGTGATCAGCCCTGGGCCGAGGAGAACATCGCCTTCTGCTCCTCTTCGGTGCTCGCGTAGTGCTTGGTGGTCAGCTCGATCGCGTGCTTGATCGCGGTCAGCGACTCCTTCAGCTTCGCGATGTCCTCGTTGACCCGGTTCTGCAGGGTCGTGTAGGCGCTCGCGGCCTGGCCCTGCCAACCGCCGGTGATGCCGGAGACCGTGCTGATCAGCTTGGTCCGCTCGGCCTCGATCTTGCCGATGGCCTCTTCGATCTGCTTGGCGAACGCCAGCATCTCCTGCGCCGTCATCGTGAACTGACCCTGAGCCATGCTCCACCGTCCCCCATGAGACAACATTTTGCGTGCACGGAGGGCCCGCGAGGGGCCCCACCGTGCCATCACCCGTGTGATGTCCAGCAGCACTGTAGTCGGCACACGCAGCTCGCCCAACACCGAGCACAGAGTAGTTACCAGACCATGACACTGCGGCCAATTCGGTTGCCGCGCTTGGCCGGTCAGGCGTTCTGCGGCTGGGCGGCGCTCTTCGCGGTCAGCGGCGGACCGGCCGGAACCAGGTTCGACCACTCCTTCGGCACCGGCAGCGGCTGGACCCCCTGGTAGCCCAACCGGGCCTGGTTGCCGCCCGGTTCCTCCTGCTGGCCGGGCTCCTGGGACGGCGCCCCGGGGGCCGGCGTGGCCGTCGGCTGCGGCGTCGGCTGCTTCGGCGGGGCGCTCTGGCCGGGCTGCGGCGAGGCCGTGGGACGCTGGCCGCCGTCACCGTTGGACGGGACGGAGTAGCGCAACCCGGTCTCGGTGATCAGGAAGTCGGTCCCGGAGCCGGCCGCCGCGTGGTCCAGCGAGCGGTAGAACAGCCCGTGACCGGGGGTCACGTACGCGGCCCCGGCGCCGTTGTTGTACGGCGCGGGGTACGTCGTCCCGGCCCAGACGCTGCGCTTGGCGGTGGCCCCGTCCGCGGCGACGCCGTCGTAGGTGCTGCACACGACCATCCGGGCGTCCTGGCGGTCCTGCCAGTTGTTCACCGGCGCACCGGTCTTCAGCGGCCAGTCCGGCGCGGTGCCCTTCAGCGCGACGTCGCCGCCCCACTGGGCGTTGTCGGCCGGGATCATCTCGTCGCTGCGCGGCTTCTTGTCCTGGTCGTACTTGTAGAGCATCTGGTACGCCGGGTTCTGCCGGATCAGCTCCGCCTGGAACGGGGTGACCAGGAACAGCTGCTCCTTGCCGACCACGTAGTGGCGGTCCTGGTAGTGCACCAGCCGGCCGACCCGGCGGTCGGCCTGGTTGCCCAGCTCCACCTTGGAGTTGGCGCCCTGGCTGTCGGCCACGCCCTCGACCTGCGGGAAGGTGATCGGGGTGGCGGTCACCAGGGTGTCCAGCCAGTCCCGCTTGACCCGCTGCGGCACCGCGTTGGGCCCGAACACCGCGGTGATCAGCGCCTTGCGCTCCTTGTCGTCCGACTGCGGGGTGCCGATCTCGTGCTTGCGGCCCTGCGCGTCGACCAGGAACACCGCCGCACCCGAGGCGGCCGGCTGACCCGCCGCCGGCGCGGCCGAGATCTGCTGCTCGTCGGCCTGCTGCACCAGCATCAGCTGGTCCGGGCCGAGCATCCGGTCCTTGGCCGCCAGCGCCGTCGCGTCCGCCCCGGCCGCCACGAACACCGCCTGGTTGACGGTCTCCTGCTTGTCGTCCGAACCCGGGCGGTCGCACACCGCCCACTTCATCGGCTTGTTCGCGTTGTCCGTGGTCGGCAGCTTGTCCGGCGCGTACGGGATGCCGATCGTCGGCCCGTGGTTGGGGTAGCGGTCGAGCACCCCGTCGTCCACCACCACGACCTTGGCGCCCGCGGGCAGCACCAGCCGCGCCGAGGACATGTTGAGGACCTGGTGCAGCCGCTTGGTCTTGTTGTCCTGGTCGGTGAGCACCACGTACCGGGTCGTCGACTGCTTGCCCTG
This sequence comes from Kitasatospora sp. NPDC056273, assembly GCF_042268845.1. Classification (NCBI taxonomy): domain Bacteria; kingdom Bacillati; phylum Actinomycetota; class Actinomycetes; order Kitasatosporales; family Streptomycetaceae; genus Kitasatospora; species Kitasatospora sp. NPDC056273. The sequence goes on along the minus strand of NZ_JBHJSJ010000083.1, from coordinate 8,096 downwards.
GATGATGTTCTTGCCGTCGTCCCACTTCACCGGCGCACTCGGCTTGAAGACCCCCCAGAGCCCGAAGCCGGCCACCACCACCGCCCCGGCCAGCACACTCGGCAGCACCGCCTTCACCGGACGCGGCGCGTCCTCGTCGCTGCCGCCGCCGGCGGGCAGCAGGAAGGCGCCCACCGTGCGCTTGCGGGCGAAGGTGTACGCGTTCAGCTCGTCCCGGCGCGATGCCATACCTCGTCGTCCCCCTAGTCAGACGTTGTCGGGCGTTGTCAGACCGACCTGCCCCGTGGTCACCCGCCGGGCACGAACCGGCGCGAACCCTCTACGATGCGGCAGCAGACGGTGAGTACGGTACGGGTACGGTCCGCGACACAGCCAGCCGGGCCGCGAGAACGGATCAGAGAGGGCCACCGGGGGATGCCAAGCCAGACCGCTCCAGGACGCCGCCGCAGTGCGGGCGGCGGGAGGGCGCGCCGGGCCGGCCGGGCGCAGCACAGCACGCCGACGGCCGAGACCGGGACGGGGACAGGACCGGGGACGGGGCCCGACCGGCCGCAGTCGACCGGCACCGGGGGCGGCGGCGCCGTCCAGGTCCGGATCAACCCCCGACCGGGGCTGCTCGGCGGGCGGTTGAAGCTCCAGCAGCTCGTCCTGGTCGAGGTCGCGGCGGCCCTGGTCGCCGTCGGCTGGACGATCAGCCGGACGGTCGCGGCCGGCTTCGGCGCCGTCGCGCTGGTGCTGCTCGTGCTCGCCCTCCTCCCGGTGCGCGGCCGCACCGTCCCGGACCTGCTGCGGGTCCGCGCCGCCCTCAAGTCCCGCCGCAGGCAGGCCCGGACGCTGCTGCCGCCGGCCGGCACCGACCCGGCGCTGGCGCCCGCGCTGGAGCTCGAACCGGGGCTGCGCACCTGCACCCACGCCACCGAGGCCGAGTTCGGCGGCCGCCCGGTCCGCCGGGAGACCGGCATGGTCGGCGACGGGACCTTCCTCACCTCGGTCCTGCTCGTCCAGGCCAAGGACCAGCCGCTGCGCCCGGTGCGCACCGCGCTGCCGCTGCCGCTGGACGTGGTCTGCTCGGCGCTCACGGTGGACGACATCACCCTGGAGTCGGTGCAGCTGGTCCAGCACACCCAGCCCGCCCCCGCCCAGCACCTGCCCGAGCAGTCGCTGGCCGCCCGCGCCTACCGCGAGCTGCCGGACGGCACCTCCACCCCCGGACTGCGGCTGACCTGGGTCGCGCTCAAGCTCGACCCGGAGCGCGCGGCGACCGCCGTCCGGGCCCGCGGCGGCGGCGAGGAGGGCGCCCGCAAGGCGCTGCAGCGGGTCACCGACCAGCTGGCCGGCCGGCTCAACAGCGCGGGCTTCAACGCGACCGTGCTGGACGAGCGCGAGCTGATCGCCGCGCTGGCCATCGCCACCTGCGCCAACCCGATCGCGGTGGCCGGCCGCCAGGGCACCGGCAGCGGCGGCGGCACCACCCGCCGCACCCAGGAGGGCAACCGGTTCTGGCGGATCGACGACCGCTGGCACACCACGTACTGGATCTCCCGCTGGCCGCAGCTCAGCCGCCCCGGCGGCGCCCCCGGCCGGATCGCCGCGCCGGACCTGGTCAACCTGATCACCGGCTCGCCGGCCCTCGCCAGCACCTTCAGCCTGACCGCCGGGCACGGCACCGGCGGCTCGGTGACGGTCAGCGGGCACCTGCGGGTGACCGGGCGCAACGAGAGCGAGGTCGGCCAGGTCGGCCGCCAGGTGGAGACCCGGGCCCAGAGCACCGGGCTCGGCCTCGTCCGGCTCGACCTGGAGCAGGCCCCCGGCATGCTCGCCACCCTGCCGCTCGGAGGGGCTTCCTGATGGCGTACCAGACCTACCCCACCGTCGGCCCGCAGCCCGGGGCCGAGCAGCGCCGGACCAGGCCGCGGATCCTGCCCGGCTTCGGACTGCGCGGCCCGCGCCGGGAGAAGCACGTCCTGGAGGCGGCCGACCTCGCGGCGCTGGCCTTCCCGGTCGGCGACGACGGCGTGGTCATCGGCGTCGACCCGCAGGGACTGCCCGCCGTGCTCGGCCTGTTCCGCCCGACCTCGTACGACCTGGTGCTCGTCGGCGGCATGTGGACCGCGCAGGTCATCGCGCTGCGGGCGGCCGCGATCGGCGCCCGGGTCGCGGTGGAGACCGCCCGCGGGCAGCTGTGGGGCCCGCTGGCCCAGGCCGCCGGCGGCGGCCAGCCCTGCGTGACGGTCCACCAGGTCGGCCGGCTCGGCCCGCAGGGCGCCTCGGTGGCCTCGCCGGTCCTGGTGGTGCGCGACCTCGGCGCCCGCCCGCCGCGCAGCCGGCTCTCCGCCGCGCCCTGGCAGACCACCCTGACCCTGCTGCCCTACCTGGGCCCGAACGCCTCCCGGGTGCTGAACGCGGCCGACCTGGTCGGCGTGCAGCGGATCTCGCCGCAGGAGGCGGAACTGACCGGCCGGGTGCTCTCGCTGCCCCCGGAGGACGTGGCCGCCCTGCCCACCCTCGGCGACGACCTCACCCTGTGGGCGACCCGGATGCGGCGCCAGTACGTACGGGCCGTGGCCGGGCAGGCCGAACAACAGGTGCTCGGCGGGCCGCGCCGGATGGACTGAGCAGCGGCTCGCCGCACCGGGCGGGCCGTCGGGGAACCGAAGCCGCCTTCAACGGGGGTTGCCGTACGGCCTAGTCTTTGATGCGGCAACGGCACCGCTGAACAAGCGGCGGCGAACACGAGGGAGCCAGAAAAGTGAGCAGCGATCGGGACGGCGTCTACGTCGGCGACAACGCGGCGGAGGACGACGACGACTGGTCGGACGCGCCTGACTACACTCCCCCGTCCTGGTACGTGCAGACGGAGCCCGCTTCGGCTCCGGCCGCTGGGGCTCCGGCCGCTTCGGCTCCGGCTGCCGGGGCTCCGGCCTCGACCGACGCCCCGGTGCCCGCCGCCGCCGCTCCGGCGCAGGCCCAGCAGGCCCCGGCGCAGCAGGCCGCTCCGGAGAGGCAGCAGGCTCCGGTGCCCGGCCAGGCCGCCGCCCCGGCGGCGGAGGCCGCGCCGGCCGCCGTCCCGGCCCCGACGCCCGCTGCCACGCCCACGCCCGCCGCGCCGGTCCCGCCGGTGCAGGCCGAGGCGCAGCACGTCCCGTTCCCGGCGGCCGCCCCGGCTCCGCCGGTCGCCGAGCAGCCGCAGGCCGGTGCCCCGGCCTGGCCGACGCCGGAGGCCGCGGCGCAGCAGCCCGCGCCGCAGCCGTACCCGGCGCCCGCCCCTGCTCCCGCGCCCGTCGCGCCCGCGCAGCCGCAGAACTTCGCGCAGCCGCCCGTCCAGCAGGCCCCGCCGCAGCACCCCCAGGACCCGTCGGCCTCCTGGGACCCGCAGGCCGCGTGGGCGGCCCAACAGGCCCAGCAGGCCCAGCAGCCGCAGCAGGTCCAACAGCCGCAGCAGCCGCAGCCGCAGCCGCTGCCGCCCCAGCACGCCGCCGCCCCGCAGCAGCCCGGCCCGGTGCCCCAGCCCGGCCCGGTGGACCCGCGCCAGGGCGGCTGGCCGCAGCCCGCCGCGTACCAGCAGCCGGTCCCGCCGCAGCCCGGCCCGCAGGCCCAGCCCGGCCCGCCGCTGCCGGGGCAGCCGCTGCCCGGCCAGCCGTGGCAGCAGCAGCCGCAGGCCCCGCAGCCCAGCGCGTTCCAGCAGGCCGCCGCCCCGCAGCAGACCGCGCACGGCGCGCCGCTCGGCTACACCGCCGCCGTCGAGCTGTCCTCGGACCGGCTGCTGCGCAGCCAGCCCAAGCAGCAGCGCCAGCAGCCGCGCTTCCAGTTCGGCGGCAAGGCCGCGGCGGCCGAGAAGGCCCGCAAGCTGGAGATCATCCGCACCCCGGTGCTGAGCTGCTACCGGATCGCCGTGATCAGCCTCAAGGGCGGCGTCGGCAAGACCACGACCACCACCGCGCTCGGCGCGACCCTGGCCAGCGAGCGCCAGGACAAGGTGATCGCGATCGACGCCAACCCGGACGCCGGCACCCTGGGCCGCCGGGTGAAGCGCCAGACCGGCGCGACCATCCGCGACCTGGTGACGGCCATCCCGCACCTGCGCAGCTACATGGACATCCGTCAGTTCACCTCGCAGGACCTGAACTCGGGCCTGGAGATCCTGGCGAACGACGTCGACCCGGCGGTCTCGACCACCTTCAACGACTCGGACTACCGCCAGGTGATCGACGTGCTGGGCCGCCAGTACCCGATCATCCTGACCGACTCCGGCACCGGCCTGCTGTACAGCGCGATGCGCGGGGTGCTGGACCTGGCCGACCAGCTGATCATCGTCTCCACCCCCAGCGTGGACGGCGCCTCCAGCGCCTCGACCACCCTGGACTGGCTCTCCGCGCACGGCTACGCGGACCTGGTCCAGCGCAGCATCACGGTGGTCTCCGGGGTACGCGAGACCAGCAAGATGATCAAGGTCGAGGACATCGTCGCGCACTTCCAGACCCGCTGCCGCGGCGTGATCGTGGTGCCGTTCGACGAGAGCCTGGCGGCCGGCGCCGAGGTCAACCTCGACATGATGCGGCCCAAGGTCCGGGAGGCCTACTTCGAGCTGGCCACCCTGGTCGGCGAGGACATCATCCGGGCCCACCAGGCCGCCGCCGCCCAGCAGGCCGGCTGGCAGCAGCAGGCCCAGGCCGGCTACCCGCAGCCGGGCGGCCCCCAGCCGTACGCCGACCCGCAGCAGCAGGCCCAGGCCGGCTACCCGCAGCAGGCCGGCCAGCCCGCCCCCGGGGCGCCGTGGGCCCCGCAGCCCGGCCAGGCCCCGCCGCCCCCGCCCGGGTACGGCTACCCGCAGCAGCCCGCCCCCGGGGCGCCCTGGCCGCAGCAGCCGGGGCCGGGCTACGGCTACCCGCCGCCCCCGCCCCAGCAGTGACAGCGACGGAAGGGGCCCACCGACACCAGGTCGGTGGGCCCCTTCCGTCGTTCTGCGACGCCTCGGACGCCGTCGCTCGGATGCCGTCGGTCAGATGCCGTCGGTCAGCTCGCGGGCCCGCTTGACGTCGTCGGCCATCCGGTCCAGCAGCGCGTCGATGGAGTCGAACTTCTCCATCCCGCGCAGGTAGGCCAGGAAGTCCACGGCCACGTGCAGCCCGTACAGGTCCAGGCCGACCCGGTCGATGGCGTACGCCTCCACGGTGCGGGTGGTGCCGTCGAAGGTCGGGTTGGTGCCGACCGAGATCGCCGCCGGCATCCGCTCGCCGTCGGCGGTCAGCCAGCCCGCGTACACGCCGTCCGCCGGGATCGCGCTGTGCGGCACGGTGTCGACGTTGGCGGTCGGGTAGCCCAGGTCGCGGCCGCGCTGCGCGCCGCGCACCACCACGCCCTCGACCCGGTGCGGACGGCCCAGCACCTCGTTGGCGCCGGCCATGTCCCCGGTCTCCACCAGCCGGCGGGTCAGGCTGGAGGAGAACGGCTCGCCGTCCCCGGCCGTGCCGCACACCTGGAGGTCGACCACCTCGACCTCGAAGTCGTCCGCCCGGCCCAGCTCGCCGAGCAGCTCGACGTTCCCGGCCGCCCGGTGCCCGAAGCGGAAGTTGGGGCCCTCGATGACGACCCGCGCGTGCAGCGCGTCCACCAGTACCTGCCGGACGAAGGTCTCCGGGGACTCCTGGGAGAACTCGGTGGTGAACGGCAGCACCAGCACCGCGTCCACGCCCAGCTCCGCGATCAGCTCGGCACGGCGCGGGTGCGGCGCGAGCAGCGGCGGGTGGCTGCCCGGGCGGATGACCTCGCGCGGGTGCGGGTCGAAGGTCACCACGACCGCCGGGACGCCCAGTTCGCGGGCCCGCTCGACCGCCCGCCCGATGATCAGCTGATGTCCTCGGTGCACCCCGTCGAACGAGCCGATGGTGACGACGCTGCGTCCCCAGTCCCCGGGGATCTCCTCCAGGCCACGCCAGCGCTGCACCTGACCGCTCCTTGTTCCGTACGGCGCGTACCCTCTGTACGCTCAAACGCTCAAAACCCGAACCCCTATAGCGTGCCATGCGCCTGCCCCGGCTCAGGCACCGGAATACGGGTTGAGCCCGCCGAGGGCCCCGCGGCCCGCCCGGAGACGGCCCGCTCGGCCTCCGCGGCGGCGTACTGCGGGTCCCGTCCGGCCGCCGCCAGGGCCCGCATCCGGGCCAGCCGGGGGCCGTCCGGGGCGGTCGGCGCGGCCCCGGACGGCCACCGGGCGAGCAGCCGGGCGAAGGCCGCCGACCGCCCGGCGCAGCGCACCAGCAGCTCGTCCGCGCCCGGCAGCCCGGTGCCGGCCCGGGCCAGCACCGCCCGGGCCCGGGCCGGGTTCTCGGCCGCGCAGTGCTCGGCGAGCCGCTCCACGGCGACGGTCAGCACCGCCGGGTCGGTCTCGGCGGCGAGCAGGGTGTCCAGCAGCTCGCAGCGCAGCGCGTCCGCCGCCGGGTCCGCCACCGGGAGGGACAGCACCTCGGCGAACGGCCGCCGGACGGCCGCGCTGCGGGCCGCCAGCGCGGCGCCGATCAGCACCCGCAGCTCCAGCCGGTCGGCCGGGCCGGCGGCGGCGCGCGCCAGCCGGCGGCCGAGGTAGTCGACGGCGACCGGGCCGGCCAGCCCCGGGTTCCCGCGCAGCAGCCCGGCGGCCAGCTCGGCGCCCCGCCGCACGGCCGCCGGGGCGGTGGCGTCGGCGAGCACCCGCAGCGTCTCGGCGGGGGCCGCGCCGGGGGCGGCCGAGCAGTCGGCGAAGGCCGCCAGGACGGGTTCCGGGTCGCTCTCCAGGGCCGGGGCGAGCGCCCGCGGGGTGAGGAAGGCGTCGCCGCCGGCCCGCAGCAGGGCGAGCGCGGCCGGCAGGTGCTCGGCCCGGGTCGCCGGATCGCCGACCAGCAGCGCCAGCGCGGCCCCGTGCAGACCGGGCTCGTCCTCGCGGGCGAGCAGGGTCAGCGCGGTGTACCGCAGCAGCTCGACCCCGGCCCCGGCGGCGTACGGGGCGGTCCGCAGCGCGTGCACGGCCGCCGCGACGTGCCGCTCGGGCCGCCGGTCGTGGCTCCAGCGGTCCACCGCGCGGCAGAGCGCGGACGGCTCCTCGGCGGCGAGCACGGTGAGCAGCGCGTCCGCCCGCGGGTGCGCGGCGGCGGCCAGCGCGTCGGCCAACTCGTCCAGGGCGAGCCGCCGGTGGGCGTACAGCAGGTCGTGGGCGAGGTCGGCGACGGTGCGCCCCGGGCGGCCCGACAGGCCGCGCGGGTCCTCGAACCAGGCGCAGAGCAGCGGGAACACCCCGACCGGGTCGGCGCGCAGCCGCTGGGCCACCACGGCGAGGAAGCGCTGCCCGGGGCCGTCGGCGGCCACCAGGCTGCGCAGCAGGGCGAGTTCGGCCTCGACGGGCAGGCCGAGGCCGGTCCAGAAGGCCGGCCCGAAACGGCCGAGCCCGGCCGCCGCGAGCGCCACCGCGCCCGTCCCGCCCGCCCGTTCGGCGATCCGGGCCGCCATCTGGTCGAGCAGTGCCCGGTGTTCGGCCGGGTCCGGGCCGACGGCCAGGCCCTCGGCGAGCAACCGGGCCGCCCACCAGGCGGGTTCGCTGCCCGGCGGGCGCAGGTCCAGGGCGCGCCAGATCCGGTGCAGCCACGGGTCCAGGGCGCCGGCGCCCCAGGTCGCGGCCACCCGGCGCAGTGCGGCGGCGACCGGGCCGATCCGGTGCCGGGGGACGGCGTCCGCCCCGGCGGCCGTCCCCGCCGTCTCCGCCGCCGGGTGGCCGACGGGCTCCGCCGCCTCGTCGGCGGGCCACGGCGGGGTGTCCTCGGCCTCGCCGAGCAGCAGCCGCAGCGCCGCGTCCAGGTCCAGGTGCCGGCCCTGCAGCCAGTCCGCGAACTCCCCGTGCGCGAAGCGGAACCCGGGCCCGGCCGGGACGAACAGGCCCTCGGCGAGCACCGCCGTGGCCCAGCCGCCCTCGACCGGGAACAGCTCCTCGAAGGCGGCCCGGTCCAGCCCGCCGCCCGACCGGCCGCCGAGCATCCGCCGGGCCGCCTCGTGCACCCGCCCGGCCACCGCCGCCGCGAGCCGGCGCACCCGCCGGTGCCGCGGCCCGGCCGGCCGCACCGCGCCCCGGC
>NZ_JBHJSJ010000082.1:0-31732 GCF_042268845.1 Kitasatospora sp. NPDC056273 | reverse complement strand
TGCGCGATGTACTGGCCGACCGCCAGGAAGTCGCGCACGTCCTCGATCGACCCGTTCAGCGCCGCACGCGCCGCCGCCTGGGTGTTCGTGCCGCCGTTGCTGAGGATCTGCACCAGCTTCAGCCGGTCGTCGGAATCCTTTGCCGGGAACTGGCCCTCGGTCAGGAACCGCTGCAGATCATCACTGTTGTTGCTGCGCAGCGCCGCGTCACCGGCAGCCTGCAGGTTGCTGCCCGCGCCCATCGCGGGGTCGGTGAGCCGGGTGATCATCAGCCGCCGGTCGGCGTCGAGCGCCGCCTGCCAACCACCCTGCAGGAAGGCGCGCAACTCGTCGGGAGTTCCATCGATCGCCTTGTCCGCGGCCTCGCGGACCTTCGGCCCGCCCACACTGGAGATCTGTGTGGCGGCGAGCAGGTCGTCCAGGCGCTGGGTGCCGGCGAGGTCGTTGTCGACGAACCGCTTCACGTCCTGGTCGGAGCCCGCGAGCGCGGCCTCGGCGAGCTCGTGGACGCGAGGGCCGCCGTTGAGCCACGCGGTCAACGCGCGCTCACGGGGGGTCGGTTGGACCTGCCCGCCGGTCGGCTCGGCAGCGACGGCGCTCTGGATGCCGGATCCCACCAGACCGGCCGTCAGGGCGAGCGGCAGCAGGCTAAGGGAGAGCCTGCCCAGTAGCGGCGGCCTCCCCCTCCCACGTCGCGAGCGGGATATCGATTGGCGCACCGGAAAACCTCCACTGTCGACATCGGCCGAATCCCGGCCGCAGCGGAGCCTATGTCAAATGATGTCACGACAGAACGCTTACGAAGTCAAGGAGTTGAGAGTTGAGACACGTGCATTAAACCCCCTCAGTGGGCCCATATTTCGGCAAAGCGAGCGCATCGCCAGGAAGTGCCCAAGCTATTCGAAACTGTGACAGAGTGCCTGCTCGGGAGGGGTCTCCGGAAGAAAGATCTGGCGTGTCGTCAGCTTGATCTGGTTCGATGGGGCCGCATTCCGTCCTTGATCACGAAGGCGCCGGGTGGTTGATTCCGTGCATCCCCATCACCCATGACGCGCCATCACGACAGGTTGGTTCGCCTGCCATCAAGGGTGGTTCGCACCAATCCGTGGATCTGCCCGTCAGGGCAACACCAGATGAACGAAGAGGAATAGTCATGGCAAAGCGCATGTCCCGCTTGCTCGTTGGCGGTGCGGTCGCCGTGGCCGCCACGCTCGGCGCCACCGCACTGGCCTCCGCCGACGGCACTCCGGCGGACAACTCGGCCGCGCCGGTGGCGGTCGAGGACTTCAACTACCCCGGCCCGGCGCCGTACCCCAACGTCAAGCTGCTGCGCGGCGACGGCCACATCGTGCTGTCCGACTGCGCCGTCGACAGCCAGATCAGCGTGTTCAGCTTCGACCTGCCCAACGCCGGCGGCAACCAGATCTGCTTCCGCGCCACCAGCACCACCGGCTACCTCGCCCTGGAGGTGCCCAACGTGTTCCGCATCCGCACCGACGCCTACTCGCTCAACGCCAAGCTCACCAGCGTCGACGGCGCCCAGAGCGTCGACATCGCCAAGGGCACCGCCCTCCCCGTCGGGATCGGCAGCGGCTCCGGCAACGGCAAGCCGGCCGCCCTGCTCGAACTGCGCGTCACCGGCTGACCAGCACCGGCCCGTACCGCTCCCCGCTCACCTTCCCGATGGAGCCCCAGGTGACCCACACCCCCCTCCGCACGGCCAGAAGGACCGGCCGCGCCACCGCAGGCCGGTGGCTGGCCGCCGCCGCCGTGACCGCCACGGCCCTCGCCGGCGCCACCACACTCGCCGCAGCCGACACCACCCCCGCCGACAACTCCGCCGCACCGCCCGCGGTCGAGGACTTCGCCTACCCCGGCGCCGCCGCCATCACCAAGGTGAAGCTGCTGCGCGGCGACGGCCACATCCTGCTCGGCGAATGCTCCAAGCCCAACCAGATCCAGGTCTGGACCATGGCCCCGGGCAACCCGGACAACCAGATCTGCTTCACCGTCTCCGGCACCACCGGGTCGCTCACCCTCGAGCTGCCCCAGGTCTTCGCCATCCAGACCTCCGGCGGCCGCGCCGTCCGGGCCGGCCTCACCGACGGCACCACCCAGCAGACCCTCGAGGTCCCCAAGGACGGCTTCCAGCCGGTCGGCAAGGGCGGCAACGGCAACGCGACCAGCCTCCTCGAACTGACCGTCACCGGCTGACAGCCACCCGCGCATCCGTTCCTCACCGTCTGGGAATACACATATGCCTCGCAACTCCTCGCCCCGCTCCCTGCGGGCGGGTGTGCTGGTCGCGGCTGCGGCCGCCGGCACGCTGAGCACCTTCTCTCCGGCCGGGGCCGTCTCCGGCGACGCGGCTGCCGACAACACCTACACCGCCGCCACCCGCCTGGTGATCGGCGACAACCTGCGCGGCTGCACCGGCGCGCTGGTCGACCGCTACTGGGTGGTCACGGCCGCCTCCTGCTTCTCCGACGACCCGGCGCAGCCGCAGGCCCTGGTGGCCGGTGCGCCGAAGTGGAAGACGACCGTGACCGTGGGCGCCAAGTCGGCCGAGGTGGCCGAGCTGGTGCCGCGCGCCGACCGTGACCTCGTCATGGCGCGTCTCGCCACGCCCGTCGACGGCATAGCCCCGCTGCCGCTGGCGACCGCTGCCCCGACGGCCGGGCAGAGCCTGCGCGTTCCCGGTTTCGGCCGGACGAAGGACGAGTGGGTGCCCGCAAAGCTCCACACCGGCGTGTTCAGCCTCGACACGGTGAGCGCGACGGGCATCGGCACCACCGGCACCGGTGGCGCCGCGATCTGCAAGGGCGACACCGGCGCTCCGGCGATCCGCGAGGTCAACGGCAAGGCCGAACTGGTGGCCGTGGCCTCCCGTTCCTGGCAGGGCGGCTGCCTGGGCACCCCGGCCACCGAGACCCGTACCGGCGCGTTCAGCTCCCGCGTCGACGACCTCGGCGACTGGGTGAAGGGCCTGCGCAACCGCACGGCGGAGGTCAAGGCGGGCCTGAATCTGCAGATCATCGACATCAACAACAGGGTGTGGAACACCGCCAACGACTTCAAGGGCGGCGGCTGGCTCGGCTCCTGGTCGACCGCCAGTAGCCCTTCGCCGATCGCCGTGGACAGCGTCGCCATCGGTGACACCGTGCACGCCTACGCCGTCGGCTCCGACGGCAAGGTCTACACGCGTGACGGCAAGGTCGGTGGCGCGTGGACCGCGTGGAGCGAGGTGCCCGGCGGTGCCGGCGGTGCCCAGGGCGTCACCGCCGCGGTCCGCGGCGGCAGCACCGTCAGCCTCCAGATCATCGGCTCCGACGGCTCCCTCTACAGCACCCACGTCGACTACGCGGGCGGTGGCTGGCGCGGAAGCTGGGACCAGGTCGGCGTCAACAGGCTGAAGTCCATCACCAGCGCCACCACCGCGGACGGTGTCGTCCACGTCTTCGCCATCAACGAGGACCTTCGCGTCTACGGCCGTGACTACAGGCCCGACGGCAGCTGGACCCCGTGGGGCGAGATCCCCGGCGGCGCCGTCGGCGTCCAGGGCATCACCGCCGCCGCCCGCGGCAACACCGTCGACCTCCAGATCATCGGCGGCGCCGGCGACCTGTTCACCACCTACGCCTACTACGGCGGCTCCGGCTGGGACCCGCAGTGGCAGAAGGTCAGCGACAACCGCCTGAAGGCCATCTCCAGCAGCGCCGAGGGCAACGTCGTCCACTTCGTCGCTGTCAACGAGGACACCAAGGTCTACACCCGCGACGCCGACTACAACGCCGGCAAGTGGACGCCGTGGACCGAGGTCCCCGGGGGTGCCTTCGGCGTGAAGGCGATCACCGCCGCCACCACCGGCTGACCCCGACCCGCACCGCACCGCGTCCCGCCGGATCGGCCGCCGTCCGGTCGCCCGTCCGGCGGGACACCACCTTCTCGTCACTCCTCAGGGGGGAATTCCTGATGTCCCGTAAGTCCCAGTTCCGTTCCCGTCGGGCGGGTGTGCTGGTCGCGGCCGCCGCCGCCGGCACGCTGAGCGCCGTCTCTCCGGCGGGTGCCGTGGTCGGCCCCGAGGCTGCCGACAACACCTACACCTCTACCGCCCGTCTGACGATCGGTGACAACCTGCGCGCCTGCACCGGCGCGCTGGTCGACCGCAGCTGGGTGCTCACCGCCGCCTCCTGCTTCTCCGACGACCCGGCGCAGCCGCAGGCCCTGGCGGCCGGCAAGCCGAAGTGGAAGACCACCGTCACGCTCGGCGCCAAGTCGGCCGAGGTGGCCGAGCTGGTGCCGCGCGCCGACCGCGACCTGGTGATGGCCCGTCTCACCACGCCCGTGGACGGCATCGCCCCGCTCGCGGTCGCCACCGCCGCCCCGACCGCCGGGCAGAGCCTGCGCGTCGCCGGCTTCGGCCGGACCAAGGACGAGTGGGTGCCGAACAAGCTCCACACCGGCGCGTTCACCGTCGACACCGTGAGCGCGACGAGCATCGCCACCACCGGCACCGGCGGCGCCGCGATCTGCAAGGGCGACACCGGTGCCCCGGCGATCCGCGAGGTCAACGGCAAGGCCGAGCTGGTGGCCGTGGCCTCCCGCTCGTGGCAGGGCGGTTGCCTGGGCACCCCGGCCACCGAGACCCGTACCGGCGCGTTCAGCTCCCGGGTCGACGACCTCGCCGGCTGGGTGAACCAGGTGCGGGTCTCCCGTCCGGCCAGCCGGCTGTTCGCGATCGGCGGCGACAGCCAGATCTGGGCCAACGAGGGCGCGTACACCACGAACGTGTGGGGCACCTTCGAGGCCGTACCGAACAGCGGCGGCGTCCGGCAGGTCAGCGCCGTCACGATGGGCGACAAGGTGCGCCTGTTCGGCATCGGCAGCGACCAGCGGATCCGGACCACCACCAGGGACGCCTCCGGCGCCTGGTCGCCGTTCGAGGTCGTGCCGGGCAACAGCGGCATCCGGCAGGTGACCGCCGTCGCCATGGGCGACAAGGTGCGCCTGTTCGCCATCGGCGGCGACGAGCGCATCTACGGTGCGGACGGCGACTACGCGGCCGGCACCTGGAGCGCGTTCTCGCCGCTGCCCAGCAGCGCCATCAAGCAGGTGACCGCCACCGTCGTCGGCAACACCGTGCGCCTGTTCGCGATCGGTGGCGACGGCCGGATCTGGACCAGCACCGGCGACTACACCGCCGGCACGTGGAGCACCTTCGAGGCGATCCCCAGCAGCGGCATCCAGCACATCGCCGCCACCACCATCGGCAACACCGTGCGGGTGTTCGCGGTCGGTGCCGACAGCCAGATCTGGACCACCGACAGCACCGGCAACGGCCCCTGGACCACCTTCGAGAAGGTGCCCGACGTCCTCGGTGTGAAGCAGGTCGCCGCCACCACCATCGGCGACACCATCCGCCTGTTCGCGATCGGCACCGACGCCAAGATCTGGACCGCCGACAAGAAGGCCGACGGCAGCTGGACCACCTTCTACGAGGTCGCCAGCAGCGCCATCCAGGGCATCGCCGCCACCACCGGCTGACCCGGGGCCCGTACCCGTGCCCCGCGGGGGCCGTCGGCGCGAGACCGACCGCCCCCGCGGGCTCCCACCCACCGACCCGAAGGGGAGTCCCCATGTCCCGCAAGTCCCAGCTCCGCCCGCGGCGGGCGGGTGTGCTGGCAGCCGTCGCGGCCGCTGCCGCCGGCGCGCTGACGACCTTCGCCCCGGCCGGCGCCGTCTCCGGCGGCGCCGCGGCCGACACCACCTCCGCCACCACCGCGCGGATCGTCATCGGCGACAGCCTGCGCGGCTGCACCGGCGCGCTGATCGACCAGTACTGGGTGCTCACGGCCGCCTCCTGCTTCGCCGACGACCCGGCGCAGCCGCAGGCGCTGGCGGCCGGCAAGCCGAAGTGGAACACCACCGCCACCGTCGGTGCCACGTCGGCCCAGGTGGTCGAGCTGGTGCCGCGCGCCGACCGTGACCTGGTGATGGCCCGTCTCGCCGTGCCGATCGACACCGTGGCGCCGCTGGCGGTGGGCACCTCGGTGCCGGCGGCCGGGCAGTCGCTGCGGGTGGCCGGTTTCGGGCGCACCAAGGACGAGTGGGTGCCGAACAAGCCGCATACCGGTGCGTTCTCGCTCGACACGGTGAGCGCGACGGGCGTCGGCATCACGGGGACGGGCGGCGCGGCGGTCTGCAAGGGTGACACCGGTGCCCCGGTGGTCCGTGAGGTCAACGGCAAGGCCGAGCTGGTGGCCGTCGCCTCCCGTTCCTGGCAGGGCGGCTGCCTGGGCACCCCCGCCACCGAGACCCGCACCGGCGCCTACAGCTCCCGGGTCGACGACCTCGACATGTGGATCACCAAGGTGCGGCACTCCACCCCCTCGGGGTCGGTGGTGAAGGCCTCGCCGTTCACGGTGGTCGACCCCGTCACCGGGCACCTGCTGACCTTCCTCCAGGACAGCAAGACCCACCTGTGGTCGGTCGACCCGCAGAACGAGGGCTGGACCGACCTGGGCGGCTTCGCGGCCGCCCGCCCCACCGCGATCGCCAACCCGGCCGACAACCACGTGATCGTGTACGTCAACGGGCCGGACAACAAGCTCTGGTCCTACGACCGCACCACCGGCAAGTGGACCGACTTCATCCCCACCCCCGCCGGGACGGTGCTGGCCCCCGACGCCGTGCCGCGCACGGTCGTCGACCCGGCCACCGGCCACCTGGTCACCTTCGTCCGCGACACCGCCCACCACCTGTGGTCCGTCGACCCGCAGGGCGAGGGCTGGTACGACTACGGTGGCCTGGCCGCCACCGACCCGGTGCCGGTCGTCAACCCGAACGACGGCCACATCGTGGTGTACGTCAACGGGCCGAACAACCGGCTGAACTCCATCGACCGCCGGGGCGCCGGCCGGGTCGAGTTCATCCCGCCGGCCATGGCCCCCGACGCGGTCCCCTCGACCGTGGTCGACCCGGCCACCGGGCACTTCACCACCTTCGTCCGCGACGCCGCCAACCACCTGTGGTCCGTCGACCCGTACGGCCCGGGCTGGCGCGACTGGGGCGTGATGGCCGCCACCGACCCGGTCGCGATCGCCGACAAGGCCGGCAACCGGACCGTGGTGTACGTCAACGGGCCGAACAACCGGCTGAACGCGCTCGACTTCGCCACCGGGAAGTGGACCGATCTCGGCCTCACCCCGTCGGGTACCGCGATGGCCGCCGACGCCGTCCCGCAGACCGTCGTCGACCCGGCCACCAAGCACCTGATCACCTACCTGCGGGACGTCAACAACACCCTCTGGTCCGTCGACCCGCAGGGCCAGGGCGGCCCGCTCTGGATCCGCTTCCACGGCGGCCCCTCCGCACCCTGACCCGCGGCAGGCCCGCTGCGGCCACCGGTCGAAGGCGCCACCGGCACCCCGCGCACCCGCGGGGTGCCACCCTCCCCGAACGATCCGAACGATCCGACGAACCCCGAACGCTCCCTGGAGATCCCTCATGCCCCGCAAGTCCCAGGTCCGCTCCCGGCGGGCCGGCGTGCTCGCCGCTGCCGCTGCCGCCGGCACGCTGTGCAGCATCGTCCCGGCCGGCGCCGTGGTCGGCGACACGCCCGCCGACGGCTCCTACGCCTACACCGTCCGCCTGGCGATCGGCGACAACGTGCGCGTCTGCACCGGCGCGCTGGTGGACCGCTACTGGGTGGCCACGGCCGCCTCGTGCTTCTCCGACGACCCGGCGCAGCCGCAGGCACTGGCCGCCGGTGCGCCGAAGTGGAAGACCACCGCCACCGTCGGGCGCACCGACCTGGCCACGGGCGCCGGTGTCGTGACGGACGTGGTGGAGCTGGCGCCGCGTCAGGACCGCGACCTGGTCCTGGCCCGCCTGGCCGTCCCCGTCACCGGCGTCGCCCCGCTCGCGGTCGCCACCACCGCCCCGACCGCCGGCCAGACCCTGCGGGTGCCCGGGTACGGGCGCACCAAGACCGAGTGGCTCCCGAACCGGCTCCACTCCGGCGCGTTCAGCCTCGACACGGTGAGCGCGACCGGCGTCGGCATCACGGGGACGGGCGGCGCGGCGGTCTGCAAGGGCGACACCGGTGCCCCCGCCGTCCGCGAGGTCAACGGCAAGGCCGAGCTGGTCGCCGTCGCCTCCCGTTCCTGGCAGGGCGGCTGCCTGGGCGTGCCCGCCGGCGAGACCCGTACCGGCGCGTACAGCACCCGGGTCGACGACCTCGGCGCGTGGATCAACCAGGTCCGCGACGGCTGGTGGGACACCGTCACCGCCAACCCGGCCGCCCGCAGCTCGGTCTACGACCCGGTCCGGAAGACCACCACGGTCTTCGCCGTCGACAGCGACCGCCACGTGGTGTCCGCCTCCAGCGCGGACGGCACGACCTGGAGCGACTGGACGCGGGTCGGCGGCGACTGGCAGTTCGCGAGCGTCCCCACCGCCGTGTTCAACCCCGCCACCGGTGCCATCGAGCTGTTCGCCATCGGCACCGACGGCGTGCTCAGCCAGACCTACTGGCTGCCGGACGGCAAGGGCTGGATCGAGTGGTACTACCAGCCCACTGACAAGAGGTTCACCGGCAGCCCCACCGCCGTCTACAACCCGGCGACGAAGACCGCGGAGGTCTTCGCCACCCAGACCAACGGGGCCGTCGCGCACTCCTACTACACCGTCGGCATGACGGGGTGGAGCGGCTGGTACGACATCAAGGCCAACAAGGAGTTCACGGGCAGCCCGAGCGCCCTGTACAACCCCGCCACCGGTGCCATCGAGCTGTTCGCGATCAACACCGACGGCGTGCTGAAGCAGAGCTACTGGCTGCCGGGCCAGGACTGGAACCCCTGGTACGCCCAGGACGACAACGTGAGGTTCACCGGCAGCCCCACCGCCGTCTACAACCCGGTCACCAAGGTCGCGGAGGTCTTCGCCACCCGGACCAGCGGTGTCGTCGCGCACTCCTACTACACCCCGAGCATGACGAAGTGGAGCGGCTGGTCCGAGGTCCGCAGCCGTCAGTTCGCGGGCTCGCCGACCGCCGTCTTCGACCCCGCCACCGGCGGCTTCGCGCTGTTCGCGGTCGACGGCAACGGTGTCCTCGCCCGCGCCGAGTGGCAGCCCGACGGCAAGCCGTGGAGCGAGTGGACCAACGTCGGGGACTGGCGGTTCACCACCGGCCGCTTCCCGACCGCGACGTTCAACGCGGCGGCCGGCACCCTGGACCTCTTCGCCACCGGCCAGAACGGCGTCTTCAACCACGCCTCGTACCAGCCGGGGAAGAGCGGGTGGAGCGGCTGGAGCACGCTCCCCGGCAAGACCATGGTCACCGGCTGACGAAGCGTCCACGGGCCGTTCACGGACCGGGCCCGGCCGCTCCCCGCTCAGGCAGGGGGAGCGGCCGGGCCCGGTCCGTCGTGCGCGCGCTCAGAGGCGCTCGGGGACCGGGTTGCCGACGGCCTCGATGGCGCGTCGGACCGGGACCTTGAGCAGGACGGCGAAGCCGATGACGAAGAAGACCAGCAGCGAGATGATCGCCGAGCGGTAGCTGCCGGTGAGCTGGTAGGCGAGGCCGAAGACGAGCGGGCCCATCCAGCTGGTGCCGCGGTCGCTGACCTTGTAGAAGCTGAAGTACTCGGCCTCCCGGCCCGGCGGTATGAGGTGGGAGAAGAGGGATCGGGAGAGCGCCTGGCTGCCGCCGAGCACCAGGCCGATCATGCAGGCCAGGGCGTAGAACCAGGCGGGCTGGTGGGCGGGCATGAAGTAGCCGAGGGCCAGGGTGACGACCCAGCCGACCAGGGAGCCGAGGATGGTCCGCTTGGCGCCGTACCGGTGGGCGATCCGGCCGAGCAGCAGGGCGCCGCCGATCGCCACGACCTGGACCAGCAGCACGGCGGTGACCAGCGAGGTCTGCTCCATGCCGAGTTCCTCGCTGCCGTAGAGCGAGGCCTGGGAGACGACGGTCTGGATGCCGTCGTTGTAGCAGAGGAAGGCCGCGAGGTAGAGCAGGGTGAGCGGGTGCTCGCGCATCCGGCGCAGGGTGCGGCCGAGTTCGCGCAGGCTGCCGGTGGCGGGCTTGCCGGGTTTTCCGGGCTTGCCTGGCGCGGTGGCCGTGGTTTCCGCGGGGGCGGTGGGGGCGGCGGGGGCCACGCCGGCCCGGGAGGGCAGCCGCAGCATCGGGACGATGGTGAACAGCGCCCACCACAGGCCGGCCGAGGCGAGGCAGATCCGTACGGCGGTGCCGGAGTCCAGGCCGAACGCGTCGTGGCCCTGGAACAGCGCCAGGTTGGCGATCAGCAGCAGTCCGCCGCCCGCGTAGCCGTAGGCCCAGCCCTTGGAGGAGACCTTGTCGCGCTCGTCGGGGGAGGCGAGGCCGGGCAGGTAGGCGTAGGACAGCGCGACCGAGACCGCGTACGCGATGTTGGCGACCACCAGCAGCCCGCCGCCGAGCAGGTAGCGGTCGCCGCCGAGGAAGAACATCCCCATCGTGGCGAGCGAGCCGACGTACGCGAAGCCGCACATCAGCTCCTTGTGCCGCCCGGTGCGGTCGGCGACGGTGCCGGTCAGCAGCATCACCGCGACCGAGAGCAGCACGGAGAAGGAGACCGTGTACGGGAAGAACGATCCTGCGCGGATCGTCAGGCCGAGCGGGTGGACGTTGCCGGCCGCGTCGGCGGCGTCCTTGGCGACGGTGGTCAGGTACGGGCCGAGGAACACCGTCAGGACGGTGGCCGAGAAGGCGGCGTTGGCCCAGTCGTTGATGTACCAGCCGAACTGCATCCGGCGCAGGGAGCGTGCGTCGGCGTCGGCGGCCGGGTCGGCGTCGGGGGCGGTCGGTGGGTCGTCCGGCAGGTGCGTCGCCGAGTTCGTGGTGCTCATGGGGTTCCCATCACCGTGCTGGAGCCGGTACTGCCGTCCGTCCAGCAGCCGCGCTCGCCGAGGACGTCCCGCAGGACGTCGATGCGATCGGCCATGATGCCATCCACACCCAGGTCCAGGAGAGCCCTGATCCGTGTGGGATCGTCCACAGTCCAGACGTGCACCTGGAGGCCGAGCCGGTGGGCGGTGCGGACGAAGGCCCGGTCGACCACCCGGACACCCCGGTGACGCTCCGGCACCTGCGCGCACAGCCCGGCGAACGGCGCCCCGGACGGTGCTCCGGACCGTGTGGAGGCGCGCCCGGGCAGGAACGATTCGGCCAGCGAGCGCAGCCGCAGCCGGGCCACCTCGCGCGGGCCGAGCGAGGTCGCCAGCCGGGGCCCGGCGGCGGCGCGGACGGCGGCCAGCCGGCTGTCGGAGAAGCCGCCGACGCAGACCCGGTCCCAGGCGTCGGTCCGGCGGATCGCCTCGACCAGCGGCCCGACGGCCGGCGCCGCCTTGACGTCGATGTTGAAGCGGGCCCCGGGGAACGCGCCGAGCAGGTCCTCCAGTAGCGGCACCGGCTCGGTCCCGCCGATCCGGGCCCGCCTGACGGTCTCCCAGGGCAGCTCCGCCACCGCCCCGGCGCGGTCGGTGACCCGGTCCAGGTGCGTGTCGTGGAAGGCGACCAGTACACCGTCGGCGGTCGCGTGCACGTCCGTCTCCAGGTAGCGGTACCCGAGCGCGACGGCGGCCTCGAAGGCGGCGAGCGAGTTCTCGGGGCGCCCGAGGTCACCGCCCCGGTGGGCGAAGGCGAGCGGCCCGGGGTGGTCGAGGAAGGGGTGCATGCGGTGCTCCGAGCTGCGGGGGGAGGGCCCGACGGCTCCGACGGGGTCGGGATCCGCGGGCGTACCAGCGCGTTACAGTATGACGCACCCTGTCAAGCAGTAACGCGCTGCCAGCCCCGGCCGGATCCCCGGCCAGGCCCCCGTCAGGTCCTCCCGCCGGGCCCGCCTGGCCCCGTCAGGCCCCCCGGACGTCCCGGCGCATGCCGAGGATCTCCGCGACGGCGTCCAGCCACCGGGCGAGCAGCTGGTCGCCGTCGACGCTGGTGACGGTGGTGGCCGCCGAGCCCAGCCAGTCGCGGGCGAGCCGGGCCGGCTCCGCCCCGGGCAGCGGCTCGGCGAGGTCCGCGGCGTAGCGGGCGCCGCCGCTGCGCACCACCTCGGCGAGGAAGGCGAGCGACCGGGGGAGCACCCCCAGCGCGTCGGCGGCCAGCGCCGCCGCGACGGCGCCCTCGCCGAACAGCGCGGCCCGGTGCGGACCGGCGAAGGCCAGGCCGTAGCGGAGCATGGCGGACACGTCGAGCTGCCGCAGCTCCTCGTCGGTCCTGGGGCGGAAGCGGTCGTCGGGGCTCATCGGACCGTCACCGGGTAGGTGTTGCGCACGACCATGTTCCTGTTCTCTTCGCTGGGTGCGGGGAGGTTGCAGTAGCTGCGGAAGCAGTTGAGGAGGGTGACGGCGGTGGTCCCGCGGCCCTTGGCCTCGAAGGTGTAGAAGCGGGTGCCGCCGACGCCGTCCGAGGTCTTCGACTCCGCCGGGAGGTCGAGCTTCTCCGCGACCAGGGCCGCGACCGCGGCGTCCGGCTGCGGGGTCGCGACGCTCCAGCGGTCGCCGACCGAGGAGTTGTCCCGGACGGCGATCGTGAAGCGCTCGCCGACGGCGAGGCTGACCGAGCGCTCCTCCGCGCCGAGCACCCGGCCGCGGTCCGGACCGGACGGCGCGTCCTGCCCGCAGGCCGTCAGCCCGGCCGCCAGGACGGCCGCCAGTGCCGCCGCCCGCAGTGGCCCGCGGGTCGGCCTCCGCGCCGACGCCGCCGTGAACACCCTTGCCACGCCGGTCACTTCGGCAGGTGGACGGCGTAGGCGGTGGGCAGCCGGTCGTCCGAGGCCCCGGCCATCCGGCCGTTGACGAAGTCGTCCTCGCTGACCCAGGTGGTGGTGCCCCACGGGTTGTAGATCTGCAGCATGTTGCCCTCCTGGCCGACGATCATCATCGCGTGGCCCGACCGCTTGCCGTCCTTGTCGTAGCCCTCGACCCCGACCGGCACCGGCTTGCCGTCGGCGACCGCCTTCTCGATGTCCGGCAGCAGCTCGCGCCGGGCGTTGCTGTCCGGCATCGGCTTGTAGTCGAAGTCGGCGCCGGTGTGCGGGCTGACCTCCTTCTCCAGCACCTTCTCCTTGCCGTCCGCCCCCATGCCGTCCCAGTTCGCGCCGCCGTCGCCCTCCTGGTGCACCCGGTGCTGCTCGGCCAGCAGCCGCTGCTGGAAGGCCGCCGGGTCGTCCTCCTGGCCGGACGGGCCGCCGGTCAGGTCCAGCGCGTAGAGCGGGTCGACCATCGCCCGGGCCGTGACGGTGGAGGAGGCGACGCAGGTGCCCTCGGTGTCCGCCTGCTTCCAGTTGGCGCCGTCGAAGGTCACCTGGTCCGTGTTCCGGTTGGAGCCGTTCTCCTGCTGCCCGCCGCTGCTGGTGTCCCCGTCCTCGGTGTAGACGGGCGTCAGGTGCGTCCGGAGCCACTCCGGGTCCTTGCCGTGGATCTTGCCCTGGAAGGCGCGGATCTCGTCCATGGAGTGGCCGGCCGCCAGCGCCTTCATCAGATAGGCGCGCTCCTGCGGGGACTTGGAGTCGGCGAGCAGCTTCTCGAAGTCCGCCCGGTCCTTGTCGTTCATCTTGTCCAGGTACTCGCCGGACCGCTTCATGTCGTTGGCGGTCAGCAGCTCGTTCAGCTCGGTCGGGCCGTCCGGACCGGAGGTCTCGGCCAGCACCAGCTTGTCGGCGGCGGTGACCGCGTTGGTCTTCATCTTCCCCGCCCGGGCCTCGGAGGCCAGCTTGTTCAGGTCGCGGGCCGCCGCCCGGGCCGCCTCGTCGGCGTGCTTGGCGGCGCTCAGCATCGCGTCGACCTGGGGCACGGCGGCCTGCTGCGCCTTCTTGCGCGCCGCCTCGTCCTCGTCGTCCTCGAACCACTCGTCGAACCAGCCCTGCTCGCCGCCCAGTTCGCTCAGCACCTGCTGGAGCGCGGACCGCGCGGCGCCGTCCTGGCCCTGGGCGGAGCGCAGCGCGTCCGCGAGGCCGAGCAGGGCCGTCCCGCCGTTGTAGAGCGCGGTGGTCTGCTGGTCGACGGCGCGGGCGGCGGCGGCCACCACCTCGGCGGCCTTCGCGCCCGTCGAACCGGTCCAGACGTCCGGCAGCCCGGAGGTGGCGACCGCCAGGACCTCCTGGTGGAGCTGGGTCGAGTCGGCGGCCGCGGTCTTGTAGCGGTTGCCGGTGGCCTCGATGGTGCCCGGGTCCCCGACCGGCGCGTGGACCGCCAGCGCGCCCTTGATCGCGGAGATCAGATCGTTCTTGTTGTCCGCCCCGCGGACGTCCTTCAGCCGGTCGGTCAGCGCCTTGCAGCGCTGCGTGGTGGATTCGCCTGCCATGACGGCCCGTTCGCCCCCTGTACCCGTTGCCCGTGGTGTCGTTCCCCGCCGCTGCCCGGCGGTCCTCCGTCGGCTGCCCATCGGCCGCTCGACGGCTGCTCATCGGCTTGCGGACGTCAGCTCGTCAGCCGCCGTCCGCTCCGGTGTCCGGCGCGCGCCGGCCCCGCCTCAGCCGAAGGGCCGGTAGTCGCCGCTGCGCGAGGCGGACGCGAGGTCCTTCACCACGCTGCCGTCGGCCGACTGGTAGCCGTTCGAGGAGCCCCGCACCTTGCCGGCCAGCTCGCTCAGCGCGCTCTTGATCGTCGCGGTCTCCGCCTGCCAGGCGCTGCTGAAGTTGCGGTACGCCGGGTCGACGTCCTCGCCCCCGAACACGTCCGCGCCGTAGCAGACCGGGTCGCTGATCGCCGTTCCGATCGTCCCCTCGTCCCCGGACGCCTTGTCCAGCGCCTTCGCCTGCCCCTCGGC
Organism: Kitasatospora sp. NPDC056273; assembly: GCF_042268845.1. Classification (NCBI taxonomy): domain Bacteria; kingdom Bacillati; phylum Actinomycetota; class Actinomycetes; order Kitasatosporales; family Streptomycetaceae; genus Kitasatospora; species Kitasatospora sp. NPDC056273. The sequence continues at coordinate 16,920 of NZ_JBHJSJ010000082.1, read as the reverse complement.
CCCGCCGGCCTGGATCGCGTACCCCGACCCCTGCGCCATGGTTCACCCCTCGTGCGTCCCCCGAGCCGTCCACGCGACGGCGTTCGAGCACCCTACGGGCCCTCCGGTGCCCGGGCAATTCGTATCGCGCCTGGTGGGAGGGCTGTTGCGAATTCATGACACACCGTCCGGAACCCGGTGACGGCGGGCGACGGACGCTCCGTCCGCAGTCACCGGGCGACGGGCCGCGGACGTCACCCTGCCGCGGGCGGGGCGGCGGCCCCGGCTACTGGATGCTCCAGCGGTGCGGGTGGCGGGGGTCGGCGGGGCAGGCGAAGACGTTGAGCAGGCCCCAGCGGCCGACGGTGACCTCGGTCGGCATGACGACGCCGTGGCCGTCCGCCGAGGCCTCGTCCTCCAGCGGCCGCCAACTGCCGCTGCCGCCGTCCCACTCCGAGCTGTCGACGGTCAGCAGCAGCCGCATCGGGGTCGCGCAGTCGTGGCAGTCCATCGGTGCCGGGTCGGTGCTGTGCCAGGAGGCGAAGCCGCCGACGCGCCAGCCGGGCGGGATGGACAGGTCGTACTGGTAGAGCGGCGGGTCGTCCTCCCCGTGCTCCTCGGCCGCCGCCTCCCGGGCCTCCTCCCAGGCGCGGACGCGGGCGCACAGGTCCTCCGGGAGGAGGCCGGCGAACGGGTAGGTGGGCACCTGCTCGGGATGCAGCACGCACGGCTCGGGCAGGTACCCGTCGAAGCCGACGACCTCCGGTCGAGGGGGCGTGGCCAGCACCTCGGCGACCTCCCACGAACGGCGCCAGCGCAGGTCGAGCAGCATCTCCCAGCGGCCCGGGCCGTGGGCGTCGAAGGGGCACCAGAACACCTGGAGCAGGTCGCAGCCGTCCGGCCCGGGCGGCAGGTCGGGGACGTCCCGCCGGTAGAACTGCGCGAGGCCGACCAGCGGCAACGGGCCGTCCGCGGCCGGGCCTTCGACGCGGTGGCGGCGGTCGAGCTCCTTGAGCAGCTGCCGTTCCGCGTCCGTCGGCCCGGGGTCCTGCTCGCGGCTCCAGGCGGCGGCCAGGACCTCCCGGGAACGGTGGACGTCCGCCGGGCGCCGACCGCGGGCGTGCGGGTGGGGGTCGGTGCAGACCGGCCAGGGCTCGTCCGCGGGCCACAGCAGCGGGCCGCCGACGGAGCTCGCCGAGGCGTCCGGCCGTCCGGGGCGCGGATGGAGCCGGGTGGTGGTCCCCCGGTGGTGCGCCAGTTCGGGGAAGAGCGCCTCGACGTCGAGCGGGCGCGGGGGTGTGGTTCTCGGCATGGGGTCGACCCTAGAGAGTGGCCGGTGGCGCCCGGGACCAGGGTCCCCGGCGCCGTGCTGTCAGCGCCGTGCCGGTGTCCCGCCGACGGTGACAGCGCGGTGTCCGCGTCCTGCAAGTGGCGGACCGCACAGTGGTGTTGAGACAGAGCAATCCATGGGAGGAACACCATGTCGAACAGCACTTGGCCGGGCTCCGGCCCGCGCACCACCTCCGTCCTGGTCTCCGGCGCCGGGATCGCCGGCACCGCCCTCGCGTACTGGCTGAACCGGTACGGCTTCCGCGTCACCGTCGTGGAGCGGGCCCCCTCGCTGCGCGGCGGCGGGCAGGCCGTGGACGTCCGCGGCACCGCCCTGACGGTGATCGAGCGGATGGGGCTGCTGGAGGAGATCCGGGCCCGTCGGACCGGCCTGCGCGGGATGTCCGTGGTCGACGCGGACGGCCGCGAGCTGCGCCGCACCACCGAGTGGACGGCCACCGGCGGGCCGGTCGACGGCCCGGACGTGGAGATCCTGCGCGACGAACTCGCCGGGCTGATCGCCTCGGCGGACGCGGGCGTCGGGGGCGCCGGAACCGCCGGGCCCGGCGTCGAGTACCGCTTCGGCGACTCGATCGACACCCTGGTGCAGCACCGGGAGGGCGTCGAGGTCCGGTTCCGCGGCGGCACCGAGCAGGCCTTTGACCTGGTCGTCGGCGCCGACGGCCTGCACTCGAACACCCGCCGCCTCGTCTTCGGCCCCGAAGCGGACTACCTGCACCCCATCGGCACCTACCTCGCCGGCTGGAGCGTGCCCAACCACCTGGGCCTGGACCGCTGGGAGGTCGTCCACCGGCTCGGCGACGACCAGAACTGGTTCTGCATGGCGATGACCGTCCGCGACAACAGCGAACTGCGGGTCTTCGTCGGCCTCGACACCGAGGAGCCGCTCGACCGGATGCTCCCGCGCGACCCCGCCCGGCAGCGGCGGCTGGTGGCCGAGCGCTCCGCCCACGCGCGCTGGGAGGTGCCGCGCTTCCTCCGGGCGCTGGAGGAGACCGACGCCTTCCACTACGACGTCGTCGCCCAGATCCGGATGGAGCGCTGGTCCAAGGACCGGGTCGTGCTGCTCGGCGACGCGGGCTACTGCTGCTCCCCGTTCACCGGTCAGGGCACCAGCGTGGCCCTGACCGCCGCCTACGTCCTGGCGGGCGAGCTGCACGCGGCCGACGGCGACCACCGCGCGGCCTACCCCGCCTACGAGCGGCGGCTGCGCGACCACGTGGCCGCCAACCAGGCGATCCTCGAACTGACCGGCGACCGGCGGGCCCGGGTCGACAGCATCGCGAACCTCGAAGGTCCCGGTCCGGAGCTGGAGGCGGCCTTCCGGGCGGCCCTCGACTTCGACCTGCCCGCGTACTGACCGCCCCGACCGCCGGTTTCGCCGCCCCGACGATCCGCCCCGACGACCCGTCCCGCCACGGCCCGTCCCGCCACGGGCCGTCCGGGCGGGACGTCCTACAAGGCGGGGGAGAGCTCCGCGGCGAGCCGGCGCAGCTCGGGCCCGTACTCCGGGTTGGCGAGCGCGGCCGCGAACTGGGCGCGCAGGTAGGCGGCGGGGTTGCCGGTGTCGTACCAGGTGCCGGCGATGACCTGCCCGTAGACCGCGCGCCGGGCCGCGTAGGCGTTGATGGCGTCGGTCAGGTAGACCTCGTCCTCGGGCTTCTCGTGCCAGCGGAGGGTCAGTTCGCGCAGCTCGTCGACGATGCCCGGGGTGATGACGTAGCCGCCGATCGCCGCGTACGAGGAGGGTGCGTCGGCCGGCTTCGGCTTCTCGACCAGGCCGCTGATCCGCAGCGAGCCCCCGCCGAGGTCCTCCTTCACCACCGGCACGCCGTACCGGTAGGAGTCCTCGGGCGCCATCGGCATCAGCGCGAGCACCGGCGCGTTGGTCTGCTCGTACGCCCTGATCAGCTGCTGCGCGCGGGGGACCTCCGCCACGAAGACGTCGTCGGGCCAGAGCACCAGGCAGGGCTCGTCCCCGAAGTGGCGGGCGGCGTTGAGCACCGGGGTGCCGTTGCCGTACGGGCCGTGCTGGTAGAGGTAGCTGATGTGGCCCTTGCGGGACAGCTCGCCGACCTCCTCGACCGCCGCCGCGAAGGCCTCCTTGCCGTCCCGGCGCAGCTGCTCGACCAGGACGGGGTTGGGGCGGAAGTGCTCCTGGATCAGCCCCTTGTCGCCGTTCACGACGATGGTGATGTCGGTGATGCCGCTCTCGACCAGCTCGCGCACGGTGTGCTCGATCACCGGCTTGTCGCCGACCGGCAGCATCTCCTTCGGCGTGGCCTTGGTCAGCGGCAGGAGGCGGGAGCCGAGCCCGGCGGCGGGGATGACGGCTCGGCGGATCGTCCTGGGGGCCATGTGAGACGCTCTCTCGTTTCGTCGGTGGTGCGACGCCTTGGTGACGCGGCGTCACGGCCGACGCTATCAAGGACCGGCGGCACGTTGAGTGGACGGCTGCCGTACGGAAGTTGGACCCCCGGCGGCCGTCCGGCTGCGCCCGCCGCCCGCGAGCGGCCGGTGAGCCGTGGGGCGCGGGAGGTGCGAGGGGATTCGTGGGAGATTTGTCCGCCGGGGGACGTCAAGACGGCGTCGCCCGCTCCGACCACCGGTCGAGGGCGGCCCCGCCGGGGCCCGCGAACCCGAGGAGGACGAGATGAAGTTCCTGATCAGCCTGCACCTGAACCCGGCCGTGCTGGACGCGCTGACCGACGAGGAGAAGGGGGCGATCGGCGCCGGGCACGGCCGGTTCATCGAGGAGCTCAAGGAGTCCGGCGAGCTGGTCCTCACCCAGGCGCTGGTCGATCCGTCGCAGGCCGCCGTGGTGACCGTCCGCAACGGGCAGCCGGTGGTGACCGACGGACCGTTCCTGGAGGCCAAGGAGTTCCTGGGCGGCTTCTACCTGGTCGACTGCGAGGACAAGGAACGCGCGGTCCAACTGGCCGGCCGCATCCCGGACGCCGCGATCGAGGGGCTGGGCGTCGAGGTGCGGCAGGTGATGTTCTCCGACGGACACTTGGAGGCATGACGGAACCGGACTTCGAGGACCTGCTGCGTGGGCTCACGCCGCAGGTCCTCGGCGCGTTGGTACGACGGTGCGGCCGCTTCGAGGGGTGCGAGGACGCGGTGCAGGAGGCCGTCCTCGCCGCCACCGTGCAGTGGCCGTCCGAGGGGGTGCCGGACAACCCGCGCGGCTGGCTGGTGACGGTCGCCTCGCGGCGGCTGATCGACCAGCTGCGCGGCGACCGCGCGCGGCGCGAGCGGGAGTGGGCGACGGCGGCCGCCGAGGTGGTCCCGGAGGAGGTGCCGGACACCGACGACACGCTGCTCCTGCTGTTCCTGTGCTGCCACCCGGCGCTGACCGCGGCGTCCCGGACCGCCCTGACGCTGCGGGCGGTCGGCGGACTGACCACGGCCGAGATCGCCCGCGCGTTCCTGGTGCCGGAGGCGACGATGGCGGCCCGGATCAGCCGGGCCAAGCAGCGGATCAGGGCCGCCGGCGGCTCGTTCGAGCAGCCCGGGCGGGCCCTGTCGGCGGAGGAGCGCGAGGAGCGGCTGCGGGTGGTCCTGCACGTGCTCTACCTGATCTTCAACGAGGGCTACACCGCCACCTCCGGCGGCGAGTTGCACCGCCTCGACCTCGCCCGCGAGGCGATCCGGCTGACCCGGGCGGTGCGCGCGCGGCTGCCCGAGGACGGCGAGGTCGCCGGGCTGCTCGCGCTGATGCTGCTGACCCACGCCCGCCGCGCGACCCGGACGACGGCCACCGGCGACCTGGTCCCGCTGGCCGAACAGGACCGCACCCGGTGGGACCGCGACCTGATCGGGGAGGGAACGGCGCTGGTCAAGGCGGCGCTGGCCGGGCCGGAGCTCGGCCCGTACCGGCTCCAGGCCGCGATCGCCGCCACCCACGCCGACGCGGCCCGCGCCGAGGACACCGACTGGCGGCAGGTGCACGCCCTGTACCTGATCCTGGAGCGGATCGCACCCAACCCGATGGTCACCCTCAACCGGGCGATCGCCCTCGCCGAGACCGAGGGCCCGGAGGCCGGCCTGGCACTCCTCGCCGCGCTGGACGCGGACGCCCGGATGGCCGGCCACCACCGGCTGCTCTCCGTCCGGGCGCACCTGCTGGAGCGGACCGGCGACACGGCGGGGGCGTACGAGCACTACCGGCGCGCCGCCCGGGCCACCGCGAGCCTCGCGGAGCGCCGCTACCTGGAGACCCGGGCGGGCCGGGTGCGGCCGGCCGGTTGAGCCGGCCCGCTGATCGGGCCTGCTGATCGGGCCTGCTGAGCCGCGTCCGGTCGGGCCGCCCGGCCGCGCCGCTTCGCGGGGCCCGGGGCCCGGGGTCAGAGCCCTATCGCGTCGGCCGTCTGCTCGGTGGTCCAGGCGAAGAAGTCGTCCGCCGGGTCCAACGAGCCGACCAGCTGGCCGTGGAGCTCGAAGCCGATCAGGCCGACCAGCTGCACCCAGGCGCCGATGGTCCGGGCGAGGACGTGCGGCGGCAGGTCGAGGCCGAACTCCGTGACGATCCGGGTCAGTTGCCCGGCCAGCGCGCCGCGCGGCGGCGGGACGGGCTGGGTGGGCCGCAGCCTGGCGTCGCGGACCACGCCGATCAGGGCGAACGGCAGCCGGGTGGCGGGTTGGACGGTGGTGCGGGGCGCCGCGTAGCCCGGCACCGGGGTGCCGTAGAGCAGCGAGAACTCGTGCGGGTTGGCCCGGGCCCAGTCGCGGGTGGCCGTCCACAGCGCCCGCCAGCGCTCGCGCGGCGCGGCCGCCCCGGCGGCGGCGAGGGCGCCCTCCGCGGCCGCGCCGAGTTCGTTGTAGGCGTCGATGATCAGCGCGGTCAGCAGCTCGTCGCGGCTGGCGAAGTAGCGGTACAGCGCGGAGGAGGCCATGCCCAGCTCGCGGGCGACGGCGCGCAGCGACAGCTGCTGGGCGCCCACCGAGGCGAGTTGGCGGCGGGCCTCCTGCTTGATCTCGCGGGTGAGTTCCTCGCGGGCCCGTTCGCGGGCGGTCCGGATCGCTGGCATGGGGACAGACTGCCACATTTCGGAGCGCCGCACACAAGCGAGAGCACTGCTCTTGTTTCTTTCATCCGCCGGTGCCATGCTGAAGACGTCGAAGCGAGAGCAGTGCTCTCGAAGAGAAGCGGTATTCACGGAACCGAGGAGTCGCGATGTCCCGCGCCGAGCACCTGCCCAGCTCCACCATCCGCCTCCAGGCGCCCACCACCCGCCTGGGCATCGCCGCCGGCAAGCTGCTCAACGGCATGGTCGCCGCCTGCGCCAAGGCCGGGGTCAGCCTCTGGGGCTCCCGGGTGCTGGCCGTCCGCGGCCGCACGAGCGGCGAGTGGCGCACCACCCCCGTCAACATCCTCACCCACGAGGGCGAGCGCTACCTGGTCGCGCCGCGCGGCCACACCCAGTGGGTCCGCAACCTCCGGGCGGCCGGCACCGGCGAACTCCGGGTCGGCCGCCGCACCGAGGCCTTCGGTGCCACCGAACTCCCGGACGCCGACAAGCCCGAGGTGCTCCGCGCCTACCTGCGCCGCTGGAACTGGCAGGTCGCCCCGTTCTTCGAGGGGATCGGCCCGGACGCCCCGGCCGAGGACCTGCTCCGGATCGCCCCCGGCTACCCGGTCTTCCGCATCACGGGCAGCTGAACACCCCTGCCGGACGGGGGTGTTCGTACCGGAAGGGAGGAACTACGGTGAGTCACCGGGCCCTTCTTGCTCCCGAATCGTTGTCCACGGCGGCAGACCAGCCGAGGACAACCACCGGAGGTTCCCCATGAGGGACGAGCCCGAAGCGACGGACGAACCCGAGAAGGCCGACGAACCCGAGAAGACCGACGAGATCATGACGATCGACGGATACGAGATCGTCGACGGGATCGAGACGATCGACGGGATCGAGATCCCGCCGTACCGCAGCTACACCTGGGACGGCGAGGAGGGGGCCGTCCACATCGTCCTCTACCCGGGAGAGGAGGAGGCCGACGAGGAGCGCAAGGCCGAGTTCCGGGCGAGGGGCGTCCGGATGCTGGCCGACCTGAACGCCGAGCGGGAGGCGGAGCACACCCCGCCGTTCCCCGGTATGCCGAACCTCCGCCTGATCCACGGCGAGGGCCCCGCCTGAGGTCCCGCTCCCGCCTGGACACCCCGCTGCCCGCCCTGTGACACCCCGCCCGCGCACGCGCCGAGGCGCGTCCGCGGGCGGGGCGGTGCGGTAGCAGTGCGCGGGCGGGGCGGTGCGGTCGCGGCGCGCGGGCGGTGCGCGCCGGACCGGGCCTCAGCCCTTGCCGCCGCCCGCCTTCAGCACCTGGGCCGCGGCCACGCCCGCCGCGCTGAAGCCGTGCCCGCCGCCCTCGACCTCGGCGGCGACGGCGAGGTCGCCGCGGTAGGCGATGAACCAGCTGTTGGTGGCCTGGCCGCCGGCCTCGACGGTGCCGGTCTTGGCGCCGATCTGGCCGGACAGGCCGGCCATCGGGGTACGGGCGGTGCCCTGGGTGGCGGTCTTGGCCATCATGGCGCGCAGGTCCCGGGCGACGTCGGCGGGGAGCCTGCTCGGCGCCGTCACGCGCTTGGCGTCCTCGCGCAGCACGGGCTGGCGGAACGTCCCGTTCTGCACGGTGGCGGCGACCGAGGCCATCACCAGCGAGTTGACCTGGATCCGGCCCTGGCCGATGTACGCGGCCGCGGCCTCGTCCTTGTTCCCGGGCGTCGGGATGGTGGCGTCCCGGCTCGGGACGCCGATGTGCCACTCCAGGCCGAGGCCGAACTGGTCGCGGGCCACCGTGCCGAGGGTGCCGGGCTGGAGCTTCTCCAGGCCCTTGTCGATGAAGCCGGTGTTGCAGGAGCGGGAGAAGTCGTCCGCGAGCGTGTAGGACGGGAAGTCGCCGCTCTCGTCGTTGTGCCAGGCGCGCGGGGAGTAGGTGGTCTCCTTGCACGGCACCACGGTGTCCGGGCGCACGCCCGCCTCCAGCAGCGCGGCCGAGGTGATCACCTTCATCGTCGAGCCGGGCGCCTGGCCGCCCGCGAGCGCGCGGTTGAAGCCGCCCTGCGGGGCGTTGGCGATCGCCAGGATGTGGCCGGTGCTCGGCTGGACGGCCACCAGCGAGGCCGGATTGCCGTTCGCCGCCTGCTGCTTGACGGCGTCCTCGGCCACCTGCTGGAGGTCGGCGTCCAGGGTCAGCTTGACCACCGGGGCGCTCGGCGGCGTCAGCACGAACAGCGGCTCCGACTCGCCGCCGCCCGAGAGCACCACGGCCCGTCCGGTGGTGGCGGCCGCGCCGTCCGGCGGGGCGATCTGGGGGAGGACGGCGCGCAGCGACGGGAAGGTGTCGAGCGGCCGGCCCTTGCGGTCGGTGGGCTTGGACACCGGGTTGGGCGTCTCCTGCACCCCGATGGTCCGGCCCGGGGTGAGCTGGGGGTGGATCACGGACGGCTTCCAGCGCACCACGGGCCGCCCGTCCTGGGACCGGACGACGCTCAGCACGCTGTCGTACTCCCAGGCGTCCGGGGTGCCCTCGAACTCCGCCTTCACCCGGAAGCCGAGGGCCGGCTCGCTCGGGCCTTCGGCCTTCGCGGGGCCCGTCCCGGTCAGGGCGAGCGAGCGGGCGCCCATGTGCTCGTGGAACGTGGCCAGTGCGGCGCGGGCGGTCTCCGGCCGGTCCGTCAGACCGGCGGCGGCCGGAATGTCGCCGCGGCTCCAGGCGGCCAGGAACTCCTTGGCCGTCGACTCGGCCTGCTCGGCGGTCGGCGGCTCCTGCGGGGCCTTCGCCACGGTGCCGGCGCCCTGGTGGCCGCCGGCCGGTCCGTTGTCCGTCACGGCGTTCAGCACGTTGTAGGCGCCGTAGCCGCCGACCGCCAGCAGGGCGGCGAACACCCCGCCGGCGGCGACCATCACGACCCGGCGCGTGGTCGAGCTGCGCGGTGCCCCGTCGTCGTTCCCGTCATGCCCGTCGAGGTCGTCCAGATCGTCGTACTGGTCGTACTCGATCTCGACATCGGCGAGTCGGCCGTCCTGCTCGTGCCCGGCGTGCCCGGCGTGCCCGTCGTGCCGGTTGTCCCTGTGCTCCTCGAACATGCTTCCGTCCCCCCTGCGATCCTCCGTGGTGGCGGGCACGCCCCCTCCGGCATGTCGGCCCGCCGGCCCGATGACCGGACGAAGGTCCGTTCGGGCGCGGACCAGCCTATGCCGGGACGGGTGATCGGTCGACAGCGGGACGGCCCGCCCGGAGATCGGCCGGGCGGGCCGTAGCGGCCGCTCAGGCCCAGGGGTCGGTGAAGGAGCGGCCGGGCACGGGCTTGGCGACCAGGGCGATGGCGGTGAAGAAGTTGACCTGGCCGATGGCGAGCATGAGCGTGGTCAGCGCCGTGTCGTCGTAGTGCCCGGCGACCTCGGCGTACAGCGCGTCCGACACCCGCTCGCCGTGCGGGTTGGGCTGGAGGACGGCCTCGACCAGGGCGAGCGCGGCGCGCTCCGGGGCGGTGAACCAGGGGGAGTCCGGCCAGCCGGCCACCGAGGCGATCCGCTCCTCCGACTCGCCGGCCCTGCGCAGGAAGCCGGTGTGCAGGACGGTCAGGTAGGTGCTGCCGGCGATCTGGCCGGCCCGCAGCTGGACCAGGCTGATGGTGCTGCGGGGGACGGACCGGTTGCCGGTGGCCTTGAACAGTGCGGCCGAGACCTCGGCGAGCTCGGGGACGAGCTGCACCGGGTCCTGGGCCATGCGCGGGCGCAGCGGGACCTCGGCGGTGATCGGACGGGCGTTCATCGTGGTGTTCCTCTTCTCGCGGATGAGCGGATGAGCGGGTGACCGCTCGACCGGGTGGACCGTGCGGCCACCCGCTCACCGGTCCGACGGATCGCGGCGCGGCTTTGTGACAGCGCGGCCCGCCCGCAGCCCGAGGACGCAGCCGACGGCCACCAGACCGGCCATCGCGAGCAGCGGCGCCGCCCAGGACCCGCTCACGGTGTGGAGCGCGGAGGCGAGCGCGGGGCCGGTGGCGGCGAGCAGGTAGCCCCAGGTCTGGGCCATGGTGGAGAGCGCGGCGACGTGGTCCGGGTCGGTGCCCCGACGGGCGAACAGGACGGCGGCGAGCGCCTGTCCGCCGCCCATGCCGATGCCCAGGACGGCGGCCCAGAGCGGCGCCCCGTCGGCCGGGGCGAGCACCAGGCCGAGCAGGCCGAGGACGCAGACGGCCGCCACGCCCAGGATGTGCGGCCGCTGGTCGCTCCGGGCGGCGGCCAGGGTCGGGGCGAGGAAGCCGCCGACGGCGAGGCCGAGGATCAGCACGGCCTGGTCGGTGCCGGCGGTGGTCCGGCTCAGGCCCGCGTCGACCAGGACGGTGGGCAGCCAGGCCAGCGTCGCGTAGAAGACCAGGGTCTGGACGCCGAAGAAGGCCGTCAGGCTCCAGGCGAGCGCCGTCCTCCCGACCCGGCGGCGCCCGGCGGGTGCGACGGGCCCGGCCGGCGTCCGCGCGACCCGCAGCTGCGGCGCCAGGCCGGCCGCCGCCAGGGCCGCCGGGACGACGGCGATCGCGATCGCGGCCTGCCAGGACCAGGCGCCCGCGACCGGCGCGACCAGCGCGGCGACGACCGCCGAACCGGCGCCCATGGACAGCGCGTAGACGCCCGTCATGGTGCCGATCCGCCGGGGTGCGAAGCGGGCCCGGACGAACACCGGGATCAGCACGTTCACCACCGCCACCGCGACGCCCACCAGCACCGTGCCCGCGTACAGCCCGGGCAGGCCCGCCGTCCGCAGCACCGCCCCGGCCAGCAGCAGCACGCTCGCCCAGAACAGCCCGCGCTCCTCGCCGAGCCGCCGCCGGGCCAGGGCGCCGAGCGGGGCGAACAGGCCCATGCACAGCGGCGGCAGCAGCGCGAGCAGGGTCACGGTGCCCGGGCCCCAGCCGGCGACCGGCGCGAGCGGCCCGATCTGCCCGAACGCGACCCGGGTGTTGAGGCTGAGCAGGACGAAACCGAGGACGAGCAGGGCCCCGGCGGCCCGTGGGGTGCGGGAGGGGGCGGGTGCGGTGGTGGTCGCAGTGGCCGACGCGGTGGTGGCCGTCGGGTCGGTGAGCGGCATGGGGAGCAAGCCCTTCGCTTCGATGAGAGGTTAGGCTTGCCTAAGCGTTCTCGCTCAAGCGTGCTTGAGCGCAACCCGGTCCCGGCGCACCCGGTCGAGCCCAACTCGGCCTGGGCGCAACCCCGAAGGAGGCGGCGGCGGATGGCGGAGCTCCACTCGATCACCGAGGTCTCGGCGGCCTTCGGCCTCTCGGTGCCCGCCCTGCGCTACTACGAGGAGTGCGGCCTGATCGCCCCCGCCGCCCGCCGCGGCCGGGTCCGCTACTACGACCGGGAGTCGCTGGAGCGCCTCGCCCTGGTCCAGCTCTGGCACGTGGACGGGATGATCCCGGTCAGCGGGACCGCCGCCGTCCTGGCCAGCGAGCGGGCGGCCGACCGCACGGCGCTGCTGCACGCCCAGCGGGACGGGATGCTCGAGCGCGCCCGCCGGCTGGAGCACGCCGCGGCCGTCCTCACCCACATGCTGCTGTGCAGTCGGGACCGCCCGCTCGACTGCCCGACCACCCGGGCCCACATCAGTGCCCGGGTCGACGCCGCCCTGGCCGGCGAGGAGCTCGCCGACGGCTTCCTGCCCGCCCGGCCGGACGGCCCGCGGTCGGAGCACCCGCGGTCGGGCAGCGCCACACCGCAGGAAGGCCTCAGCCCAGCACCGCCGGCGTCGGCCCGTCCGGCCGTACGGTGATGCTGTACGCCGCCCCCGTCGGCCGCGAGCGGAACGTCAACGGCCCCATCGGCAGCAGGAGTTCCAGCAGTGCCGTGGTCTCGCGCAGCGCGAACCGGGTGCCCAGGCAGGCGCGGGCGCCGAGGCCGAACGGGAAGTAGGCGCCGAGCTGCCCGGGGCGGTCCGCGCCGTGGGCGAAGCGGGCGGGGTCGAAGCGTTCCGGGTCCGGCCAGAGCGCCGGGTCGCGGTGGGTGAGGTACGGGCAGACCAGCACGTCCGTCCCGGCGGCGATGCGGTGCCCGGCGATGACGTCGTCCTCGACGGCGTGCCGGGGGAGCAGCCAGGCGGAGGGGTAGAGCCGCAGCGTCTCGCTCACCAGCGCCTGCGGATCGGCCGTCCGGGCCTCGGGGTGGCGGTCGAGCAGCAGGAAGAGCCAGGTGAGCGTGGTGGCCGTGGTCTCGTGGCCGGCGACGAGCAGGGTGACCAGCTCGTCGCGGAGCAACCGGTCGGTGTACCCGGGGTCCTGCTCGCCCGCGTCGAGCAGCACCCGGAGCACGCCGGGCTCCTCGGTCGGGCCGGCCGAGCGCGCCGCGTCGATCGCCGCGTGCGCCACCGCGTCGATCCGGGCGAGGTCCTCGGCGACCGCGTCCCGGGCGTCCGCCGCGTTGGTCGGCAGGGTCGGCATCGCGGCCACCACCCTTTCCACTGAACGGAGTTCGCGGTCCGTCCGGTCGTCCAGCGGCAGCCCGGTGAGCGCCCGCCAGACGGTGTCCAGGGCGAAGCCGCGCATCTCCTCGCCGACGTCGAAGGCCTCCCCGCTGCGCCGGTACCCCTCCCAGCGCTCGGCGGTGCGGTGCGCCGCCGCGGCGATCCGCCGCTCGTAGCGGCGCATCCCGGTGCCGGTGAACTGCGCCTGCAGCACCCGCCGTTGGCGCTTCCAGGGGTCGCCGGTGGCGGACAGCACGCCGTCCCCGACCAGCATCCGGGCGCGGTGCGAGCGCTTGACGTACCGGTCCGGGTGGTGGCCCAGGACGTGCTGTACGGCGGCCGGGTCGGTGACCAGGACGGTCGGTGCCGGGCCGAGCCGGAAGGCGGCGACGCCGCCGACACCGCGCTGGGTCCGGGCCAGCAGGTCGACGAGCTCGGCCTCCTCGGCCCGCCACCGCTCGACGACCTCCGCGGCCAGCTCCGGTACCGGACGGGTCTCGGTGCTCACAGGTCGTGTCCTTCCGCTCTGCTGACGGTTCGTCGGTTGCGGTCCGACTCTATGCCAGCGCGCCGCCCGTCCGGGCTGCGCCGAACGGCTGGCCGACCCGGCCGGGGGCGGCGCGGCGGCCCGATCGGCCGTACCCGCACGGGTACGGTGCGGCGGGGCCGACCGGCCCCTGCACGCCGCACGGATGGGAGAACGCATGCCCGGGACCCGGCACTTCGGAGGCGGCGGGATCCGAACGGGAAGGCCTGCCGGCGCGGGCCGGTGGCTGGCGGCCGCCCTGCTCGTCCCGGTCCTCGCGGCCTGCGGCGGCGGTGGCGGATCCGGGTCGGCCGGCGCCACCCGGAACGGCCAGAGCAGCGGCTCGGGCCTGCCGGACGACCAGCGGACCAAGGACGAGGGGGACCAGGGCGGGTTCCGGACCGCGGGCGAGCCCTCGGCGAGCGTCCAGGGCATCGACAACAGGGCCCGGATCACCCTGTCCTTCCCGTCGAAGACCAGTTTCACGGCCGTGATCAGCAAGGTCGCCGAGTGCGGCAGCACGTCGTACGCCACCCCCGCCTCGCAGCAGGTGCGGGTGACCGACGGCAAGACCGAGCTGGTCGACTTCCGGCTCCCGCAGTGGAAGCCCGGGACCAAGGACCGGACCGTCTGCCTCACGGTGACGGCCGACGACTCCTCCAAGCGGATCGAGGCCGCGGGCTCGGTGGTCGTCGTCAGCCCCGACGACGGGGCGACCACCGGCAACGGCGCGACCCCGAGTTACGGGTCGAGCCCGTCCAGCGGCGCCGGGAGCACCCCCTGAGACCTGCCGAGGAGGAACCCCCGGACGGGCAGCGGCAGCCGCAGCCGCGTTCCTGGGCCGACTGGCTCACCAGGCTCGCCACCTGGATCGCCCCGACCACCCTCCTCACCGCGTTGCTCTTCTTCTTCGGCTATGCCTACACCAGTTCGCTCTACGCCTTCTTCGGCATCGACGCCGGCACGATCGGCTTCGCCACCCAGGACCTGCTGATCCGCAGTTCCCCCGCGCTCTACCTCCCGGCTGGGGTCGCCCTGTGCGGGGCGCTGGTCGGCGCTCTGGGCTACCACCTCGCGACCAGGGCGGCCGGGAAGGGCGGGCCCGGCGCCCGGACGGTGCGCCGGGCCTGTTGGGCGGTCGCCGCACTGGTCGTCCCGCTGCTGGTGCTCGGCCTCCTGGCCGGCTTCGAGGTGTTCGACGCCGGCCCGCTGGGCACCCCGCTGCTGATCGGCGGCGCGCTGCTGCTCGCGGTCCTGGCCCGGATGATGTACGTGCGCGGCACCGGCGCACCGTACCCGCTGACCGGGGAGCGGGCTGCGCTGGGCGTCAGCGTGGCGCTCATCGTGCTCTGCTCGTACTGGGCGGTCGGCGACTACGCCCAGCAGAAGGGGACGGCCGACGCCGAGGACCTCGCCCACCACCTCTACCGGCGCCCGGCGGTCGTCCTGGACACCCCCGAACGCCTCCACCTGGGGTGGCCCGGGGTGTGGGAGACGGCGCTGCCGGACGTGGACCAGGGCGCGCGGTTCCGCTACCGCTACGAGGGGCTGCGGCTGCTGGCCCTCTCCGGCGGCCGGATGTTCCTGGTCCCGCGGACCTGGACCTGGGAGACCGGCAACGGGCTGATCCTCCCCTTCGACGCCACCGTCCGGGTCGCCTTCCACCCCGGCTGAGCCCGCTGCGCGGGCTCCGCGCGACCCCCGCCCCGCGCACGGCTGCGCCGCGGTCCGTCCCCCTCGACGGACCGCGGCGCAGCGGCTTCACCGGGCGTCAGCGCACCCCGGTCACACGGCCTGCCAGAGCGCCGGGACGATCGGCGGCTCCCAGCCGACCTGGGCGGTGTGGCCCTGGAGGCAGCGGTAGCTGACCCCGTTGTAGGTCACCACGTCGCCCGCCTGGTAGGTGGTGCCGGGCGTCCAGGTGCCACCCGGGTTCGGCGAGTCGTTGCCCACCACCAGGGAGAAGCTGGTGCTGTGGGTGGCCGAGCCGGTCCCGGTCAGGGTGATGGTGTAGGTGCCGGTGGCGGTCGAGGCGGCGGTGGCGACGGTGAGCGTCGCCGAGCCGCCGGACTGCACCGAGGACGGGTTGAAGGAGACGGTCACGCCGG
Source organism: Kitasatospora sp. NPDC056273 (assembly GCF_042268845.1). Taxonomy (NCBI): domain Bacteria; kingdom Bacillati; phylum Actinomycetota; class Actinomycetes; order Kitasatosporales; family Streptomycetaceae; genus Kitasatospora; species Kitasatospora sp. NPDC056273. The sequence continues at coordinate 1,494 of NZ_JBHJSJ010000082.1, read as the reverse complement.
CCGGGGCGCCCGAGGCGGTCAGGTTGACCGTCTGGGCCGAGCCGGAGGTGGTCGAGGTGGCGACCGTCGCCGTGGTGGTGTCACCGGGCTTGACGGTGGCGGTGGTCGGGTTCACCGAGAGGGAGAAGTCGTTGGCGGGCGCGGTGCCGCCGACCGAGGTCTTCCAGATGGTGTACGCCACGCCGTCGGCGTTGCGGTTCAGCACCGTCGCGTCGACGTTGCTGGTGGTGTCGCAGGACGAGTGGTAGCAGGAGTCGTAGGAACGGCCCGCCGTGCCGCCCCACTTGGCCGCCTGCGCCGAGGTCTTGGTGGCGTCGGCGCCGGCCGCGTAGCCCGAGGTCGGGATGCCGGCCTGCTGGAAGGAGTAGTCGTCCGAGCGGCCCTGGCCCTCGACGTTCTCCTCCGGCTTGAGGTTCAGCGAGTCCCAGTAGGCCTTCATCGGGGCCGACGCCGCGGAGTTGATGTTGTTGATGAAGTAGCCGGCGTTGGGCGAGCCGACCATGTCGAAGTTGTAGTACGCCTTGATCGCGGAGCGCTGGGCGGAGCTCAGCTGGCCGACGTAGGACTGCGAGCCCTGGAGGCCCTGCTCCTCACCGGTCCACCAGCCGAACCGGACGTGCCGGGTCAGGCTGGGGTTCTGCTGGGCGAGCACGAGCGCGTTCTCCAGCAGGACGGCCGAGCCGGAGCCGTTGTCGTTGATGCCGGGGCCGGCCGAGACGCTGTCCAGGTGGGCGCCGAACATGGTGACCTGGTCGGACGGGCCGCCGGGCCAGTCGGCGATCAGGTTGTTGGACTGGTAGCTGCAGGAGGTGCAGGTCTGCTCGGTGACGTTGTAGCCGGCCGCCTGCAGCTTGGCCTTGATGTACGCGATCGACTGGCTGTGCCCGGCGCTGCCCGCCCGGCGGTGGCCGCCGTTCTGGTTGGCGATGGTGTTCAGCTGGGACAGGTGGGCCTGGACCTTGGCGACGTCGATGTCGGGCGCGGGCCCGCCGGGGTTGCCCCCGCCGCCGACCGTCAGGCCGTACTGGGCGGTGTGGGTGGTGGCGCCGGCGGTGCCGGTGACGGTGATCTGGTAGGTCCCGGCCACGGCCGCCGCGGAGGCGGACAGGGTCAGGGTGGAGGAGGAACCGGCCTGCACCGACGAGGGGTTGAAGCTCGCGGTGACGCCCGCCGGGAGGCCGGAGGCGGTGAGGCCGACGGTCTGCGCGGTGCCGGAGGTGACGGCGGTGCTCACCGTCGACGAGGTCGAGGCGCCGGGCTGGACGGAGCCGGACGCCGGGCCGAGCGACAGCGAGAAGTCGTTGTTGCCGGACGGCGTGCAGGTCGGGTCGCCGCTCTGGGCGGGGACGCTGACGGCGTCCCAGGCGGCCTTGGTCCGGTTGAAGAAGGCGCAGGTGGCGTCGAGGCTCTTGGCGGCGGTCAGGGTGGCGGTGCGGTAGCGCTTGTAGGTCATGCCGCTGGTCTTGAGCAGCATGCCGCCGTAGAAGACCCGGC
>NZ_JBHJSJ010000081.1:0-31924 GCF_042268845.1 Kitasatospora sp. NPDC056273 | reverse complement strand
GCCCACCGGGGCCTCCGGGCATTCGGGGGACGCCAGTCAGCACCCCGGGTTCAGCGGCCAGTACGGTCCGTCGGGCCGGTCGAGCCACACCCGCTGCCCGCTGCTGGTGATGCTGAACCCGTAACGCTCGCGGGCCGGGCGGCCGTTCACGGCGTACAGGCGGTGGGCTGCTTCGAGCTCGGACCACAGGAGGCGCGGCCCGGCCTCGGCCACGGAGCCGTCGGGCCGCAGCTCTGCGATCGATCCCGCGCCGTCCCACAGGCAGGCGCCGACCGGCCGCCCGTCGTCCAGGTCGTAGTTCCATCCGAGCGGGCCGAGGGCGATGCTCACCAGGAACCGGAAGTGCTCGTCCACGACGACGTCGGGGCCGAGTTCCGACGGGCGTGCGCCGACAGTGGGCAGGGCCGGGCGGCGGATGACGCCGCGGCCCCCGACCGTGCGCAACGGAATGAAGTAGGCGCCGGTCGGCAGGAACCGGCCGCCGGCCTCGGTGGTACCCGTCTTCTCCGCGCGGACGACGCCCGCGCCGAGCGGAGCGACGATCACACCGCCCCCCGCGAGCGCCTGCAGCCACGTCGTCGGGACGTGGTCGAGCCCGCAGGTGGCGATGATCGCGCCGAACGGGCCACCCTTATCGGTGAGGGTGGCCCCGTCGGCGGTGACCACGGTCGGCCGATAGGGCGTCGCGTCGAGCCGGCGCCGGGCCTCGGCCGTCACGTCCGGGTCGACGTCGACGGTCACAACCCGCTCGGAGCCGTACCGGTGGGCGAGCAGTGCGGCGTTGTAACCGGTGCCGGTGCCGATCTCCTTCACCGGGCCGACGACATCGTCGCCGAGCGCCTGCAGCATCGCGGCCATCAGCGACGGCTGTGTGGACGACGACGCGGCGTTCCCGCCGATCAGGTGGGTGACGAGGGGCCGGTTCGCGTAGACGGCCCGCAGCCACCCGGCGGCGTGGTCAGGGTCGTCGCCGGCAATCCGCTGCTGCCGGCCGTCAGGGCCCTGCCGGTAGAAGTACGGCACGAACAAGTGGCGGGGGACGTCGCGGAACGCGCGCTGCCACGCGGGGTCGGCCAGGGAGCCGTCCGCGGTGAGCGCGTCGACCAGCGCGGCACGCAGGACGTCGGCAGTCGGCTCGGCGGTGGTGGTCACAAGGTGCCCTTCTGGAGCAGGTCGGCCAAGGCGGTGGTGATGGCATCACGGGTGCAGTCGATCCACGCCCACTGCCCACCCGGATTCACGTCGACCAGCCAGTGCGTTCCGACCTGGTCCACGATCAGGTCGACGGCGGCATAGACGAGTCCGAGGCGCCACAGCATGTCCAGGATGCCCGTCCGGATGGGCACGGGGAGGCAGATCGGGGAGTATGCGAGGCGCTTGGAGTCGGTGCGCCAGTCGAGCCGCCCGGGGCCGTCCGGGGCGTCGATCCTGACGGGGAACAGTCGGCCGGCCACGCAGGTCACGCGGACTTCGTAGGCCTTGTCGGTGATCTCCTGCTGGTACAGGTGCGCGGTGAGGGCCACCCGCGGGTCGTCCCACCGGTCGGCGGGAACGCGGGTGGTGTAGATCTGCCCGCGCTGCCCGTTCTCGGTGTGGACGATCCCGCCGAGCACCTTCGTGACGATCCGGCCCCGGCACCGGTCCGCGAAGTCCCGCACCGCGCCGGGGTCGTTGGTCACCAAGGTCGCCGGGACCTGCAGGCCGGACTCCGCGGCGGCGGTGAGCTGTGCGGGCTTCGTACAGTCGGCGTTGCGCTCGGGACGGTTGACCCACAGCACCTGCGGCAGGGAGCCGAGGACGCCGGCGAACCCGCGCTTCGCCTGCCCTGCGGCGAACCGCTGTTCCGGGCCGGACATGCTGCCGGGAAACCGGAACGTGGTGGGCTTGCGCCACCACACGGAGGTGAGCTCGGACAGGTCGATCCCTCGCAGGGGCCCGACGACGGCGCCGCCCCACGCACCGTCGGGCCGCAGCTCGGCACGCATGGTGATGCGCTGCGGGAAGTCCGCCACATCGGTGCGCCAGAACGGAACGCCTCGGGCGTTGAGCTCACGCAGGACGTAGTCGGCAGTGGGGTCGAGATCGTGGGTGATGACGAGCACGCGGGGCGGGACGCCCCGCGTGCTCCCGGTGCCGTGGGTCATCAGTCGTCGTTCTGGTCGAAGTCGACGCTGATCACGGTCTGGCCGTCGCTCTCGGTCTGGCACCCCGACCCTTCCATGGTCGGCATGTCCAGGGCCACGCGACCGTCGATCAGGGACAGCTGCGTGTGCGGGTCGACGGTGACGGGGGGCAGCGGCATGACGGTCACGGGGTTGGTGACGGCGTCGAGCCCGAACGGTCGGGTGGCGAGCGGGCCGGACGGCTCGGTGTCAATGCCCATGCTCAGGGTGGGCAGTCGGTCGGTCAGGACGGACATGGTGGCGCTCCCTCGTTCTCGTTCGGACCGGTCCTCCCAGGGGGCGAGGATCGGTGGTGGTGCCGACGGCCGCACACGGGACGCCAGTCCGTGGACCGGGCTCCCCTCCCTGCGGACAACACCCGCACTGCTCTGAGTGACGCAACGAAATCGTACGGTGACGACTCGCGGGTGAGGGGGACACCCTGTCCCCCTCACCCACCGTGTACCGGCGTTCACCCGCAGCGGAGCCTGGTGCCCCAACTGCCCGCCGCCCTACCGTGGAACGGCTGTCGCCACCGGGTGTTCGTCCGGTTGAGGCACTTTCCCGGTGGCGGCGCCCAGCCGAGGAGATGCACATGTCCGATCTGCCCGAGGAACTCACCCCCGGTGAGCGCATCCGCATCATGCGCGAGCGTCGCGGGATGACGCGCCCCGTGCTCGCCGGCCTGGTCGGCCGCAGCACTGATTGGCTCAAGAAGATCGAGAGCGGAGAACGCGCGATCAGCAGTCACGCGATACTGCTCAGACTTGCGTTCGCACTCGACGTGACCGATCTGTCAGTGCTGACCGGACCGGCCGGGGCCGCGCAGCCGGTCAGCACCGGCCGACTGTTCCACCCCGCGTCGACAGCCATCTGGTCGACCCTCCTCGAACGCGGAACCCGGCCGCCGGCACCGGTCCCGGCGGGGATGACGTCCGCGACCTACGCCGCCGATGTCGACGCCGGGTGGCGCCTGTGGCACCAGGCGGCGAACAACCGGACCGCCGTCGGGAACATCGCCCCGGACCTGATCCGGCACGGGGAGTCGCTGGCCCGCTCGGCCGGCGGCGACGACCGCCGCACCGCACTGGTGGGGCTCGCCTCGGCGTACCGGCTCGCGCAGCAGGTGATTGCGTACATCGGCCCGGCAGAGGCCGTGTGGATGCTCGGCGACCGTGCCATGGCAGCCGCCGCCGACGCCGACGACCCGGCCGCCATGGGCGCCGCCGCATGGAACCTCGCGAACACCATGCGCGCCGTCGGTGAGCACGAAGGCGCCATGCTGATGGTGACCACGGCAGCCGACCGGCTGCGCCCGCACCTCGCCGACGGACCGCAGCACTGGCGGGGCCTGTACGGGGCGCTGCACCTGCACGCGGCGATCACCGAGGCGCGGGACGGACGGGACGGGATGGCGTGGAACCACTGGGACACGGCCGACGAGGTCGCGAAGTCACTGCCGGCCGGGTACACCGAACTGTCGACGGTGTTCGGGCGGGCGAACGTCGACCTGCACGCGGTCAGCGTCTCCACCGAGTTGCGGAGCTCAGGCAAGGCACTGTCGCTGGCGGACGAGATCGACCCGGACTCGATCCCGTCGACGGAGCGCCGAACCAGGCTGTGGGTGGATGCGGCCCGGTCACACATGCATCGGGGCGACCGGACCGCCGCGCTGCACGTGATGGGGATCGCGCTGCGGATCAGCCCGGAGACGGTCCGGTTCACACCCCAGGCTCGTTCGGTCGCGGCCGAGTTGTGGCGGAAGTCGCCGCGCGCGATGCGAGCGGAGACGTTGGAGCTCGCCGAGGCGGTGGGGATCACGACCGGCGTGTGACCCGAGGCGCAGCCCCAACCCCGGAAGGTGACAACCGACCCCATCGCGCAGGGAGATCGGATAGCCAACTGGAAGAGATCTGGAACTTCCGGTTCGACGAGCAGACTTGAGCAAGGGGATCCAGTCGCGATGATCGAGGCGAACACGCGACGAGGCCACAGGCGTCGGACCCGCGGCGAGCCGGTCGCGCGCACCGGGGCGCGGGAGGAGGCCGTCGCCCTTTCGGAGGGCCTCGGCCCGACGACCTGAGGCGACGGACGCGGAGGACCGCTATCAGCACAACGGGCTTCCGCCGCATGGGAAGTCGGACCGGCCGACTTCCCATGCAGCGGGTGGGCTCCGTGGGCCACCCCGGCGTCAGGAGCGCCGGCGGCCGTTCCGGCGGGCGAGACGGAACACGGCGACACCGACGCCCACGCAGAGCAGGGCACTCATCAGGATGGCCGGTGTGCTGCTCCCGGTCTCGGGGAGCTGGCCCCCACCGTGGCCGGGCGCCGGACCGGGCGAGTGGTGGTGGCTCGGGCCGCCCGTGGGCGACGGGCCGTGGGACGCCGTGTGGCTCGGACCGGTCGTCGGGGACGCCGAGTGGGTGGGAGAAGCCGTCGGGGACGGCGAGTGGGTGGGAGAAGCCGTCGGGGACGGCGAGTGGGTGGGAGAGGCGGTCGGGGACGGCGAGGAGGACGGGGACGGCGAGGGGGAGGGCGAGGAGGACGGGGACGGGGACGGCGAGGGGGAGGCGCAGGCGACCTCCTCGATCACGACCTCCCCGTTGCCGCTGCGCGCTCCGGTGGTGAAGGTCGCGGCGGCCGGGCCGAGGCTGGAGCCGCCGCCTCCCCCGCCGCCGTCGAGCGTGGTCGCCGTGGAGGAGCCGCCGGCGCCGCCCCCGTGGGCCCCGCCGCCGCCTCCGCCGCCGGTGCCCATGTGGGGGTCGCCGATGTTGACGGCCGCGTCGCCGCCCTTGGTGCCGGTGGCGCTGCCGCCCGCGAAGCCGTCGTGGTCGAACTCGGTGGTGGCGGTTCCACCCGCGCCACCCGCTCCCCCGTTGCCGCCGGACTTGCCGCCCTTGCCCGCCGCGCTCTGCCCGGTGTCGGCCCCGTCGGTTCCGGCCTGCCCGCCGGCGCCGCCGGACGCGGTTCCGTCGTTGGTGAAACTGCCGGCACCTCCGCCGCCGCCACCCGCGATGATCAGCGCGCTGCCACCCGTCGTCACGGTGGTGGCGCCTCCGCCGCCGGCACCGATGGCGCCGTTGCCGGGCCGGTGCTCCGCGTTGAAGGAGCCGCCCTGGCCGCCGCCGCCGTACCCGCCGTAGGCCAGGCTGCCGGGGACGGAGAGGTCGCCTCCGCTGCCCGCCTGCCCCACGTCGACGGTCAGCACCTGACCGCTCGTGACCTGGACCGTGGCTCGGACCTGACCGCCCTTCCCGCCGGGCGACCCGTAGACGGCGTTCCCTCCCGCACCCCCGGAGGCCTGCACCACCAGCTCGCAGATCCCTTCGGGGACCACGTACTGCTCGGGCGCGCCCTTGTAGTCGAACGTGTGGATTCCGGGGGCCGCAGACGCCTGGTGCGGGGCGCAGACGAGAAGGGCCGCCAGGGCGGCCGAGGCGGCGATTCCACCGGTTCCGTAGTGGATGTTTCTCATACAAACCTTGTAATCGAGCCGCCTTCCTCCCGAGGGACAACACACGGCGCCGTCCGGGTGAACCGTGCGGGGCGGGAGCACGCCACCGTCGAGTGGGAATCATCAACCCGCCCCGAGAGCACGGGGGTTGGTGGCCCCCGCCGCTCGAGCCACCTGACCGGCCGTCGGCCCGGCCTCGCGATCCCGGAGGGGGCTTCCGGCCCCGGCAACCCGGTCGGCACCGCAAACCCGTTGGGTGCGACAGTCCCGCCGATGGTAAACATGTGACATGTTACAAGGCAGCCGCATCACCCTCCGGGCCCGTCACGACGCCGACCTCCCGGTCCTCCTGGCCGAGTTGTACGACGACGTGGCAACCCGCGCCCGGGCCGACACCCGGCCCTGGCGGCCCATCCCGCCCGGCTCGGCGGACTCCCCGTACGTCGTTCCCGGGCCGTCCGGCGAGGCCGCCTGCTTCTCCGTGGTCGAGACGGCCTCCGGAGAGCTGGCCGGCGAGGCCCTGCTGTGGGGCATCGACGCCCACAACCGCAGCGCCCACCTGGGCCTCGCCCTGCTGCCGGGCCACCGGGGGCGCGGGCTCGCCCCGGACGTCCTGCGGGTGCTCTGCCACTACGCCTTCCCGGTGCTCGGCCTGCGCCGCCTCCAGTTGGAGACCCTCGCGGACAACACCCCGATGCTCCGGGCCGCCGCCACGGCCGGCTTCACCGTCGAGGGGCGGCTGCGCCAAGCCGCCTGGGCATACGGGGAGTTCGTGGACCAGCTGGTGCTCGGGCTGCTGGCCGAGGAGTGGCAGGGGTGAGCGACGGCCCGTCCGGGCTGCGGCCCCTCCCCCACGGCTACACCAACCGCACCGCGGGTGACGGCACGGTCGTCGTGAAACGGTACGAGGGGCCGGACGCCGAGGAGCGGCGCCGGCGCGAGCACCGGCTGCTGACCCTGCTGCACGGGCTGCTGCCGGTTCCCCCGGTGCTCGGCACCGAGCAGGGCGCCATCACGCTCGGCCACCTGCCCGGAGTGCCCGCGCAGGACCTGCTGGACGCCGGGCACGGCGCGCAGGTCCTGGCCGCCTGCGGGCGGGTGCTGCGACGGCTCCAGGCGGTCGACCCCGGCGTGGCCGGCGACGGTCCGGCGCCCCCGGGTTCGGTGCTGGCGCACGGGGACTTCGGGCCCAACAACCTGCTGCTGGACCCGGCGACCTTCGCCGTCACCGGCCTGCTGGACTGGGAGTTCGCCCATCTCGGCGAGCCGGTGGAGGACCTGGCCTGGTGCGAGTGGATCGTCCGCATGCACCACCCGGCCCGGGCGGGCGCCCTGCACCACCTGTTCGACGCGTACGGGCAGCCGGTGCCGCCCTGGCCGCGGCGCCGGACCGCCATGCTCGCCCGGTGCGCCCGGCTGGAGGAGTTCTGCCGCCGGGGCGACCCGGGCGGGCCGGGGGTACGGCAGTGGCAGGAGCGCGGGCGCCTGACGGCGGGCTGGCCGGAGCAGCCGGAGCCGCCCTCCTGACGGCGGCGGGGCGGGCGCTCCGGGCGCGCGCACAGCGGGTCGTGACGATCTGTGAGACGGATCTGGCGCACGCCTCGACCAGTCCGATACGGTCTGGACCAATCAGCGGGCGATCTTCCTGTGGCATCGTTCCGCCACGCTCCGAACGCCTCCGGGAGTCGTCATCAGCGCCCGACCCGCCTCCGTTCCGCTCACCCTCCCGGCGCTCCTGGACCACCGGGCGGCGCTCCATCCCGATCGCACCGCGCTGCTGGTGCCCGGCGGCGGGAGTCTCACCTACGGCCGGTGGCGCGAGCGGGCGGTGCGGGCCGCGCACGGGCTGGCCGGGGCGGGCGTGCGGCCCGGGGACACGGTGGCGCTGCTGTTCACCAACCGGGAGTGGGACGCGTACGCCGTGGCGTTCCTGGCCGCCCACTACGCGGGTGCGGCCGGGCTGGTGATCCGCGAGGACCTGGCCCCGGCCGATGTGGAGCGGCTGGTCGAGGCGGCCGGGGCGCGCTGGGCGGTCGCCGGGAACGGCCCGCGCACCGCGCTGCCCACCTTCGCGCTCGAAGGACTCGACGGCCTCGGCGGTCTCGACACGCCGGACACGCCGACCCCGGACGAGCCGCCGCACCGGGTCGCCCCCGGGGACCTGGCCCAGGTCATCGGGACCTCGGGCACGACCGGCACCCCGAAGGGCGTCCGGGCCGCGCACGCGAGCCTGACCGCCGGGCTGGTCCTCGACCCCCGCCCCCGCCCGTACGCGCACTCGCGGCACGCGGTGCACGCCTTCCCGATCGGGACCAACGCCGCCCAGGCGGTGCTGGTGAACGCGCTGACCGCGCAGCCCACGACGATCTGCCTGCCGCGCTTCGACGCCGAGGAGTTCGGGCGGGTGGTCGAGGAGTCCGGTGCGGGCACGGTCTTCCTGGTGCCGTCGATGGCGGTGGAACTGCTGAACTCCGGGGTCGCCGACCGCCGGGACCTCGGCAGCGTCCGGCTGGTCGGGTCCACCGCCGCCGCGCTCCCGCCCGCCGTCGCCGCCGGGCTGTCCGCCGCCCTGCCGAAGGCGACGGTCGTCAACACCTACACCTCCGCCGAGGCCGCCCCCGCGCAGATCTCCGCGGTGGTGGACCCGGGCCGTCCGGGTTCGCTGGGCCGCCCGACCGACCCGGCCGACCTGCGGATCCTGGACGAGGCCGGGGAGCCGGTGCCGCCCGGCGGGACCGGCGAGATCTGGCTGCGCCAGCCCGGGCCGCCGCGCGGGTACGCCGGGGCGGCCTCCGACACCGTCTTCCGCGACGGCTGGGTGCGGATGGGCGACCTCGGGCGACTGGACGGGGACGGCTTCCTCCACCTCGTCGACCGGGAGAGCGACATCGTCAAGTCCGGTGCGCTGAAGGTCTCCACGCTGCGGATCGAGGCCGTGCTGCACGAACACCCGCAGGTCGCCGACGCGGCCGCGCTCGGCCTGCCGCACCCGGTGATGGGACAGGTGCCGGTCGCCGCGGTGGTCCCGCGACCGGACGGGATCGACCTCGACGGCCTGCGGCTGTTCCTGAGCGAGCGGCTGGCCAGGCCCGAACTGCCGGTACGCGTCCTGGTATTGGACTCCCTGCCGCGCAACCCGAGCGGCAAGGTGCTCAAGCACGAGCTGCGGGCCGCGTTCGAGGAACCCGCCCCGACGACCGGACGGGCCCCGGAGACGGAACGCGAGCTCGCCCTGGCCGGCCTGTGGCGGGCCGTGCTGGGCCGGCCGGTCCGGGCGGTGGAGGAGGAGTTCTTCGCCCTCGGCGGGGACTCGTTCCGCGCCGTCCAGCTGGCCGCCGCGATCTCCGCCGAGTTCGGTGTGGCGGCCCGTACGGCGCTGGTCTTCGAGCGCCCCTCGCTGCGCGCCCAGGCGGCCTGGCTGGAACGGGCCGACGTCGCCCCGGCCGAGCCGGCGGAGCGGTCCGGGGCCGAGGTCTCGGCCTTCCTCCACTCGCTGCGCGCGCAGCCGCACGACCTGCCGCTCACCTCCCAGCAGGAGAACTTCCTGCGCTGGATGGCCGAGGCCCCGGGCCGCAACGTCGGCGCGGTGGCGGTGATGTTCCGGGTGACGGAGGGCCTGCGGACGGACGTCCTGGCCGACGCCCTCCACGAGGCGATCCGCCGCCATCCCGCGCTGCGGACCAGGTTTGTCCCGGTGCCCGGCGCCGAACCGGGGGTGCTGCGGGCCGTCCTGGACGACGAGCCGCACGCGGACGTGGTGCTGGTGGAGGCGCCCGGCGCGAGCGACGACGAGGTGTCGGCGCGGCTGGTCGCCGTGCGCGACCGGCTGACGGACGTCGCCGCGGGGCCGATGACCAGGCTGGCCGTGGTGAGCCGCGGGCCGGCGGACCACGTCGTCCTGCTGGCCGTCCACCACCTCGTCAGCGACGGCTGGTCGCTGGGGGTGCTCCTGCGCGAGCTGGGGGTGGCGTACTCGGCGCTGTGCCACGGGCGCCGGGTGCCGGCCGCCCGGCCCGGCCCGGAGTACGGCGAGCTGGTGGAGTGGTCGAACGCCCACTGGCCGGCGTCCCGGACGCACTTCGGGACGGCGCTCGCGCACGCGCCCGCCGCGGTCGACCCCTTCCCGGGACGCCGGCACACCGAGGTGGTGCTGAGCGCCGCCCACGCGTTCACGGTGCCCCCGGCGGCGGCGGACGCGCTGCGGGCCAGGGCGGCGGAGCTGGGGGCCACGCCGTTCCTCGCGGTGGCGGCGGTCTGGAGCGGCCTGCTGGCCGCCCGCAGCGGACAGCCGGACCTCGTCCTCATGACGCCGGTGCCCGGGCGGACCCGGCCGGAGGCGGAGCGGGCGGTCGGCTGTTTCGTGCAGTCGCTGCTGGTGCGGGTGGACGTGTCGGGCGCGCCGGGGTTCGCTGAACTGCTCGACCGCGTCCGGTCCGCCGCCACCACGGCGCTCGACCACCAGCTCTACCCGTTCGCGGAGTTCAGCCCGCTGGTGCCGTTCGCGGCCTGGCTGCGGTACGAGAACTGGAGCGCGCCGGCCCAGCTGCCGGGGGTGGCCTGCGCGGCCTGGGAGCTGCCCCGCAACGCCACCGTGCCGTATCCGCTGCCGGGCGGTGACCGGCACGTCCCCGAGCTGGCGGTCACCGAGCAGCCGGACGGCGCGCTGCGGTGCTGGCTGCGGTACAACGAGCACGCGTTCGAGGCGGCGACGGTGTCGGCGCTGGCCGACGACCTCGCCGCGGCGCTGGCCGGGGCGGCCGGCATCTGACAGGAGGCAAGCGGGGGTGCGGCCGTCACCGGCCGCACCCCCGGACCATTCGGCCGCCCGCTCAGCCGGAGAGGCGCCCGGCCGCCTCCTCCTCGCTGAGCGCGTCGATCTCGGCGATCAGCAGCGCCTCGATCCGGGCCGCGAGGGCGGCCGGTGTGCTGCTCTCGAACACCTCGCGGATGGGGATGTCGAGTCCGATCCCGGCCCGGATCCGCGCGGCGACCCGGGTGACCAGGAGCGAGTCCCCGCCCAGCGCGAGGAAGTCGTCGAACACCCCGACCCGCGGCACGCCGAGGACCTCCTGCCACAGCTCGGTGACCAGCTGCTCGGCGTCGGTGCGCGGCGCGACGTAGCCCGACCCGGCGGCCGGCCCGGGGTCGGGCAGGGCCGCGAGGTCGGGCTTGCCGTTCGGGGTCAGCGGCAGCCGGGCCAGCGTGACGACGGCGTCCGGGACCATGTAGGCGGGAAGCCGTACGGCGAGGTGCTCGCGCAGCTCGGCCGGCCCGGGCTCGGCCCCCGGGCGCGGGACGGCGTACGCCAGCAGCCGCCGGCCGTCGCGGACCAGCACGGCGGCCTGCGCGACGCCCGGGTGCGCGGTCAGCGCGGACTCGATCTCGGCGGGCTCGATCCGGTAGCCGCGGAGCTTCAGCTGCGCGTCGCCGCGCCCCAGGAACTCCAGCCGGCCGTCCGCCCGCCACCGGGCCCGGTCTCCGGTGCGGTACATCACGCCGCCGGCGAAGGGGTCGGGCACGAAGGCCGTCGCGGTCAGGTCGGGCCGGCCCAGGTAGCCCCGGGCCAGGCCGCTGCCGCCGATGTACAGCTCGCCCTCGGAGCCCCGGGGCAGCAGTCCGCCGTGCTCGTCCAGCACGTGGAGCCTGACGCCGGGCAGCGGGCGGCCCAGCGAGGGCCGGCGGTCGGCGTCGGCGGCCGTCAGCTCGGCCGCGGTGACGATCACGGTGGCCTCGGTGGGGCCGTAGGTGTTGACGAGCCGGACCGCGTCCCCGTGCCGCCGGCGCCACCGGGCGACCGTACCGGCGCGCGCCTCGGAACCGCCGATGACCACCAGGCGCAGCGCGTCCGGCCAGCTGGTCCCGTCGTCCAGGCCGACGAGTTCCTCCCAGTACGCGGTCGGCAGGTCGAGCACGGTGACGGTCCGGCCGGCCGGACCGGCCAGCAGGTCGGGCAGGGTCCGGCCGCCGCCGGGCAGGAGCACCACGCACGCCCCGGCCGCGAGGGCCGGCCAGAGCTCCTCCACGTGGGTGTCGAAGCCGAGGGAGGCGAACTGGACGATCCGGTCGTCGGGGCCCAGCGCGTAGCCGTCCGGGCCCGCCATCCAGTCGACCCGGGCGGAGACCGCCGGGTGGTCGACCGCGACGGCCTTCGGCGCCCCGGTGGACCCGGAGGTGTAGAGGACGTAGGCGAGGGCCCGCGGGTCGGGCGGGGCGAGGTCGGCGGTCCCCGCCCCCGGCAGGTCCGTGCCGGTGAGGGTGAGGACGGCGTCGGCCTCCCGGACCATCAGGGCGCGGCGCTCCTCGGGGTGGGCCGGGTCGAGCGGGAGGTAGGCGGCACCGGCCTTCCAGACCGCCGTCAGGGCCACCACCAGGTCGAAGGAGGGCGCCATCGACACCGCGACCACCCGATCGGCCACCGGGCCGAGCCGGCGGGCCAGTTCGGTGGACCGCCGGTCGAGTTCGGCGTAGGACAGCGTCCGTCCGTCGCACTCCAGGGCCGGCGCGTCCGGTCGGGCGGCGGCCTGCTCGGCGAACCGCTCCAGCACCGTCCGTACGGCGGCCGGAGCGGCCGGGCCGGCCCCCAGGGCGAGCAGCGCCGCCCGCTCCTCGGCGCCGACGAACCAGTCGCCGTGCAGGGGGAGTTCCGGGTCCTCGACGATCCGCGCGTACAGCTCGCGGCACCGGTCGCCGAGCGCCTCGACGGTCCCCCGGTCGAACAGCTCGCGGTCGTAGCAGAAGGAGAGCGTGATCCCGCCGTCGGGGGTGCGCCAGCTGTCGAGCAGCAGGTCCGTCTTGGCCTGGTCGAAGCCGGAGTCCATGCCGGTCGTCCGGACGCCCTCGGGCAGGGCCGGCTCGCCGGAGCCGACCGCCAGGTCGTTCTGGCTCTGGTGGACGAAGACGGCCTGGTAGAGCGCTCCGGCTCCGGTGTCCGCGGGCAGGCCGAGGTGGGCGGCGAGCCGCTCGGCCGGGGCGTCGGGACGGCTCAGCGCGGCCAGCGCGGCGGACCTGGTCCGCTTCAGCACGGTGCGGAAGCCGGGCTCGCCGGTGAGGTCCGACCTGATCACCGCGGTGCGGTTGAAGTAGCCGAGCAGCGCCTCGTGCGCCGCCTCGGTACGGCCCGCCAGCGGGGTGCCGACCACGAAGTCCCGGCAGCCGGTCCAGCGCGCGAGCACGCTCTGGTAGCCGGCCAGCAGCACCATGAAGGGGGTGCACCGCTCCTGCCGGGCCGTCCGGTCGAGGGCGGCGGTCAGCTCGGGGCCGAGGTCGACGGTGACGAACCCGGCGGGTCTGGTGGGGCTGGACGGTCTCGGCCGGTCGAACGGGAGGCGCAGCGCTCCGGTGCCGGCGAGCCGGTCCGCCCAGAACCGGAAGGCCTCCTCGCCCGCCTCCCCGCCCGTCCTGGCGCGTTCGGCGCGGGCGAAGTCGCCGTACTGCAGGGCGAGTTCCGGCAGTTCCGCGGGCGCCTCGCCGATCGCCTCGCGGTAGAGGGCGAGCAGTTCGCGCCACATCGTACGGAAGGACCAGCCGTCGGCGACGATGTGGTGGACCACCACGCTGACCGCGTGTTCCCGCTCACCGGCGCTGATCAGGGTCGCGCGCAGCGGCGGCGCGGCGGCGAGGTCGAACGGCGCGTTGACGTACGGGCGGCAGGCGTCGGTGAAGTCCTGCTCGGTCGCGCCCTCGGGCAGGCGGATCGTGACCAGGTCGGTCGCGGCCGGGGGCTGGACCAGTTGGACGGGCTCCGCCTCGTCGGGTCCTTCGGGCGCGAAGCGGGTGCGCAGGATCTCGTGCCGGGCGGTCAGCCGGTCCAGCGCGGTGCGCAGGGCCCGGGGGTCGATCGGCCCGGTCCAGCGCCGGTTGAGGTACATGTTGAAGCCGGCGTCGTCCGGGTGGACCTGCTGGAGGAACCAGAGCCGGCGCTGTTCGGCGGTCAGCGGGTGGATGGCGGTGGCGGTGGTGGTCACCGGACGGTCACCTCGGTCTCGGAGCGGTGCGGGAGGGTGGGCGCGGCGGCGTCGGCGGCCCGGTCCTGGATGGTCTGGAGGCCGACCAGGTCGTCGGGCTCGGCGTCGGGGACGTCCCGGTCGAAGTGGCGCAGCACGGGCACGGCCAGGCAGACCAGCGCGAGGGCCGCCATGGCGAGGCCGAACAGCAGGTAGAGCAGTCCGATGCCGCGGCCGTCGCCGGTGCCGATGAGCCGCCCGACGCTGCCGGCGAGGGCGCCGTCGTGGTCCATCAGCGGCTGGAGGAGTCCGGGGCCGAACGGGGCGACCACGGCGAAGCCGACCGGCAGGGTCGACCAGGCGACCATGGTGTTCACGGCGATCACCCGGCCGTGGAAGCGCAGCGGCACCTTGGTCTGCACGATGGTCGCGTAGGCGCCGTTGAGCAGGGCGAGCGCGAAGGTCATGCCGAACGCGCCGAGGGCGACCGTCCAGATCGACGGGCGCAGCCCGGTGAGCAGGCAGGCCGCGGCGACCACCAGGGTGGCGAGCAGCACCCCGCGCAGCTTCCGGCGGCGCGGTCCGCCCCAGGCCACCAGCGTGATCCCGCCGAGCACGGCGCCGAGGCCGGCGGCCGTCGACACCCAGCCGGCCGCCGAGAGCGGGGCGAAGGAGAGCACGAGCGGGGTGGTGAGCAGGAACAGCGGGGAGAGGAAGACGTTCAGGACGGCGAAGTACAGCAGCATCGCGCGGAAGTGCCTGCTGCCCAGGGCCCGGCGGAAGCCTTCGCGGATCTCCGCGGCGATGCTCTCCCGGCGGGTGGAGCCCATCAGGTCGGGGAACCGGACGGCCAGGGTGACGGTGACCGCGACGGCGTAGCCGGCCACGTCGAGGGCGAGGATGCCGCCGAGTCCGATCGCGGCGAGCAGCCCGACGGCGAACAGCGGGACGAGGAACTGGGCGAGGCCGAAGGCCATCTGGACCACGCCGTTGGCGCGGCCGAGGTAACGCTTGGGGACGAGCTGCGGCACCGCCGCGTTCCAGGCGAGCCGTTGGAAGGAGAGGGCGGCGGACAGCACGGCGATGAGCGCGTAGGCGTGCCAGACCTGGAGGCCGCCGGTCGCGTACAGCAGGAGCAGGAGGGCCTGGGTGAGTCCGGCGGCGAGGTCGCCGAGGAGCATGGTCCGGCGCCGGTCCCCCCGGTCGACGACCGCGCCGGCGAGCGGGGCGGCGAGGATGCCGGGGACCAGGCCGCAGGCGGCCAGCAGTCCGAACTGGGCCAGGGAGCCGGTGCGCAGGTAGATCCAGACCGGGAGGGCGAACTCGGTGAGCGCCGATCCGATCATCGACACCTGCTGCCCGGAGGCGACGGTGAGGAAGCGGCGCATGGTGGGGCGGACGGACGCCCGGTCCCCGTCCGCGGCCGGCCGTTCGGCGTCCCGGGAGAGCCCGGCCAGCCACCAGGTCGCGCCGTCCGTGCGGCGGTGGCGGTCCTCCTCCCCCGCGGCGATCGACCGGTGGACGCCGGTGACGACGGCCGCGAGTTCGGCGGCCCGGTACTTGAGGTAGAAGTGGCCGGCCTCGTCGAGGACGACGACCGCCGTGGTGTCGGCGATCCGGTGCCACTCGCGGAAGCGCTCCTGGTAGAACTCGGTGGCCGGGTCGCGGTCGCCGCAGACCGCGATCACCGGGGCCTTGATCCGGCCGCCCCCGGTCGCGAACATCCGGGTGAAGTACCGTTCGACGTCCTTGGTGCCGGTACGGCGGTTGCGGACGATGAGCCGCAGCTGCTCCGGGTCCAGTTCGTCGGTGTCCAGGCCGGCGGCGGCCAGCCCGTTGATCATGTCCTGGTCGCTGCGCAGCCGGTCGAGGAGTTCGGCCCAGCGCTCCCCGACCGCCGCGCCGCGGCCCTTGGGCCGGGCGAAGGGGAAGATGCCGCCGAGGTGGACGGCGTCGATGTCGCGGCCGGCGGCCTCGACCCGGCGGGCGATCTCGACGGCGAGGCGCACGCCGACCCCGCAGTGCCCGTACAGCACGATCCGGCCCTCGACGTTCTCGAGGATCTCGCGGGCGCAGCGGTCGGCGACCTCGTCGACGTCCATCGGCTCCTCGCCGAGTTCGTGTCCGGGGACGGCGACGGAGTGCAGTGCCCAGTCCTCGGGCAGGGCGTCGGCGAGCGGTTTGTAGATGAGCGCGCTGCCGCCGCCGTAGGGCGTGCAGACGACGCTTCCGGTGGTGCGGCGCCGCTCGGGGGTGAGGCGGTGCAGCAGGCCCCGCGGCCCCCGGTCGGCGGCCGGGTCGGCGACGAGCGCGGAGAGTTGGCGGACGGTCGGGAAGCGGAAGAGGTCCATCACGCCGACGGGCGTCGGCAGGTCGGGGAAGGCGCGGCGCAGCCGGGCGACGACCTGGGTGGCGAGCAGCGAGTGCCCGCCGATCTCGAAGAAGTCGTCCAGGGCGCCGACCGTCGCGACGTCGAGCACCTCGGCCCAGATCGCGGCGATCAGCGTCTCGGTCGCGCCCTCGGGCTCCACCCGGCCGGCGGCCGGGGCGGCGTCCTCGGGTTCGGGCAGGGCCTTGCGGTCGACCTTGCCGTGGGCCAGCAGCGGCAGCCGGTCGAGGACGACGAACCGGGCGGGGACCATGTAGTCCGGCAGGACGGCGCCGAGCTCCGCGCGCAGTTCGGCGGGGGCGGGGGCGGTTCCGCCGCCCGGGCGTTCGAGGTAGGCGACGAGGTTCTGCCTGATCCCCTCGCCCCGGACGGTCACGAAGGCCTGGGTGACGCCGGGCAGCGCGGTGAGGGCGGCCTCGATCTCGCCGGGCTCGACCCGGTAGCCGCGGACCTTGATCTGGTCGTCGGCGCGTCCGAGGTACTCCAGCGTGCCGTCCGTCCGCCAGCGGGCCAGGTCGCCGGTGCGGTACATCCGGCCGCCGGTCGCGGCGAACGGGTCGTCGAGGAAGCGTTCCGCGGTCAGGTCGGGGCGGCCCAGGTAGCCGCGGGCGAGCCGGTGCCCGCCGAGGTGGAGCTCCCCGGTCACGCCGGGCGGTACCGGCCGCCGGGCGCCGTCCAGCACGTAGCAGCGCGCGCCCGCGAGCGGGGTGCCGATCGGCGTGTTCCCCGGGCCGTGGTCCTCCGGGTGGACTTCGTGGACGGTGACGCCGACCGTCGCCTCGGTGGGGCCGTAGTGGTTGAACACCGCGCACCGGCCGAGGCCGGCCAGGTCGGCGGCCCAGGCCCGGGACGAGGCCTCGCCGCCGAGCACCAGGGCCCGGTGCGGCAGCAGGCGCTCGAGCGGGGCGTCGGCGGACAGCGCGGCCAGGTGGGAGGGCGTCATCTTGAGGTAGTCGAGCCGCGACGCCTCGATGTGCCCGGCGAGTTCGGCGCCGGCGATGCGGCGGGGCAGCAGGTGGACCTGGCCGCCGGTGGTGAGCGCCAGGTAGAGCATCGTGATGCTGAAGTCGAACGACAGGGACTGCAGCAGGCCGTAGCGGGCACCGGGTTCGATCCGCAGCCGGTCCCGCACGCCGGCCAGGTAGTTGAGGATCTCGCGGTGCTGCACCGCGACGCCCTTGGGCTGCCCGGTGGACCCGGAGGTGTAGATGACGTACGCGAGGTGGTCGGGGCCGGAGGCCTCCGGGAGCGGCGCGTCGTCCGGGGCGCCGTCCGGTGCCGGGGCGGCGCGGTCCACGAGCAGCTCCGCGCCCCCGTACGCGGGGAACCGTTCCCGCAGCGCCGAGTCCGTCACCAGGACGCGCGCGTCGGCGTCCGCCACCAGGTGGGACAGCCGGGCGGGCGGCTGCTCCGGATCCAGTGGCAGGTAGCAGCCGCCGGCCTTCAGGACGGCGACCAGCGCGACCGCCAGGTCCGGCGACTGCTCCAG
This sequence comes from Kitasatospora sp. NPDC056273, assembly GCF_042268845.1. Taxonomy (NCBI): domain Bacteria; kingdom Bacillati; phylum Actinomycetota; class Actinomycetes; order Kitasatosporales; family Streptomycetaceae; genus Kitasatospora; species Kitasatospora sp. NPDC056273. Next base: position 14,487 of record NZ_JBHJSJ010000081.1, on the reverse strand, counting down.
GCACACCGCCACCCGGTCGTCCGGCCGGACGCCCAGCGCCCGCAGCCGCCGGGCCAGGGCCGTCGCCCTGGTGTCGAGTTCGCGGTGGGTGACGGTGGCGTCCTCGAAGACCAGGGCCGGGCGGTCGCCCGCCTGCCGGGCCGCGGCGGCGAGCAGCGCGGTCAGCGTCCGGGGCCCGCCGTCGAGGAGGTCCGGGCCGGCCGCCCAGTGGTCGAGCACGTCGGCGCGCTCGGTCGCGGTCAGCAGCGGCAGGTCCTCGACGGGCCGGTCCGGATCGGCGGCGGCCGCGGTCAGCAGGACCTCGAAGCGCTCGGTGAGCCGGCGCACGGTGTCGGCGTCGAAGAGGTCGGTGCGGTAGGTGATCAGGCCGAAGAGCCCGCCGTCCTTCTTCTCCCGGAGGTAGAAGGCGAGGTCGGCGTGGCTGGTGGTGGCCGCGTGCCCGAATCCCTCCGCGGTGGCGGCGGGTGCGGCGGAGGCCGCGCGGTCGCCGTAGTTCTGGAAGGCGAAGGTCACCTGGAACACCGCCGAGCGGCTGACGTCCCGCTCGATGTCCAGGTCCGCGACCATCTGCTCGAACGGCACCTCCTGGTGGGTGTAGGCGTTCAGCGTCGTCTCCCGCACCCGGCCGACGAGCTGCCCGAAGGTGAGACCCTCCTCCAGCCGCGCCCGGATCGGCAGCATGTTGACGAACGCGCCGACCACGCCCTCCAGTTCGCGGTGGAGCCGGCCGGCCACGGCCGAGCCGACCGCGAAGTCCCGCTGTCCGGTGTGCCGGCCGAGCAGCGCCTGGAGCCCGGCCATCAGCACCATGTACGTCGACGCCCCGCGGGCGCGGGCGCACTCCGCGAGGGCGTGCACGAGCTCCGGGCTCCAGTGCAGTTCCACGGCCGCGCCGTCGTAGCCGAGCAGCGGCGGCCGGGGTCGGTCGGCGGGCAGCTCCAGGGCGGGGACGTCGGCGAGTTCGGTGCGCCAGTAGGCGCGGGAGTCGGCCAGGGCGCCGCTGTCCAGCCGGTCGCGCTGCCAGCGCGCGTAGTCCCCGAACTGCACCGGGAGCGGCGGGAGTCCGGCGTCGGCGCCGTGGGCGTACCGGGCGTAGAGCGCGTCCAGTTCGCGGTTGAGGATGTCGATCGACCAGCCGTCGCCGACGATGTGGTGCATGACCAGGGCGAGGACGTGGTCCTCGTCGGCGAGCCGGACCAGCAGGGCCCGCAGCAGGGGGCCGCTCGCGAGGTCGAAGGCTCTGGCGGCGAGCGCGCCGATCTCGTCCGCGGCTCTTCGTCCCGGGTCGGGGTCGTCGGAGGCGTCCACGAACTCGGCGGGGAACGGGCCCGGTTCGGCGACCAGGACCTCGGCCCTGCCGTCCTCCGTGACCGGGAAGGTCATCCGCAACCCCTCGTGGCGCTCCACCAGGGCGGCCAGGGCGGCGTCCAGCGCCGGGCGGTCCAGCGGCCCGCGCAGCCGCCGGGCCGGGGCGAGCGTGTACGCGGTCGCGCCGGGCGTGAACTGGTCCATGAACCAGAGCCGTTCCTGTCCGCTGGACAGTGGCGGCGCGCTGTCCGCAGGGCGGGGCTCGACCACCCGCACCGGGGCCGCGGCGCCCCGCAGGCGCTGGGCGAGGAGGGATCGTTTGGCGGCGGACCAGTCTGCGGGCAGGTCCCGGGTGTCGGTCATCGGCAGTCCATTCGGGCGTGGAGCGGGGCGGTCGCGGAAGGGCGGTCGGCGGCGGTCAACGCCGCTCTCGCACGACGGCGGCCAGGGCGGCCGGGGTGGAGGCGTCGAAGAACAGGTCGAAGTCGAGTTCGACCCCGAACGCGGCGCGGATCCGGGCGGTGATCTGGATGATCGTCAGCGAGTGTCCGCCGAGGTCGAAGAGGTCGTCCTCCGGGCCGATGCCGGAGGCGCCCAGGACCTCCTCCCAGATCGCCAGGACGCCCGCGGTGACCTCGTCGGCCGCCACGGGACCGGCCGCGGCGGTGCGCGGCGGGGCGGGCAGGGCCCGCCGGTCGAGCTTGCCGCTCGCCGTGAGCGGCAGGCGGTCGAGGGCCACGAACTGCCGGGGCACCATGACCGCGGGGAGGGTGCGCAGCAGGTGGTCCCGCAGGTCCGCGTCGGACGGCGGTTCGCCGCCGGGTGCGGCCACCCGGTAGCCGACGAGCGCGGGGTCCCCCTCGGCCTGCCCGCACACGGCGACGGCGGCCGCGGCGACCGCCGGGTGGTCGAGCAGCGCGGCCTCGATCTCGCCCAGTTCGATCCGGTGGCCGCGGATCTTCACCTGGTCGTCGATCCGGCCGTGGAACTCCAGTTCGCCGTCCGGCGTCCACGCCGCGAGGTCACCGGTGCGGTACATCCGGCCGCCGGTTCCGGCGAACGGGTCCTCGACGAAACGTTCCGCCGTCAGCTCGGGGCGGCCCCGGTAGCCGTCCGCGACGCCGTCACCGCCCAGGTGGAGCTCGCCGGGGATCCCGATCGGCAGCGGCCGGCCGTCCGCGTCCAGGACGTACGCCCGGGTGTTGGCGACCGGCCCGCCGATCACCACGGCCTCCGGTCCGGCCGGGACCTCGGCGCAGGTCGCGTAGATCGTCGCCTCGGTCGGGCCGTACCCGTTGATCAACCGCTGGAGGGAGCCGCGGAGTTCGCGGGCCAGCGGCAGCGGCAGGGCCTCCCCGCCGACGATCCCGGTCAGCCCGGCCGGCAGCGGCCCGGCGCTGAGCAGCACGCGCCAGCCCGCGGGGGTCGCCTGGAGGTGGGTCACGCCTTCGCGCCGGACCAGCCCGACCGTGCCGGGCGCGTCCAGCGCGGCGCCCTCCGGTGCGAGCACCAGCCGGCCGCCGGTGACCAGCGGCAGCAGGATCTCCAGCCCGGATATGTCGAAGGAGAGCGAGGTCAGGCCGAGCCAGACGTCCCCGGGGCCCGAGCCCAGCCGTTCGGCGAAGGAGGTCAGCAGGTTCACCAGCGCCCGGTGCCCGATCTCCACCCCCTTGGGCCGCCCGGTCGAGCCGGAGGTGTACAGCACGTAGGCGAGGTCGCCGGGCGGGGTGGGCGCCGCCGCGGACCCCGGCTCGGCGCGGGCGCTCCCGAGCCGGAGGACGGCCGGCGCCGCCGCCACCACGTCGGGGGCGGGCTCCCGGTCGGCGACCAGCAGGGCAGCGCCGGAGTCGGCGAGCACGAAGGCGAGCCGCTCGGCGGGGTGCCCGGGGTCGAGCGGCAGGTAGGCGGCCCCGGCGGCGTGCACCGCGAGCAGGACGGCGGGCAGGTCGGCGGAGCGCTCCAGGTGCAGGGCGACGACGTCGCCCCGGCCGACCCCGGCCCCGCGCAGGACGGCGGCCAGTTCCTCGGTCCGCGCCACCAGCGCCCGGTAGGTCAGCCTCGCGGCGCCCGCGCTGACGGCGGGGGCGTCCGGCGTCTCGGCGGCCCGCTCCCGCACCAGGTCCAGCACGGTGCGCTCGCGCGGGTAGGAGCGGGCGGTGGCGTTCCACCCGTCCGTCACCAGGTACCGCTCCTCCGCGCCCAGCACCGGCAGGGCGCTCAGCGGCGCCTCGGGCGTGGCCGTCGCGGCTTCCAGCAGCGCCGTGTAGTGCCCGGCGACGCGGTCCGCGGCGTCCGGCGACAGGACCGCCGGGGCGTACTGGAGCGAGAACGCGAGCCCGTCGGCGGTGTCGACCGCCTGGAGGTGCAGGGTGTTGCGGGCGGCGCCGTTGAACACCGTGCGGTCCACCCGGACGGTGCTCCCCGGGAACACCGGGTCCACGGCGCGGGCGCGCCGGTAGCCGAACGACACGGGGGCCAGCCCGGCGCGCGGCGTGAGGCCGCCGACGGCCGCGCCGAAGGGCACGGGGCGGAACGGGTACCCGCCGCGGGCCTCGGCGCGCACGGCCCGGGCGTACTCGGCGAAGGACGTCCCGGTGCCCACCCCGGCCGGGGCGTGCACCGGCAGCTCGTTGACGAACAGCCCGATCTCCCCGGCCTGTTCGGGCGTCCGGACGGACAGCGGCACGGAGACCGGGACGGCCTCGCCGCCGTAGCGCAGCAGCAGTGCGTGCAGTGCGGCGAGCAGGAACTCGAAGACCGTGACGCCGCAGCGCTCCGCGGCCTCGGCCACGGCGGCCCGGCCGCGCGCGTCCGTCCGCCACGTGTCGCAGGCTCCGGAGGCCGGGGCGGTGACGGCGTGCGGCAGTCCCGGGAGGACGGGCTCGGTCGCCGCGGCCCACCGCGGGCCGTACCGGTCCGCCGCCCGGCGGACGAGGTCGGGGTCGAGCGGGACCGGGGGCGTGGACGGGGGCGTGGACGGGCTCCGGTCGGCGGCCGGGGCGGGCCCACCCAGGGCCTGCGCGTAGGCCGCGGCGAGGTCCGCCACCAGGACGTCCTTCGACTCCCCGTCGAAGACCGCGTGGTGCACGACGGCGAGCAGCTCCGCCGCCTCACCGCGGCCTCGGTAGAGGGTGAACCGCGCCAACGGGCCCGCCTGGAGGTCCAACGGGCGGGCCGCGTCCTCGGCCAGCCGCTTCTCCCGGCTCTGCGCGCAGTCCTCGGAGGCGTCGACCACGTCGAGGACCGGGGCGGTGCCGGGCTCCGCGACGAGGCTCCCGCCGCGCTCCACGAACACCTGGGACAGCACGGGGTGGCGTGCCGTCACCGTCGAGACGGCACGGGCGAGGGCGTCGGCGTCGACCCGGTCGAAGGAGAGCAGGACGGGCATGTGGAACACCCCGTGGTGGCCGCCGAGGCGCTCGGTGACCCAGATGCCCCGCTGGAAGGGCGAGGCGTGCGGGGGGAGGGAGTGTGGCATGTGCGGCTCGATTCGGCAGTCGGTGAATGGTGCGTTCCCCGTGGCCGGGCGCCGACGTGGCCGACGCCGCGGATGCTCTGGCGACGCGGCCGACGGGCCGCCCCCCGGCCTCGACCTGCCCGGCCCGCAGATCCCCCCTGCGCACCGCCGGAGCGCCGTCGGTCCTCTCCCCGTCGAAGAGGCCGATCATGGTCCAGACCTGCCGAGAGGTTGGCAGAGAAGCCCTGCGCCGTCAAGGGTCGTTCCGACCCGTAGGAAAGACGTCATGAACGCGTCCAACCTGCGGGAATGCGACCACGGGGGCGGGCTTCTGATCGTTCGTCATCGTCTCAACGGGCAGCCGCTCCCGCCGTCGGCCTCCGGACCCCCGGAGCCCTCGCCGAATCGGGTCCGGGCCGTCGCCGCATCAGCTGAGCGCCCGTCGCCGGAGCGGCCCCGCAGCCGCCGCCGGATCAGCCCCGGGGCCCGCCGATTCGACCCCGGGGAGCCGCCGAATCAGCCGAGCGGGCGGCAGAGCAGCGCGGCCGGGGCCCCGTACTGGAGGCGCTGCCAGGTGGACGCGACGCCGGCCAGGTACTCACCGTCCGCGCACTGGCCCTTGTAGCGGCCCGGCGCCCAGTCGCTCGCCACCGAGCCGCCGGTGGCGGGCCGGTTGTCGCCCCGGTCGAACCAGACCGTGCGGCCGGTCAGCGGCAGCGGACCGGCCGCCGGGGCGCAGAGCAGGGCGGCCACGGCGTTGGCGCGCACGCTGTAGCCGACCGCGAGGCTGCGGTCGGGGCACTGGAGCTTGTCGTAGCCGGACGCCCAGTCCCCCGCGGTGACGTAGCGCCCGTCGGTGACGGTGGTCCAGTCGCCGCCGCCGGCGGCCGGCTCGCCCGCGTCGGTGCACAGGGCCCGGCTGTCGCCGCGGGCGAGGGCGGTCAGCCGCAGGCCGTCCGGGCAGTCGCCCTTGCGGTTGCCGGGGCTCCAGTCCGGGCGGGCCAGCATCCGCCGGGAGAGGACCTGGTCGGCGTGGTCGAGGGCGAGCATGCTCCAGTGGTCGACGGCGGGCACCGGGCCGCTCGCGGCCGGCGCGCCGACCAGCCGGGTCCAGTCGGCGGCCCGCCAGTCGCCGGGGTCGGTGAGGCCGGTCCGGGTGCCGTCCGGGCCGTAGGAGAGCAGCGCCCAGCTGTCCTGCGGCCGCCCGGCGGCGTCGGCCCAGCCGACCAGCGGCCAGACGGCGAAGTCGGTGTCGCCGCGCACCAGGATGTCGGTGAACGCGTGCAGCCAGGCCTGCTCCTTGGCGTCGGTCGAGCCCCGGCCGCCCGCGCCGAACTCGCTGATCCACACCGGGGCGGTGAAGTGCTGCCCGGCCCGGGTGACGAACAGGGCCTGGTCGTCCACCACCTGGGCGAGCTGTTCGGGGGTGAAGTCCTGGTAGCGCGGGTCACTGGTGGATCCCGGGCCGCTGCCGGCGCCGGTGTTGGCCGGGCCGGTGTAGCCGTAGAAGTGCGCGGCGTAGACCAGCTTGCCGGAGTCGATCAGGGTGTGGGAGAGGTTGCGCACGGGGGTGAGCATCGGGCGGCCGTGGCTGAACCCCGCGGCGGGGATGCCGTACCAGTTGATGCCCTCCATGACGACCAGCAGGTCCGGGTCGGCCCGCAGGATGCGGTTGCCGGCCTCCTCGAAGGCGGCGTACTCGTCGTGGGCGTCGCCGAGGCCCCAGTTGGGGTCGTCCCAGACGTCCCGGCGGACCTCGTTGCGCAGGTCGACGCCGACCACCCGCTTGTCGGCCTTGTAACGGTTCACCATGAACAGCCAGTCGTCCTCCCACTGCGCGGTGGACTGGCCGCTGTTCCAGCGCTCGTTGCCGTCCAGGCCGCAGCAGAAGCGGTAGCTGGTGGTGTGGTTGTTGAGGATCACCGCGAAGCCGTCGGCGGTCAGCGCGGCCACCACGGCGTCGAACACCTGGAGCGGGGTCCGGCCGCGCAGCTGCGGGTTGGCGGCGACGGCGGAGTCCGGCACGGGGGCGGTGTCGTGGATCATCGCGTTGGCGAACGGCAGCCGGACGCTGTTGAGGCCCAGCCCGTGGAAGTCGGCCAGCAGCCGGGCCACCGGCACCCGGTCCAGGCCCAGCGGGAGGTTGTGCGACACCTGTCCGGCCTGGTTGTTCGCCGGGTCGTCGGCGTTCCCGCTGCCCTGCCAGGTGCCCTGGGCACCAGCCCAGTTGGCGGCCTTCAGCTTGAAGCGGTCGCCGTCGGCGTCGACGATGTAGCGCCCCCGGGTGCTCAGCGGGCCGGTCCAGGACGCGGCGAGCCGGGCCCCGGCTCCGCCGTCCGGCGCCGCGATGCCGGGGCCCGCCGCCAGCACGGCGAGCACCGGCAGGGCCGCGACCAGGGCGAGCAGGCGCGCCGCGAGACTCTTCATCGTCATCCCCGCTGTGGTGAGGTGGCTCGGGCCGTCACCCGGCGCTCGGGCGCGCCGTCGGCGAGAACGACAATATGACGGAACCTCATGTTCCGGGAGGGTGCGTACGGCGGCGCTTCCCCGGCGGCCCCGGCCTCAGTCCTCGCTGTCCTCCCCCGGGCCGTCCTCGGCGCGCTGGTCCTCGGTGCGCCCGGCCCGCCAGTAGCCCATGAAGCAGACCGCGCGCCGGTCCATCCCCCGCTCGCCGACCAGGTGGCGGCGCAGCTCGCGCACCGAGGCCGCCTCGCCCGCGATCCAGGCGTACGGCCGCCCGTCCGGCAGGTCGGCGGCGCGCACCGCCCCGGTGAGGCCCGGCGCGCCGGAGCGGCGGTGGAGCCAGACGGTCTCGACCCCGGCGCGCTGGGCCGGGAGGTAGGCCTCCTCGGCCGGCCCGTCCACCTCGGCGAAGACCCGGACCGGCAGGTGCGCGGGCAGTTCCTCCAGGATGGCGGCGATGGCGGGCAGCGCCGACTCGTCCCCGGCCAGCAGGACCCAGCCGGGATCGGCGGGCAGCCGGAACTCCACGCCGCCCGCCTCCTCGACGGCCGGTCCGCAGACCACCACCCGGTCGCCGGGCGCGGCCGTGGCGGCCCACCGGGAGCCCGGGCCGAGGTCCCCGTGCACGGCGATGTCGATGTCGATCTCGTCGGGGTCGCGGCGCTGGCCGCGAACGGTGTAGGTGCGCAGCACCGGGCGCATCCGCGGGTCGGCCTCCCGCCAGCTCTGGTACCAGCCGAAGTCGCCGTCGCCGGGCGGGATCAGCGGCTCGGACTGCCCGGGGAGCGGCAGCAGCAGCTTGATCCGCTGGTCGAGGCCGCCGTTGACGAACCCGGCGAGGCTCTCACCGGTGAGCGTGACGCGGACCAGGTGCGGGGTGAGCGTGGCGGTGCGGGCGACGCGCAGGGGGAAGAGCGCGAAACGGGCGGGAGCGGTGACGGTGGACAGGGCGGGCTCCTTCCAGCGAACGGGCGGACGCCGCGGCCGTGCCGGTCCGTACGTCCTCGACGCGCACCGCAGCTTAGGTGAGGCTAACCTAAACTCCGCGTCGTGGACAGCCGCCCTGGCTCACCGCCCTGGTCCGCCGTCAGTCGCCGCTCCCGTCAGTCGCCGCTCCCGGCCGCCACCGGGTCGGTGATGCCGCCGGGCGAGGCCTCGCCCCGGACGTCCCAGCCGGCCAGGCGGGCCGCGGGCTCGTAGACGGACTCGTAGAAGTCCAGCACCACGGCACGCGCGTCCTCCCGGCCGCGGACCTCGTCGTACGGCAGGACCGCCAGGTGGCTGCCGCTGCGCTCGACCCAGCGGGCGGCACCGGGCCGGAGCGGGCTGTCGGCCAGGCCGGCGGGCTCGGGGGCCGCGTAGGAGTAGAAGGCCGGGTTCGGGAAGGAGTCGTCGCCGAACCAGAAACCGGAGCTCACGACCTCGCGGGAGTAGGCCTCGCGGGTCACCGGGTCGACGGTCCGCGGCTGTTCGATCACCCGCCCGGAGAACCGGGTGACGGCGATGTCGAAGGTGTGCCAGAAGTGGTGCACCGGGCTGATCTTCCCGCAGAAGCCGGCGGCGAACTCCTCCAGGAGCAGGTTGACCTGGCTCAGCACCTGCCAGTAGCGGTTGACCCAGAACGGGTCGTAGGCGGCGTGCTCGGTGTCCTCGGTGAACGGCCGGCCGGCGTCGGGCAGGTCGAACGGGAACGGGTGCGAGACCGTGACCGGCACGCCGACCGCCGCGAGGGAGTCGAGCGTACGGCGGTAGAACGACGCCACGGACTGCCCGGTGAGCGGGAACGAGGCCGTGCGGCCGTCCGAGGAGGAGACCACCAGCCGGTGGTCGACGAAGTCGAAGTCGACGCAGAAGGTCCCGCCCCCGTCCAGCACCGCCATCGGGCGGGTGGTGATGCCGCGCCCGGTGAGGTGGTAGGGGACGTTCCACCAGTGGTTGCGCCGCACGCTGCACGCCAGGCGGATCTTGCCGACGACCTGGGCGAAGCGGTGGACCGTTGCCTTGGAGTCCTGCCACTGGGCCAGCGGGATCGGGGGGAACAGCTCCATGGGGGCCACGCTAGGCCGGTGGGGGCCGCCCCGCATCCGCACCCGGGCGTCGCACGGCCTCGGCCGGCGCGCCCCGCCGAGGGACGCGCCGGCCTCGGTCCGACCTTGTTCCGGACCCGTCAGAGGGCGCGCGCCCTCGTCCAGGCGGCCTCGCGCAGCAGCCGCAGCCCGTTGAGGCCGACGATGACGGTCGAGCCCTCGTGGCCGAGCACGCCCAGCGGCAGCGGGAGGGTGGCGACCAGGTCCCAAACCACCAGGGCGGTGATGAACACCGAGGCGATCACCAGGTTCTGCACCACGAAGGACCGGGCCCGCCGGGAGAGCGCCACCACGGCCGGGACGGTGGCCAGTTCGTCACGGACGATCACCGCTTCGGCGGTCTCCAGCGCCAGGTCGGAGCCGGCCCGGCCCATCGCGATGCCGGTGTGGGCGGCGGCCAGCGCGGGCGCGTCGTTGACGCCGTCGCCGATCACCAGCACCTTCCGTCCGGCCGCCTCCCGCTCGCGGACGGCGGCGACCTTGTCCTGCGGCAGCAGCCCGGCCCGGACGTCGGTGATGCCGACCTCGGCGCCCAGGTGGGCGGCCGCGCGGGGGTTGTCGCCGGTGAGCAGCATCGGCGCGGTACCCGTGAGGGCCGTCAGCGCGGTGACGGTGGCGGCGGCGTCCGGGCGCAGCCGGTCGGCGATGCCGAGCACGCCGACCGGGACACCGTCCGCCTCGACCAGCACGGCGGTGCGGCCGGCCTCCTCCAACTCGGCCGCCAGCGCGGCGGCTTCGGCGCACGCGGCGTCGGTACGGCCGTTGATCAGCCGCGCGGGCGCGCCGACCGCGACCACCCGGCCGTCGACGGTGGCGGTGACGCCGACGCCGGGGGTGGAGCCGAAGTCCTCGGCGGCGGCCGGGGTCAGGCCGCGGTCGCGGGCGGCGTCGACGACGGCGCGGGCGAGCGGGTGCTCGCTGGGGTGCTCGGCCGCGGCCGCCAGCGCCAGCAGCTCCGCCTCGGCGAGGCCGGAGCCGGTGAGCGGCCGGAGGTCGGTGACGCGCGGGGTGCCCTCGGTGAGGGTGCCGGTCTTGTCGAGGGCGACGGCGTCGACCTGGCCCAGACGCTCCATCACGACGGCGGACTTGACCAGGACGCCGTGCCGTCCGGCGTTGGCGATGGCGGAGAGCAGCGGCGGCATGGTGGCCAGCACCACCGCGCACGGGGAGGCGACGATCATGAAGGTCATCGCCCGCAGCAGCGAGCCGGTGAAGGCCGCGCCGAAGGCCAGCGGGACGGCGAAGACGGCCAGGGTGGCGGCCACCATGCCGAGCGAGTAGCGCTGTTCGACCTTCTCGATGAACAGCTGGGTGGGCGCCTTGGTCTCGGAGGCCTCCTCGACCAGCTGCACGATCCGGGCGATCACCGTGTCGGAGGCGTCCCGCTCGACCCGCAGCCGCAGCGCCCCGGTGCCGTTGAGGGTGCCGGCGAACACCTCGTCACCGGGCTGCTTGGCGACCGGCAGCGGCTCGCCGGTGATGGTGGCCTGGTCGACCTCGCTCGCGCCGTCGAGCACCCGCCCGTCGGCACCGATCCGCTCGCCGGGCCGGACCAGCACGGTGTCCCCGACGGCCAGCCGCTCGGTGGGCACGGTCTCCTCGCCGCCGTCGGGCAGCAGCCGGGTCGCGGTGGCCGGGGCGAGGTCGAGCAGTCCGCGCACCGAGTCGGCGGTACGGGCGGTGGCCAGCGCCTCCAGGGCGCCGGAGGTGGCGAAGATGACGATCAGCAGCGCGCCGTCCATGACCTGCCCGACGGCGGCGGCGCCGAGCGCGGCCACGATCATCAGCAGGTCGACGTCGAGGGTCTTCTCCCGCAGCGCCTGGAGCCCGGCCCAGCCGGGTTCCCAGCCGCCGGTGGCGTAGGCGAGGGCGTACAGCGGGCCCCAGGTCCAGGCGGGGGCACCGGTCAGCTGGAGCGGCAGCGCGACCAGGAAGAGCACCGTCGCGGCGGCGGCCCAGCGGGCCTCGGGCAGCGACAGCACCCGGGTGCGCCGCCGGGGCGCGGTGTCCGGACGCGGCGCGCCCGGGGACGCGGGGCGCTCGGTCAGGGTGGTGGAGGACATGGCGGACGGGACCCTTCGGGGCAGGCCTGGGCAGGGCGGGGCCGGTGACTCACTCACGATACATGAACATATGAAGGCCCCTTCATCTATCAGTTGTAGTATTGCCCGCATGGGTCATGGAGCCACCCCCGCCACCGCCGTCCCGCACACGCGCCTGGACGCCACCAGCGCTGCCCGGGTGGCCACCACCCTGCAAGCCCTGGCCACACCCTCCCGGCTGCTGATCCTCTCCCGGCTGCGCGAGGGCCCCTGCGCCGCCACCGAGCTCGCCGCCGAGGTCGGCCTGGAGCAGTCCGCCTGCTCCCACCAGCTGCGCCTGCTGCGCAACCTCGGCCTGGTCATCGGCCGGCGCAACGGCCGCCAGGTCGTCTACGCGCTCTACGACAACCACGTCGCCGCGCTGCTCGACCAGGCCGTCTACCACATCGAGCACCTGCGCCTGGGACTCAGCGACGCCGACGACCCCCAGGACCCGGACGAGCCGGTCGGCACCGCCACCCGCTGAGCACCACGGGCCCGCCCGCGTCGTCCGCTCGCAGCCGTCCTCGGCCGCCCCCAACCGTTCTCAGCCGGACGCGTCGGGAACCGGCCTCCGGGACACCTCGGGACCGATCCGCACCCGCCGGGCCAGCAGGTCCGCGAAGGCCACGGTGAGCGGGTCGGGACGGGTACGGGTGTACGCCGTGAGGGTGCGCAGGACCGGGGGGTCCGGGCGCAGCAGCGCGCCCTCGAAGTGGGCTGGCACGATGTCGGCCGGCACCAGGGCGGGCCCGAGCCCCGCCGCGGCCAACAGCGGTGCGGCAGAGGTCTGTTCGGCGCGGATCGCCGCCCTGGGATGGAAACCCGCCCGGGCGCAGACCTGGTCGAGCAGGTCGGCGAGCCCGTTGTCCGGGGCGTAGTGGACCCAGTCGCGGTCGGCGAGTTCGGCCAGGCCGACCGTACCGGCGGGACGGTCGGCCAGCGGGTCCTCGGCGGGCAGCACCACGGTGAACTCCTCGACGCCGAGTTCCCTGATCGGCCCCTCCCAGCCGGTGGGCACCGGGCCGATGGCGAGATCGGCGCGCCCCTCGGCCATGGCCTCCCGGAGCCGGTCGGCGTGGGCGTACTCGCGCAGCCGGATCCGCACGCCGGGGTGCAGGCGGCGCCAGTCCCGCAGCACGGGCGGCAGGACGCCGAGGCTCACCGAGTAGACGACGGCGACCTCCAGCTCGCCCTCCTCCAGGCCGGCCGTCCGGCGGGCCGCCGCGTGCAGGCGTTCGGCCTCGGCCAGCGCGGCGCGGGCGTGCGGCAGGACCGCCCGGCCCGTCGGGGTGAGCCGTACGGCGCGCGGCAGGCGCTCCAGCAGCGGGCCGCCGAGGGCGACCTCCAGGGCGCGGATCTGGTGGGAGAGGGCGGGCTGGGTGACGTGCAGCTGTTCGGCCGCCCGGGTGAAGGATCCGGTGTCGACCACGGTGGCCAGATATTCGAGCTGTCTGAGCGTCGGCATTGCCATGAACAGATTTTATCGCTGCGGTAGATAACAAGCCTTGGACTCATCACCGCTGGTCGGGAGAGGGTCGTGGTGCGGCCGCCGACGGGAAGCAGCGGGCGGCCGATCCCCCGATGATTCGAAGGAGTTCCGCCATGTCCGACACCACCTCCCTCCAGGGTCAGCGACTCGTCGTGGTCGGTGCGGGTTCACGCACCGGCCAGGCCCTCGCCAAGGCCGCCTCGGCGGACGGCGCCACCCTCGTACTGGCCGGCCCGGACCCGCGCAAGCTGGAGTGGACGGCCGGGGAACTGTCCGGGCCGTCCGAGGTGATCGCCCTGGACATCGCCGACGAGCGGTCCATCGCCGACTTCGCCGCCCGGGCCGGCCGCTTCGACCACCTCGTCTCGACCGCCGCGATGCCGGCCAACGGCCCGCTGCGGGATCTCGAAGCGGCCGACGTCCAGCGGGCGTTCGCGGCGAAGGTGATCGGCCCGCTGCTGCTGGCCAAGCACCTGGCCGGGCAGGTCTCCGCGAGCGGCTCGTTCACCTTCTTCTCCGGCGTGGCCGCGTGGCGTCCGGCGCCCGCGCGCACCGTGATGGCCACCACCAACGGCGCACTGGCCTTCCTGGTGCAGGCGCTGGCGGTGGAGATCGCGCCGGTCCGGGTCAACGCGGTCTCCCCCGGCATCGTCGACACCGGCTCCTGGGACGGCCTGGGCGCCGACAAGGAGGCGTTCCTGCGCGGGGTCGCCGAGCGCAACCCGGCCCGACGCGTCGGCACCCCGGAGGACCTGGTCAAGGCCGTCCGCTACGCCATCGACAACCCGTACGTCACCGGCACGGTGCTCCACGTCGACGGTGGCGGCCGGCTCGCCTGACCTCCGGCCCGCCGCGGCCGACGCGGTGTCACCCCTCCCCCGGCACGCCCGCACCCGCGGGCGTGCCCACCCCGATCCGAGGAACCGGTCCCATGAACTCGCGCACCCTGATCCGCACCACCGCCGTCCTCGCGACGGTGATCGGCCTGGCGGCCGGCACCGTGGCGGCCGCCCCCGCCCGCGACACCGGCCGCCACGACTCCGCACACGACTGGCCACAGCGCCTGATCGACCGTTCGCCCGACCTCGTCCAGCCGAAGGCCCTCACCGTGGACCACTCGATCGGCGCCCGGCGCGCCGCCCAGGAGGTCCACCTGGCACAGCAGTTGTACACGTTCTGGAACACCGGGCAGCAGCGCTACCTGGACGCGGCGATCAGCCCGCACTTCCGGGACAACACCCTGCCGCCCGGCCGTCCGCAGGGCCCCGCCGGGCCGCTCCTCGCCTCGGATAGCTTCCGCGCCGCGGTGCCGGACCTGACCTGCGAACTCTCCGACCTCCTGGTCACCGGCGACAGGATCACCGCCCGCCTGGTCTTCCGCGGCCACTTCACCGGCACCTTCGACGGCGTGCGGGGCCAGGGCCAGAGCGTCGACTTCAACGCCATCGACATCCAGCACGTCGGCACCGACCGGATCACCGAGGACTGGCACATCGAGGACAACACCGCCCTGCTGGCCCAACTGGGCGTTCGTGCCTGACGCCGCCCGGTCCCTGACGGCCCGCCGGCGCCCGGCGGCTCCTCGCCGAGGAGCCGCCG
>NZ_JBHJSJ010000080.1:0-32323 GCF_042268845.1 Kitasatospora sp. NPDC056273 | reverse complement strand
GGGTGCGCACAGCACCCGGCCCCTGTCCCCCGTGCCCCGCCCCCGCAGGTCCGGGCCGGTCCGGCGGGCGTACCGTCCGTTTCCCGGGTGCTGGGATGATCGTCCGATGCTCCCCTCGGACGCCCCGCCCCTGCCCAGCGCAGCGCCCCTCACCAGCGCGGCCGCCGCCCGCTGGCGCGCCGCCCGGACCGCCTGGCGGCTGGACGGCCGCTGGCTCGCGCTGGTGCCGCTCGCGTTCGTGGTCCTGGCCGGCGCGGTGGAGCCGGACGTGGGCCGGTGCAACGTCCAGAACGTCTGCCGGGACACCTGGGGCTCGGGGCTGGCCGGCTGGTCGGTGCTGGCCGAGATCGTCCTGCTGGCCACCAGGGCCCGGGTCCGGGTGCTCGTCCCGCCGGTCGTCCTGGCGCTGCTCTGGTACCTCCCGGAGGGCCTGGTCACCCCGGTCGCCCGCTGGTCGGCGGTGCTGCTGCACGTGCTGCTCACCGCCGTCCTGCTCGGCGCCGAGTCCGGCCGCCGCCGCGCCCGCCAGCAGCTGGACGAGCTGATGGCCCCGCCCGTCCCCTATCCCTGGAGCGCCGCCGGCGGGCCCTCGCCCGTCCACCGGGACGGCCCGCCCGTGCTGCGCCGCGCCCTCGGCGTCCTGCTGCTGGTGGTCGCCGCGGCCTTCCCGGTGTACGGCCTCTGGGCGCAGGCCCGGGCGGACGGCGCCGCCGAGCGGGCCACCCGGGTGACCGGCACCGCGGACGGGAGCGACCGGGACGGCGCGCTGACCGTCCGCTTCCAGCCGCCCGGCGGCGGCCCCGAGCGCACCGCCGCCCTGGACGTCTGGTGGCAGCGCCGGCCCCAGCCCGGCGAGCCCGTCCCGCTGCTGGTGGACGGCGACTCGGTGCGCGCCCTGGGCGACGACTACGACGTCTCCGGTCAGCTGGCCGCCGGCGGCCTGATCGCCCTGCCCGGCCTGGTGCTGCTCGGCTCGGCCGCCGTCGCGAGCGCCCGCCGGGGCAGGCCCGCCTTCGCCGGAGCCGGCCCCGCGCTGGCCGTCCGGGTGCGCGCCGACGCCCGCGGCGACCTGCTGGTGCTGCCGCTGGACGGCCCGCCGGACGGCCCCGGGCTCTGGCGGCTGGTCGAGCGCGACCGCTACCGCTGGGCCCGGAACGCCGCCCCGGACGGCGCGGCCCCGGCCTGGGTGCCCGAACACCTGGAGACCGAGGACGAGGACGCCGACTACCCCGACCCGGTGCTCGACCACGACGAGGACGAGGAGGAGCACTGGGAGCTGTTCGACCGGGCGACCCCGGCCGAGGCCGCCGAGTGGCTGGCCCGGGCCGGCCGCAGCGTGCCCGCCGTGCTGTACGGCGGCCCGGACGGGCCCGACCACCAGCTCCTCGTCCGCCCCGGCCTGCTGGACGGCGACCCGCACTGGGTGGCGGCCGTGGTCGCCCCCGCCGCCCGGCCCCCGCGCGTCGGCCGGCGCTCCGGGCGCTACCGCGAGCGCGACCTGGCCGTCGCCGCGCTGACCGCCGAGACCGTCGCCGCCGCCCCCGCGGCCGGTCCGGACACCGAGCCGCTGGCCGCCCGCCGCTGGGAGATGCCGCTGCCGCTGCGCGCGGCCGCCGGACCGGTGGCGGCCCTGGTGGTCGCCGCCGCCGTGGTGCTGCTCGACGACGACGGCTGGTGGGAGGGGCTGCTGCGCCCGCTGTGGATCGGCTCGCTGGCGATCCTGGCCTGCGCCCAGACGCTGTCCTGGCAGCTGGTCGCCGACCGCAACGGCCTGCGGGTGGCCACCGCGCTGCGCACCCGCTGCTACCGGTGGGCGGAGATCTCGGCGGCGGCGGCGCACCGGAACCTGCTCACCATCCGGCTGCACGGCGGGCGGGAGTTCTCCTTCTTCAGCCGCCCGGCGGTCTGGCTGGCCGCCCTCTTCGGCGGCCGGTACGACCCGGGGGCGGTGGCCCGGACCGTCGCCACCGCCGCCCACCGCCCCGACCTGCGCCCGGCACAGGCCCTGCCGGACCGGCTGGGCGGCCCCCAGCACCTGGTGAACCGGCTCGCGCTGACCGGCTACGCGGTGTTCACCGTCGCCCACTACGCACTCTGAACCCACCCCGGACCGCCACCGGATCCACACCGCTTCCGGCCTGCGCGTAAGGGGGAGTACGGTGTTCTTGATCACAGCACCGGCGCGGCACCGCGAGGCGTCCCCGGCAGCCCGGACCGGGACAAGACGAGGACACGTCCGCACCGGTACGGTTGGCCCCGATGAACACCAAGGCTGCTGAGGAGCTGCCGGCTGTTTCCGTGATCATGCCGGTGCTCAACGAGGAACGTCACCTGCGCACGGCGGTCCGGCGCATCCTGGACCAGGAGTACCCCGGGCCGATGGAGGTGGTGATCGCCCTCGGCCCCTCCACCGACCGCACCGCGGAGATCGCGGCCGAGCTGGTGGCCGAGGACCCGCGGGTGCGGACGGTGGCGAACCCCACCGGCCGGACGCCGGCCGGGCTGAACGCCGCGATCCGGGGCTCCCGGCATCCGATAGTCGTGCGCGTGGACGGCCACGGCCTGCTCACCCCCGGCTACATCACCACGGCGGTCCGGCTGCTCGGCGAGATGGACGCGGCCAACGTCGGCGGCATCATGCACGCCGAGGGCGAGACCGAGTGGGAGAACGCGGTCGCCGCCGCGATGACCTCCAAGATCGGCGTCGGGAACGCGGCCTTCCACACCGGCGGCCTGGCCGGCCCGGCGGACACCGTCTACCTCGGGGTGTTCCGGCGCGAGGTGCTGGAGAAGCTCGGCGGCTACAACGAGGAGTTCATCCGCGCCCAGGACTGGGAGCTGAACTACCGGATCCGCCAGGACGGCGGCCTGGTCTGGTTCACCCCCCAGCTCAAGGTGACGTACCGGCCCCGCCCCTCGGTGCGGGCGCTGGCCAAGCAGTACAAGGACTACGGCCGCTGGCGCCGGGTGGTCACCCGCTACCACCGGGGCTCGGTCAACCTGCGCTACCTCGCCCCGCCGGCCGCGCTGGCGGCGGTCCTGCTCGGGCTGGGGCTCGGCGCCGCCGTCCACCCGGCCTTCCTCGCGGTGCCCGGCGCGTACCTGCTGGGCATCCTGGGCGGTGCGGCGGTCGAGGGGCGCGGCCTGTCGTTCAAGGCCAAGGCGCTGCTGCCGGTGGCCTTCGCGACCATGCACCTCAGCTGGGGCTTCGGCTTCCTGACCTCACCGCGCTCGCTGGCCCGGAGAGTGATCGCCAGCGTCGGCCCGGCCGCCAAGGACGTGCTCTCGAAGACCGGCTGATCCGCGGATCCGCCGATTCGTTTCGGCAGCCGCCAGGGCGCCTTCTCGGCACCTCCTCGGCGGCACCGCCCGGAACCCGTCCGGCACCCTTCCCGGCACCGCTATCGTCGGTGCGCATGGCGACAGTTGAGGACGGGTCGGGCGCGGCCCGGATCGAGCCGAGCGCGGACGTCGACGGACGGGCCGCGATCGGCGCCGGGACGACGGTCTGGCACCTCGCCCAGGTCCGCGAGGACGCGGTGGTCGGCGCGGACTGCGTGATCGGCCGCGGCGCGTACGTCGGCCCCGGCGTCCGGATCGGGGACCGGGTCAAGGTGCAGAACCACGCGCTGGTGTACGAGCCGGCGGTGGTCGAGGACGGGGTGTTCATCGGCCCGGCCGCCGTCCTCACCAACGACCGGTACCCGCGCGCGGTCACCCCCGACGGCCGCCCCAAGGGCCAACTCGACTGGTGTGCCGAAGGGGTGACGCTCCGTCATGGCTGCTCGATCGGCGGCCGGGCGGTGCTGGTCGCCGGGGTGACGGTCGGCCGCTGGGCCCTGGTCGCGGCCGGCGCCGTGGTGCACCGGGACGTCCCGGACTTCGCCCTGGTCGCCGGTGTCCCGGCCCGCCGGATCGGCTGGGTGGGCCGGGCCGGCGAGCCGCTGCGGCCCGCCGGGGACGGCGGCTGGCAGTGCCCCCGGACCGCCGAACGGTACCGCGAGCAGGGCGGAACCCTCGTACCGCTGTAGCTACTTGGCGCAGACGTCGGTGTCGTCCGCCTGCACCCGCTGGAGGTCCTCGGGCGCCTCGGTGGGCACCGCCGGGGTGGCGGGGGCGGTCAGCACGTCCTTGCCGAGCACCAGCAGCAGCCCGCTCTTCGGGTCGGACTTCTCGGCCGGCCGGACGGCGTCGCCGGGCAGGCCGAGGGCGGCGGCCAGGGCGCCGGCCTCGGCCTCCATGCCGCTCGGGTAGGACACCGTGGTGGTGTCGGCGGGCGGTGCGTCGCTGCCCACCGCGGCCCGGTCGAAGCCCTTCGCCCGGAGCTTCTCCACGGTCGGCCCGGACTGTCCGCGCTTGCCGCTGCCGTTGCGGACCGTCAGCTGGGCGGTCTTGAGGTGGATCGCCGGGAGGGTGGCGGCCGGCGTGGCGGGGGCCGGGGCCGCCGGGGCCGCCGGGGCGTCGGCGGCCGGTGCCTCGGGGGCGGGCGGGGCGGCGGTCTCGGTCAGCGAGCGGTCGGCCGCGACCATCGCGAACAGCTGCCCGGCGTCCGGCTGCTTGAGGATCACCCGGTTCTCGTCCTTGGGGTCGTCCAGGACGGGCGCGGTGGTGAAGGTGATGTTCTTGGTGTCGACCCTGCTGATGTCCAGCGCGAGGTCCTTGAGCTTGTCCACGCTGCCGATGCCGGAGTCCACGGTGAGCGCCTTGGTGGCGGCGTCCGCGAGCTTGTAGAGCTTGGTCGGGCTGGTCAGGGTGTCGTCGCTCTTGATCTTGCGGATCATCGAGCTGATGAACTGCTGCTGGAGCGGGATCCGGGTGAGGTCGCCGCCCTGGCCGACCGCGTGCCGGGTGCGGACGAAGGCCAGCGCCTCCTCGCCCTGGACCACGTGCCGGCCCTTGGTCATCTTGAGGTGGGAGCCGGAGTCGTTGATGTCCTTGGCCGCGCAGACCTCGACCCCGCCGACGGCGGTGGACAGGCTCTTCACCGCCTCGAAGTTGACCTGCACGAAGTGGTCGACCCGGATCCCGGTGTTCTTCTCGACGGTCTTCCAGGTGCAGCCCGCGTCGCGCCCGGCCTGGCCGAGGCTGTTGTTGAACTCCTCCCGCGCCGAGCCGGGGATCTTCTTCCCCTGGGTGCTCTGGCACTCCGGGATCGGCAGCATCAGGTCGCGCGGGAGGCTGATCACCGTCGCGTTGGTGCGGTCCTTGGCGATGTGGAACAGCAGGGTGGTGTCGGCGTGCCCGGTGCTGCCCTCGTCGCCGTACTCCCGGCCGAGGCCCTCCCGGCTGTCCGTGCCGATCACCAGGACGTTCAGCGCGTCCCCGGCGGCCGGCGGGCGCTCGGACTCGTCGCCCAGCTGGACCTTGACCGAGGTCAGGTTGTCGTTGAAGTGCCGGTACAGGTAGTACGCCCCGCCGCAGCCCGCGACCATCACCAGGGCGCCCGCCCCGGCCGTCCACTTGAGGGCCCGTCGGCGCCGACTGCGCCTGGCGAGCGCGGCGGCCCGCCGACGGGTGTCCCGGCGGCCCTCCGGGGCCGGTGCGGCGGGCTCCTCGGCGGTCGGTGCGGCGGCCCCGCGGCGCTGCCGGGGGACGCCGGGGGCCGGGTCCACCCGGTACCGGCCGGTTTCCGGTTGCTCCTCGTGCACGGGGGTTCCCTACCTTCGACCGGTCACGGCTGTGGACCGCCCGTACGGACGGGCCGATCCGGACACAGTAGACGAGCCGAACGCGGGAGTCGTTCCCGGTGTGATCTCCGCCATGTTCCGGCAATGCGGAGGTAAATACCGTACGTGGCCGACCAATTGCGGAAGCGTCCGGATCGGTCGGCGCGGCCGGCCCGGGGCGGCCGGGGCGACCGGGGGCGCCCGGCTCAGTGCTGGGCGCAGGCGTCCACGTCGGCGGTGCGTCCCTCGAAGGTGGGCGCGGCGCCCGCCGAGGGTGACGCGTTCGCCAGCGCCGCCACCTCGGCCGTCGGCTGGCTCCCGGCGCCCGCCCCCGGCCCCGCCGCCGGCGAGCGGCCCGCCCCCGGGACCGGCCCCGGGGACGGCGTGGACCCGGGCGCCCGGACGGCGACCGGCCGGTCGTCCCGCAGCGCCGCGAACAGCTGGCCGGTCTGCGGCTGCACGAACTCGTCCCGGTCCGAGTCGTAGCGGTACGGGCGGCGCGGCGCGGTCAGGAAGACCACGTCCGCCGAGGGGATGCCGCGCAGGTCCTGGGTGAGGTCGTACAGCGCGCCGAGCGAGGACAGCGCGCCGTCCGCCCGGACCGAGGAGGTCGCGGCGTCCAGCACCGGCCACAGCTTCGCCGGGTTCAGCAGCACGCCCTGCGACTGCACCTTGCGGATCAGCGCGGCCAGGAACTGCTGCTGACGGCCCATGCGCTGGGTGTCGCTGCCGTCGCCCAGGCTCTCCCGGGCCCGGACGTAGCCGAGGGCCTGCTCGCCGTGCAGGGTCCGCCGGCCTGCGGCCAGGTCGAGCTTGGCGTCCTTGTCGTGGATCGGCTGCGGCACGCACACCTCGACCCCGCCGATCGCGTCCACCATCGTCTTGAAGCCGCTGAAGTCGAGGATCACGTAGTGGTCGATCCGGATGCCGCTCAACTGCTCGACGGCCCGGATCGAGCAGGCCGGACCGCCCGTCTCGAAGGCCCAGTTGAACTGCATCAGCGCGGGCCTGCTGCGGGTGCCGTCCGGCTTCTCGCAGGCGGGGACGGTGACCATGACGTCCCGCGGCACGGAGACCGCCGTCGCGTGCCTGCGGTCGGCGGCCAGGTGCAGCAGGATCGTGGTGTCCGAGCGCTGGCTGCCCGGCTCGCCGCCGTACGAGCCGTTCGCGCCGGAGCGGTCGTCACTGCCGATCAGCAGGAGGTTCTCGGCGCCCCGCGCCCCGGCGGTGCGGCTCGGCCGCTCGGCCTCCAGTTTGGCGAGCAGCCGGTCGGTGGCCGAGTCCGCGCGGATGTTGCCGTCCAGCGTGCGGTAGGCGATCCAGAGCAGCACCCCGGTGGCGACCAGCAGGAACGCGACGGCGCCGGCGGTGATCATCAGCCACCGCCGGCGCCTGCGCGGGCGTCCGCTCCCGCCCGGAGGGGTGTCCGTCGGCGGGCCGTCCTGGGCCGCGCCGTTCGTCGGGGGAGTGGCGGTCGGGGGGTGCTCGGTGTCGTCCTCGGCCATGGCAGCGATCCCTACCCGCCGGGCCCGGGCCGGGGGTTAGCCGAGGCGCAGTGTCACCCGTTCGGATTCGGTCCGCTTCTCCCACTGCCCGGCGTCCAGCGCCTGCGAGTTGCGGCAGAGCACCACCGAGGCGCCGGCCGCCAGCGGCGCCAGCAGACCGGCCTCCAGACCGGTCCAGTCGTCGTACGAGAGGGTGGACAGCACGCGGTCGCCGGGCTTCAGGCCGAGCCGTGCCGCCCCCTCCCGGGCCAGCGCCACGGTCTGCTCGCCCGTCAGCTTCAGCGGCAGCCCGTCCACCGCGGTCTCCAGCGCCGGCCCCTCCGGGGCGACGGGGGAGTACGGGGCGAAGCGGTCGCCCTGGCCGGGCACCTCGGCGGCGTAGTCGAGGAAGCCGTCCGGGCGCTGCGGGAAGCGGCCGCCGAGCGGACGCAGGGCGAGCGCGACCCGCTCGCCCTCGCAGGCCTGGGCGGCCTCCAGCCCGTCCGGGCCGCTGACCACCAGGTCGGCGGCGGCCGGGTCGCCGCCCGGCACCGCCGTCACCCCGACCGACCAGCAGGCCAGCAGCCAGACGGCGCTCTGCCAGTGGGCGGGCAGCAGCAGCGCCGCCCGGTCGCCGGGGCCGGCGTTCAGCTCGTCCTGGAGGAGGTTGGCCGTCTTGGCCACCCAGTTGTCGAAGGTCCGGGCGGACAGCTCCACCCGTTCGCCGGTGGCGTCGTCGTAGAAGGTGACCAGAGGGGCCGCGGGATCGACCGAAGGCGTGCCGCCGCGCAGGAATGCGTGCAGCAGCTCGACGGGGGTGCGGGCGTCGGCAGCGAAGGGCGCAGTCATGGTGCGCCCCAGCCTACGGCCTTCGGGTGGGAGGTCGGGAGGGGCGGCCGAACGGGCGCGGAGCGGCGTGGCGGGCGGTCCGGTTTGCGGCGACGATCCGGTTTATGCGCCTCTCACTTCCGGCCGCCCTGCTCGCCGGCTGCACCGCCGCCCTCCTGCTCCAGCCCGCCGCCGGTGCGACCCCCTCGTCCGCCCCGCGCCGCCACGACTTCGCCGGCGGCGGCTCCACCACCACGCTCCCGCTGCCCGCCGGGACCGGTCTCGCCCCGCGCGGCACCGCACCGTTCGAACTCCTCGGCCTCGGCTGGGACGGCCCGGCGGACGCCCTCGCCGGCGCGGTGCTCCGGGTCCGCACCCGGGACGCGGCCACCGGCCGCTGGAGCGGCTGGCACCGGCTGGAGGCCGACGCCGAGGACGGCCCCGACCACACGGCGCACGGCGCCACCGCCCCGCTCTGGACCGGCCGCAGCGACGGCGTCGCCGTCGAGTTCCGGCCCGGGCCCGCCGGAGCGCCGCCCGGACTGCGGCTCGACCTGGTCGACCCGGGACACGGCGCCGCCCCGGCCGCCGTACGGACCCTGCCCGCGGAACCGCCGACCGCGCCGCCCGCCGGGCCGGCCAAGGGACAGGCCCCGCGCCCGAGGATCGTCACCCGGGCCGGCTGGGGCGCCGACGAGTCGCTGCGCGACCCGGAATTCGAGTACACCGGCCCGGTCCGCGAGGTCTTCGTCCACCACACCGCCACCACCACCGACTACGCCTGCGCCGACGCGCCCCGGGTGGTCCGGGCGATCTACCAGTACCACGTGAAGACCAACGGCTGGCGGGACATCGGCTACAACTTCCTGGTCGACCGCTGCGGCACCGTCTACGAGGGCCGGGCCGGCGGCGTCGACCAGCCCGTCCACGGCGCCCACACCCTCGGCTTCAACACCGACTCCGCCGGCGTCGCCGCCCTCGGCACCTACACCGGCGACCAGCCGTCCCGCCCCCTCCTCGACGGCCTCGCCGCCCTCGCCGCCTGGAAGCTCGGCCTCGCCGCCCGCCCCGCCGACGGCCGCGCCCGCCTCACCTCCTCCTCGGACGCCAGCCGCTACCCCAAGGGCAGCACCGTCGACTTCGACGCCGTCTCCGGCCACCGCGACGCCTTCGACACCGAGTGCCCCGGCAACGCCCTCTACGCCCGCCTCCCCGCCCTGCGCGCCGCGGCGGCCCGCCTCCAGACCCGCTGACCCCGGGGCCCTCCGCCGTCCCTCCCGCGCTGTCCGACCCCCCGCGTATCGTTCATGTCCGGAGGCGACCCGGGAGGCGACGACGGTGGAAGCGGTACGGCGCTGGCGCCCGGGCTTCCCGCTGGACGTCGCCCGCACCCTGCTCCCGCTGCGCCGCGGCCCCGCCGACCCGGCGTACCGCAGCACCGGCGACGGCGCCGTCTGGCGCGCCTCCCGCACCCCGGGCGGCATCGGCACCCTGCGGGTGCTGCCGCGTCCGGCCGCCGGCGAGGTCGAGGCGAGCGCCTGGGGCCCCGGCGCGGACTGGCTCCTCGACCGCCTCCCCGCCCTGCTCGGCGCCGAGGACGCCCCGGAGGCGCTGGTCCTACCGCCCGGCCCGCTGCGGGACGCCCAGCGCCGTACCGCCGGGGTCCGGCTGACCAGGACGGGCCTGGTGCTGGAGTCGCTGGTCCCGGCGATCCTGGAGCAGAAGGTCACCACCGACGAGGCCTACCGCGCCTGGCGCCTCCTGCTGCGGGACTTCGGCACCCCGGCGCCGGGCCCGGCCGAGGGCATGCGGGTGGCGCCGTCGGCCCGCGAGTGGGCACTGGTGCCGAGCTGGGAGTGGCATCGGGCGGGCGTGGACCCGAAGCGCTCGGGCACGGTCGTGCGCGCCGTCCGCCTGGCGCCGCGGCTGGAGGAGGCCTCGGCCATGGGCCACGAGGAGGCCTTCGCCCGCCTCACCGCCGTCCCCGGCATCGGGCCCTGGACGGCCGCCGAGACGCTGCAGCGCAGCAACGGCGACCCGGACGCGGTCTCGGTCGGGGACTTCCACCTGCCCAACCTGGTCGGCTGGGCGCTGGCCGGCCGCCCCCGCAGCGACGACGCCCAGATGCTCGCGCTCCTGGAGCCCTACCGCCCCCAGCGCCACCGGGTCTGCCGCCTCCTGCTGGCCACGGCCGCCCACGCCCCCCGCTACGGCCCCCGGCTGACCCCCAACGACCACCGCCACCGCTGACCCCGGCGGCTGCCGCTACCGGACGGTGATGAAGGCCCCCGCGTCGCGTTCCGGACGGACCTTCGGCTCCTCCGCCGGCCGGCCGACGGCGACGGCACCCATCGGGTCCCACCCCTGGGGGAGGTCCAGCGCCTCCCGCACGGTGTCGCGGCAGAACATGGTGGACGAGACCCAGGCGGAGCCGTACCCCTCGCCGGTGAGCGCGACCAGCAGGTTCTGCACGGCGGCGCCGGCGGCGACGGTGAACATCTCCCGTTCGGCGGCGGCCCGGCGCGGGTCCGGGTAGTCGTGCGAGCCGTCCGTCACCAGGCAGGGCACCACCAGGTACGGGGCGTCGCGCAGGACGTCGCCGCGGGCGGTGCGCCGGGCGATCTTCGCCTCGTCCCAGCCGTCGAGTTCGCGCAGGTCGCGCTGCCAGGCGGCGAGCATCGCGTCGAGCAGCCGGACCCGGGTGTCCGCCGACTCCAGCAGCACGAACCGCCAGGGCGTGGTGTGGTGCGGGGCGGGCGCGGTGACGGCGGCGGCGACGGCGCGGCGGACGGCGGCCGGGTCGACCGGCTCGGTGGTGAAGGAGCGGACGGTGCGCCGCAGGGTGACGGCCTGCCGCAGCGCCTCGGAGGTGCCGAGCCGGAACATGTCGTCGACGGCGGGCCGGACCAGCGGCCGGGCGCCGTCGCCGTCCTCGGCGGTGACGAGGTGTCCGAGTCCGCGCACGACGGCGACCGGGACGCCGCTGGCCTTGCCCTTCACCAGGTCGGCGGCGGCGGCGAGTTCGTCGGCCGTCGCGGTGACGGTCATCTCCAGCCGGTTGCCGTGGCTGTCGGTGCGGCCGCGGTGGTCCTCCAGGACGGAGAGGCCCGCGGCGCCGATCGCCACGTCGGTCAGCCCGTTGCGCCAGGGCCGGCCGAAGGTGTCGGTGACGACGACGGCGAGCCGGCGGCCGGTCAGCCGCTGGAGCCGGGCCCGCAGCGCCCGGGCGGAGGCGTCCGGGTCCTCGGGCAGCAGCAGCACGGTGCCGGGGGCGGTGTTGGAGGCGTCGACCCCGGCGGCGGCCATGACGAGGCCGTTGCGGTTCTCCACGATCCGGACCGGCCCGCGCCGGGCGACCACCCGGACGGTCTCGGCGTCGATCGCGGCCTCGCGGTCGGCGGCGTGCAGTAGCCGGCCCTCGGCCTTGCTGACGATCTTCGAGGTGACCAGCAGGATGTCGCCGTCCTGGTACGTCCCCGCCTTGGCGATGAGCTCGCCGAGGTCCGCCCCGGCCGCGACCTCGGGCAGCCCCTCGACGCCGAGGACCTCCAGCGTCACTTGCGCACCTGCTCGGCCAGCGCGAGCGCCGCCCGCGCCATCTCGGCGGTGGCCTCGACGTCGGTCATCAGCAGCGGGACGGCCCGGCAGGCGATCCCGGCGGCCTCGACGGCGGCCACCGAGGCCTCGTCCACGGTGTCCACCAGCCACCCGTCGACGAGCGCCGGCCCGTAGTCGAGCGCGACCGCCTCCGCCGTGGCCTCGACGCCGACGGCGGCGAGCACCTTGTCGGCCATGCCGCGCACCGGCGCCCCGCCGATGATCGGGGAGAGCCCGACCACCGGCGCGGGCGCGGCGGCGACCGCCTCCCGGATGCCGGGGACGGCGAGGATGGTGCCGATCGAGACCACCGGGTTGGACGGCGGGAAGAGGATGACGTCCGCCTCGGCGATCGCCTCCAGCACACCGGGCGCGGGCTTGGCGGTGTCCGCGCCGACCGGGACGATCGCCTCGGCGTCCACCTCGGCGTGCAGCCGGACCCAGTACTCCTGGAAGTGGACCGCCCGGGTGCCCTGCTCGTCGGTGATCCGCACGTGGGTCTCGACCCGGTCGTCGCTCATCGGCAGCAGCCGCACGCCCGGCTTCCAGCGCACGCACAGCGCCTCGGTGACCTGGCTGAGGCTGTACCCGGCGGTGAGCATCTGGCTGCGCACGAGGTGGGTGGCGAAGTCGCGGTCGCCGAGCCCGAACCACTCGGGGCCGACGCCGTACTCCTTCATCTCGGCCTTGATGGACCAGGTCTCGTCGGTCCGGCCCCAGCCCTGTTCCTCGTGGATGCCGCCGCCGAGGGTGTACATCACGGTGTCGAGGTCGGGGCAGACCTTGAGGCCGTAGAGGTGGATGTCGTCGCCGGTGTTGCCGATGACGGTGATCTCGTCCTGCGGTCCGACCGCCGCGAGGAGTCCGCGCAGGAAGCGCGCTCCGCCGATTCCGCCTGCCAGTGCCACGATGCGCATGGGGTTCATCCTGCCACGGTCCGACTTTCCGTCAGCCGTGATCAGTGCGACCCGGCCTGCGCCTGCCGCCCGGTGTGCTGCTCCTGGTGCTGCTCGGGGACGGCGGTGGCGCCGTACTGGTTCATCTCGGTCAGGCCGGGGGCGTAGAGGTGGATGGAGACGGCGGGTTCGAGCGCGCCGTTGACGACCTCGTGCAGGTAGCCGGAGGAGAACACCCGCTGCCCGCCGGGCCGCAGGGTGCGGGCGATCGCGCCGCTGGGGTCACCCCCGGCCGAGGGCTGGGGGAGGGTGAGGGAGCGCTCGATCAGCTCGCCCCGGACGACGCTCATCACGCCGGAGGACTCGCCGTGGTCGTGGAAGCCGCTGGACTGCCCGGGCAGCCAGCTGAGCAGCCAGACCTCGTAGCCGGGGCCGGTCTCCAGCCGGGCGTACCAGCGGGTCAGCGCGTCGTAGCGGACCAGCGGCTCCCAGCGGGAGCGGTCGGCGGCGATCTCGCGCACCAGCCGGGCGTACTCGGCGACGGTGGTGGGGTGGGCGGGCAGGTCGGTGCGCGCCAGGTGCGGGAAGGCGAGCGGGTCGCCGGCGATGGAGACGTCGCTGAGGCCGTCGGCCCACTGGCGGGTCCGGGCGTCGGCGGGGGTGCCGGTGCGGACGGTGGCGGGGCCACGGCGGGAGAGCTTGTTGCGGTCGCGGTTCCGCTTGCGGATGCGGATCATGCGCACGGGAGTCGTCCTCGGAAGGGTCGGCCGGTTCGTCGGGATCGGCCGGATCCGGGATGTCCTGGGACGGGAATCGCGGGCGGCCTCTGTGCTTCCTGGGGGCGGCGCGCGGTGGGACGCGGGCGCCTAGATACAGCAGGAACAGAGGCGACAACAAGAGTTCACGGCACGGCGGAGCGTGGAACCGCTCCGGGGGCTGGCGAACTCTGACATAGGAGCAAGGACACCGCATCCGCAGGGGCGGTGTCAAACCGAAGGATGCGGCATTCGAGTGGGTTAGGTCCGGATCTTTCCCTGATGGGGTGATTCATCACTCTCTATGTTTCGATGGGAAGATCGCCGGGAAGGCAGGCCGATGACCGGCCTGTGACGGTGACCGAGCGTCACCCGGTGAATGGTTGCGGATGGTTCGGCACCGTTCAGGACCTTGAGGTGGAAGGTCCGATGTGTCCGGATATGTACACTATTCGTAACGGCTTGGTGCCAGGGAGTGAATCCCAGCCCCAATACCAGAGCTCGGCTTGACTGGGCCAGAGTGACGCAACTGTAATTTCACTCGTGTCGTCAGCCGCACGAGGCAACGGCAACCACGGGGACGCCAAGTAGGGGCAGAGGAGGCGCGCCACATGAGCGAGCTCTTTGAGCTGTTGATCGGGGACGGCATCGCGGAGGACGAGGAGGAACTCGGCTGGCAGGAGCGCGCGTTGTGCGCCCAGACCGACCCCGAGTCCTTCTTCCCCGAGAAGGGCGGCTCGACCCGCGAGGCCAAGAAGGTCTGCCTCGCCTGCGAGGTCCGTTCCGAGTGCCTGGAGTACGCCCTCGCCAATGACGAGCGTTTCGGCATCTGGGGCGGCCTCTCCGAGCGCGAGCGCCGTCGACTCAAGAAGAGCGCGGTCTGACCGGGCGGCCCCCGCCCCCCGCTGACCCTTCGACAGCGACGGACAACCGCACAGCTGTACGGGCGCCTCACCGCGGTGGTGGGGCGCTTTCGTGTTCCCGGGGCCCCTTCACCGTCCCCGCACGCACACCCCGGACGAAGCGGCCACCCGGAGCCGTTAGTGTGGTGCGCCATCCGGTTGCCGTTCACCGGCTGTGTCCACCGAGAACTGGGGCCCGCGCACGCGATGACCGTCTACAGCCACCAGAGCGGCTCCACCGCTTCCCGGCCGCCCGCCTATCCGCGCCACCTGGTCACCGCCGTGATCGTCTCGCACGACGGCGCCCGCTGGCTCCCGCGGGCCATGGCCGGCCTGCTCGGTCAGGACCGCCAGGTCCAGCGCGTCCTCGCGGTCGACACCGGATCCACCGACAACTCTCCGCAACTGCTCGCGGACACCCTCGCCGACTGGCTGCCCGAGAGCGGACCGCTGGTCCTCGGCCGCCGGGCCGGCTTCGGCACCGCCGTCCACGAGGCCGTGGCGGGCAGTGCGCCCCTGCGCCCGGAGGACCTCCCGTACCGGCTCGACCCCTCCGGCTACGACCCGGTCACCGGCGGCTGGGACGACTTCGGCGACCCGCTCGCCCAGGAGGACGACCTCGGCCGCGGCGGCCCGCGCGAGACCCGGCCGGTCGAGTGGCTCTGGCTGCTGCACGACGACTGCGAGCCGCAGACCGACGCCCTGCGCCGACTGCTCCAGGTCGCCGACTCCACCCCCAGCGCCGCCGTGGTCGGCCCCAAGCTGCGCAGCTGGTACGACCGCCGCCAGCTCCTCGAGGTCGGCGTCACCATCGCCCGCTCCGGCCGCCGCTGGACCGGCCTCGACCGCCGCGAGCAGGACCAGGGCCAGCACGACCAGGTCCGCCCGGTGCTCGCCGTCTCCAGCGCCGGCATGCTGGTGCGCCGGGACGTCTTCGAGGAGCTCGGAGGCTTCGACCGGGCCCTCCCGCTGATGCGGGACGACACCGACTTCTGCTGGCGGGTCAACGCCGCCGGCCACCGCGTGGTGGTCGCCCCCGACGCCGTGCTGCGGCACGCCGAGGCGGCCGCCCGCGAGCGCCGGGCGATCGACTGCGGCCCCGCCCATCCGCACCGGATGGACAAGGCCGGTGCCGTCTACACCCTGCTCACCAACTGCAAGGGCGCGCTCTTCCCCTACGTCCTGCTGCGGCTGGTGCTCGGCACCCTGCTGCGGGCCGTCACCAACCTGCTCGGCAAGGACCCGCGCCAGGCCTTCGACGAACTCGCCGGCCTCGGCCACGAACTCGTCCGCTTCCCACGGCTGTTGGCCGGGCGCAAACGTCGCGCCAAGTCCCGGTCGGCGGACGCCCTGGACGACCGCACGCTCTTCCCGGCCCCCGGCGCCACCACCCGGCTGGCGGTCGAGGGCGTCGTCGGCTCGCTCGGGATAGGGGGCGGCGACGACACCGGCCGGCACGGCTCGGCCGAGGCCGGCGGCGACGAGGACGCCGAGGACCTGGTCGTCGAGCAGTTCGCCCTGCTCAAGAAGCTCGCCCGGCGCCCGGCGCCGGTGCTGTTCGCGGCCCTGCTGGTGTTCGCCCTGATCGCCTGCCGCGGCCTGCTCGGCAGCGGCGAGCTGTTCGGCGGCGCCCTGCTGCCGGCGGCCGACGGGGCCGGCGGCCTCTGGTCGATGTACGCGGACGCCTGGCACCCGGTCGGCACCGGGTCCACCGCCGCCGCACCGCCGTACCTCGGCGTGCTCGCGGTGCTCTCCTGGATCCTGTTCGACCACGCCGACCTCACGCTCACCCTGCTCGTGGTGCTCTCCGTCCCGCTCTCCGCGGTCAGCGCCTACCTGGTGTCCCGGCCGCTGCTGGACTCCAAGCTGGTCCGCGCCTGGGCCAGCGCCACCTACGCGCTGCTGCCCGCCGCGACCGGCGCGCTCGCCCAGGGCCGGATCGGCACCGCCGTGCTCGCCGTGCTGCTGCCGCCGCTGGCCCGCGCCGCCGCCATCGCGGCCGGCCTCGGCATCCGCGCCGAGAGCGCCGCCAAGGGCGCCCGCCCGGGCTGGCGCCCGGTCTGGATGACCGTCCTGCTGCTCACCCTGGCCACCGCCTTCGTCCCGATAACGTGGGCGCTCGCGGTGCCGCTCTGCCTGGCGATGCTGGTCGTCGGGGTGCTGCGCGGCAGCGCCTTCGGCTCCGGCGGCGCGGCCCTGCGGCCGCTCGGCCTGCGCGTCCTGGTGATCCTGGCGGTGCCGGTCGCGGTGCTGGCCCCGTGGTCGCTCAAGGTGCTGTCGCACCCGCAGTGGCTGCTGCTGGAGGCCGGGCTGCCCGGTCTGCACGGCACCGGCGCGAGCGCGGCCGGCCTGCTGCTGGTCAACCCGGGCGGCGCCGGGGTGCCGCCGGTCTGGCTCTCGGCGGGCGTCGTGCTGGCCGCCCTGGCCGCGCTGCTGCGCGCCGACCGCCGCCGTGCGGTGCTCGTCGCCTGGGGCGCGGCCGGCGCCGGCCTGGTCTTCTCGGTCGTGGTGGCGGGCACCTCCGTCACCCCGGCCTCCGGCGGTCCGGCGGTGCCCGCCTGGACCGGCCCGGCGACCCTGATCGCCGGGCTCGCCCTGCTCGCCGCCGCCGCGATCGGCGCCGACGGCGCCAACGCCCGCGTCGCCGGGATCGCCTTCGGCTGGCGCCAGCCGGTGGCCGCCTTGGTGGTGGCCTCGGCCGTGCTGGCCCCGCTGGGCACCGGCCTGTGGTGGGCGCTGACCGGCGCCGGCGGGCCGCTGCACCGCGGCCAGGCCGACCAGGTCCCCGCGTTCATCGCCGAGGAGGCCGGGACCACCGACCGGGCCCGCACCCTGGTCGTCACCGGGGAGAAGGGCGGCGGCGCGGTCCGCTACACCGTGCTGCGCGGCGCCGGTCTGACGCTCGGCCAGGCCGAGTCCACCGTCGACCCGGCGACCGGCACCCAGGACGGCCTGAACAAGATGGTCGGCAGCCTGCTGGCCGGCTCCGGCGCCGACCAGGCGAGCGCCCTGGCCGGCTACGGCATCGCCTACGTGCTGGTCCAGCAGCCGGTGATCGACGCCTTCAAGGACGTCCTGGACACCACCCCCGGCCTGGTCAAGGCCAACCAGGACGGCGCCGCCGCGCTCTGGCAGGTCAACGGCACCCCCGCGGTCCGCGCGGTGATCACCGCCCCGGGGGCCACCCCGGTGGTCGTCCCGTCCGGGGCCCGCGACCTGTCCGCCACCGTCCCGGCCGGCCCGGACGGCCGGGTGCTGCGGCTCGCCGAGTCCGCCGCCCCGGAGTGGAAGGCCACCGTCAACGGCACCGCGCTGGAGCCCACCACGGTCGACGGTTGGGCGCAGGGCTTCAAGCTCCCGGCCGCCGGCGGCAAGGTGGCCGTCACCCGCGAGGGCGGCGCCGCCCACACCGGCTGGATCTGGGCCCAGGTGCTGCTCGGCCTCACCATCCTGGTGCTGGCCCTGCCCGGCCGCCGTAGCCACAAGGACGACGACCTGCCGGAGGAGGCCGTCGCCACCGCCGCGCTGGCCGCCGCCGCCCAGGCGCAGGCCCCCGCCCCCGGCAGCCGCCGGGCCCGCCGGATGGCCGAGCGGGGCGAGGGCGCGGAGGGCGCCGAGGGCGGTGCCGAGGAGTCCGGGGTGTACGACCGGCCGGGCGCGATCCCGGCCCAGCCGAGCTCCGAGCCGGTGACCGGCGCCGTCCAGGCGGCCGCCGCCATCCAGGACGCCGAGCAGTACACGGACCCGTACCAGGCGTACCAGCAGGCCGACCCGTACAGCTACGACCAGTACGCGGCCCAGCAGCCGGTCGCCGCGCCGTACGGCGGCCAGGGCTACGACACCCAGGGGTACGACGCCCACGGGTACGGCCGGCAGCAGGGCTACGAGCAGCCGTACCAGCCCGAGCAGCAGCCGTACTACGAGGTCCACGGCTACGACGGCGGGCAGCAGCCGGAGCAGCAGCAGCCCTGGCTGCCCGGCCAGCCCCAGGGCGAGGCCCCGTACGACCCGAACGACCCCAACGGCCCCGGCCGGTACCCGCACCAGCACGGATCGGGGAGCTGACCCGCGATGAAGAAGCCCGCATTCAGGAAGAAGTCCGGCGCCGGCGAGGCCGGCGAGGCCGCCGAGCCGGCCGGGCCCGCCGTCGCGGCGGAGCCGTCCGGCCCGGCCCGGACGTCCCGCCCCGGCCGCGGCCGCGGCCCGCTCGCCGGGCGAGCCGGAGGAGCCGGGCGAGCAGGGGGAGCAGGGGGAGCCGAGGGGCCCGGAGCAGCCGGGTCCGGCGGGGCGGCGAAGACCACCCAGTCCCTGCTCGCCGCGGCCGTGGTGCTCGCGGCGGTGTTCGGGATCGCCCAGGTGCGCCCGCCGGCCGCCCCGGCCAAGGCCGGCACCGGAGCCGCCGCGACCACCGCGCAGGTCGAGCGGACCTCGGTGGTCTGCCCGCAGCCGGTCCAGGGCCTGACCGGCTCGACCACGCTCACCGCCTACACCCCGCCCGGGACGGGCTCCGCCACCGGCGGGGCCGGCTGGCTCTCCGATGCGGCCGCGCCCGCCGTGCCCGCCGCCCAGCCGACCACCGCCCCCGCGGCCCCGGCCGCCGCCACCCCGGCCCCGACCGGCTCGGGCGCCCCGGGCGCCCCGGGCGCCCCGGTCCAGGACAAGAACGCGGCGCCCGCCGACGCCCGGCTGACCGTGCCCAAGCCCGGCACCCCGGCCACCGGCCCGGCCGCCAACGGCGACGCCGCGCCCGGCACCGGGGCCGTCGCCACCGGCGCCCTCGCCCCCGGCTTCACCGTCACCCAGACCACGGTGGTCACCGAGCAGCGCGGCCTCGGCCTGTCCGGCCTCACCTGCACCCCGGCCGCGACCAGCTTCTGGTTCGCCGGGGCCAGCACCGCCGCCGACCGGGTCGACTACCTCAGCCTGGTCAACACCGAGTCCGCCGCCGCGGTGGTGGACATCAAGCTGTACGGCGACAAGGGCCTGATCGACAACGACGCCGCCAACGGGATCACCGTCTCGCCCGGCAGCTCCCAGGCCGTCCTGCTGTCGACCCTCACCAAGGGCGCGGTCGCCGACCTCGCGGTGCACGTGGTGGTGCGCTCCGGGCGGGTCGGCGCCGCGCTGCACGCCGCCGACGGCGGCAAGGGCGCCGACTGGGTCCCCGCCTCGGACGCCCCGGCCCCGGTCCAGGTGATGCCCGGCCTGCCCGCCGACACCGCCTCCGCCCGCCTGGTGGTCTGGGCGCCGCCGGAGGACGACGCCGACCTGAAGATCCAGCTGTCCGGCAAGAACGGCTGGTTCAGCCCGGCCGGCAACGAGTCGATCCACGTCAAGGCGGGCATGGTGGCCGCTGTCGACCTCGGCAAGCTCACCCGGGACGAGGTCGCCGGGCTGCGGCTGTCGCCCAGCGACGACAAGCACCGCACCCCGGTCGTGGCCGGGCTGCGGGTCGACCGGGCGGCGGCCAACGGCAAGACCGACGCGGCCTGGCTGACCGGCAGCGACCCGGTCGGCGCCCGCGCCACCGTCGCCGACAACCGGGCCGGCGCCTCCACGCTCTACCTGACCTCCAGCGGCGAGGCCGCCACCGTCCGGGTCACCGCCTCGGCCGGCAGCGGCGGCGGCACCCCGGCCACCAAGGAGGTCCAGCTGCCGGCCGGCGGCACGGTCGCCCTCCCGGCGCCCGAGCCCGCCGGGCTGAACGGCGTCTTCGCGCTCACCGTGGAGACCGTCTCCGGCGGCCCGGTGGTGGCCGCCCGGATGCTCTCCCTGCCGGCCAAGGACGTGCCGATGTTCACCGTCCAGGCGCTGCGCGACGACCGCAGCACCGTCAAGGTCCCGCAGGCCGGCCAGGACCCGGGCGTCGTCCTGCGCTGAGCGGGCCGAGCGGGGCCCGCGCCGGACACCCGGCGCGGGCCCCGACCCGTCTCAGTCCTCGTCGTAGCGCGGGTCGATGGCGTCCGGCGACAGCCCGAGCAGCTCCGCGACCTGTTCGATCAGGATCTCGTGCACCAGCGCCGCGCGGTCCTCCCGGGTCTTCGCCCGGATCTCCACCGGCCGCCGGTACACCACGATCTGGCTCTTGCGCCCCTGCTGGCCCGGCGACACCCGCCCCAGCGGCACGCCGTCCTCGGCGTCGGCGCCGTCCGGCTCGTGCAGCGGCACCTCCTGGACGGCGAACTCCACCTCGATCAACTGCGGCCAACGCCGTTCGAGGCGCTCCACCGACTCGCGCACGTAGTCGTCGAACAGTTCGGAGCGGGTGAGCGAGATCGGCACCTGGGGCGGCGCCAGCGGGCCGCGCAGGCCCCGCCCGTGCCGGTCGCGGTGCCGGGGGCGGCGCGCCGGGCCTGTCGATGACTGCGGTGCGGAGCTGTCCATATCACTGCCGAGGGTAGTCCTTGGACGGTCGGAAGTGGACCACTCCGACCGGGAATCGCACGGGGCGTCGGATACGCGGACCCGGCGCCCGCGGGGCGACACGGCACCCCCTCCGGGCAGGCGGTCTTCGCTCCCCGGCGGGGAGTGCGGTACCGTCCACCCTCGTGAGCTCTGTACGTCGTTGTTCGCGGACCGCGTGCGGCCGGCCGGCCGTCGCGACGCTGACGTACGTCTACGCGGACTCCACCGCCGTCCTCGGGCCGCTCGCCACCTACGCCGAGCCGCACTGCTACGACCTGTGCGCCGAGCACGCCGAGCGCCTCACCGCCCCGCGCGGCTGGGAGGTCGTCCGGCTCGCCGCCGAGGCCGGGCCGCTGCGCCGCAGCAGCGACGACCTGGAGGCGCTGGCCAACGCCGTGCGCGAGGCCGCCCGCCCGCAGACCCCCCGTCAGGGCCGCGGCTTCGAGGGCGAGTCCACCGAGGGCGGCCGCCGCGGCCACCTCCGGGTGCTGCGCTCGCCCGACAACTGACACCCCTCCCGGTACGGGGCGTCCCCGGTCCTGGCACGGGGCGTTCGTCCGGCCCGGGTACGCTGCCCGTCTACCGTCACCGCGCCCGTCGACCGACGCGCGGTGGCCCCGACGTTTCGTGATCAGTCCTAAAACCAGGGTGGAGCCGCAGTGCGCGACCTCAAGCAGCTCGTGAAGGCGTACGACGTCCGAGGCGTTGTCCCGGACCAGTGGGACGAGAGCCTGTCCCGGGCCTTCGGTGCCGCGTTCGTGCAGGTCACCGGCGCGACCGCGATCGTGGTCGGGCACGACATGCGGCCCTCCTCGCCGTCGCTGAGCCTGGCCTTCGCCGAGGGCGCCGCGGCCTACGGCGCCGACGTGGTGCAGATCGGGCTGTGCTCCACCGACCAGCTGTACTACGCCAGCGGCAAGCTCGACCTGCCCGGCGCGATGTTCACCGCCAGCCACAACCCGGCCCAGTACAACGGCATCAAGCTGTGCCGGGCCGGCGCGGCCCCGGTCGGCCAGGACACCGGCCTGTCCGAGATCCGCGAGCTGGTCGAGTCCTGGACCGCCGAGGACGACACCGTCACCGTCCCGGCCAGGGACGTGAAGCCGGGCGCGCTGTCCGCCCAGGACACCCTGCGCGGCTACGCCGACCACCTGCTGGGCCTGGTCGACCTCACCGCGATCCGCCCGCTCAAGGTCGTGGTGGACGCCGGCAACGGCATGGGCGGCCACACCGTGCCGACCGTCTTCGACGGCCTGCCGATCGAGCTCGTCCCGATGTACTTCGAGCTGGACGGCACCTTCCCGAACCACGAGGCCAACCCGCTCGACCCGAAGAACCTGGTCGACCTCCAGGCCAAGGTCCGCGAGGTCGGCGCCGACGTGGGCCTAGCGTTCGACGGCGACGCCGACCGCTGCTTCGTCGTGGACGAGCGCGGCGAGCCGGTCTCCCCGTCGGCGATCACCGCCCTGGTCGCCGTCCGCGAGATCGCCCGCGCCCGGGCCGCCGGCGAGGCCGAGCCGACCGTCATCCACAACCTGATCACCTCCTGGACCGTCCCCGAGGTGGTCCGCGAGCTCGGCGCCAAGCCGGTGCGCACCCGGGTCGGCCACTCCTTCATCAAGCAGGAGATGGCCGAGACCGACGCCGTCTTCGGCGGCGAGCACTCCGCGCACTACTACTTCCGCGACTTCTGGCGCGCCGACACCGGCATGCTGGCCGCGCTGCACGTGCTGGCCGCGCTCGGCGGGCAGCCGTCCGCGCTGTCCGGGCTCACCGCCGAGTACGACCGCTACGCCGCCTCCGGCGAGATCAACAGCACCGTGGCCGACCAGGCCGCCAGCACCGCCGCCGTCCGCGCCGCCTACGCGGGCGGGGAGGGCACCACGGTGGACGAGCTGGACGGCCTGACCGTGGCCGGCCCGGACTGGTGGTTCAACCTGCGCGCCTCCAACACCGAGCCGCTGCTGCGCCTGAACGTCGAGGCCAAGGACCCGGCGAAGATGGCCGAGCTGCGCGACGGCGTGCTCGCCGTCGTCCGCGGCTGAGCCCCTCGCCCGACGCCGAGCCCGGGCCCCCGACCGGGCTCGCGCCCGCGCGGAGCGCCTGAGCACGGGCCCCGGTGCCCCGGCCGGTAGGGTTTCCTATCGGCCGGGGCACCTCCGTGCCACCCCCGAACCTTGGAGAGCCCCATGAAGCTCGAATCCTTCCTGCTGGAGATCCTGGTCTGCCCGCAGTGCCGGGCCGCGCTCGTCGAGGGCGGCACCGAGGAGCAGCCCGAGCTGGTCTGCACCGGCGCGGACTGCGGCCTCGCGTACCCGGTCCGCGAGGGCATTCCGGTCCTCCTGGTGGACGAGGCCCGCCGCCCGGCCTGATCCTGGGGGCGACGCCCGGGACGAAGCCCGGGCGGAAGCCCCGGGACGAAGCCGCCCCGACCGCCCCGACCGCCCGTCCAGGACCGCAGCCGGAGGTTCGCCGCATGCTCGACGACACCCTGCTCGACGACCCGGCCGCCCTCCAGCGCGCCGACCACGACCGCGCCCTGCTGGCCCTGGCCGGCGCCGGTGCGCGGGTCCGCACCGCGCTGCGGCAGGCCGAGGCGGCCGGCCTCGACCGGCTGCGTCCGGACGGCCGCCCGCGTGCCGTCCTGGTCGCCGGGCACGGCAGCGCGCTGACCGCCGCCGAGATGCTCTCGGCGCTGGCCGGTACGAGCTCCCTGGTCACCCCGCTGCCGCCGACCGAGGCGGCCGCCCCGCGCGCCGACCGGGCCGGCGCCCCGCCCGCCTTCACCGCCGGGCTCGGCTGGCAGCTGCCCGGCTGGGCCGGCCCGCTGGACCTGCTGGTGATCAGCTCCGCCGACGGCGGCGAGCAGGGCCTGGTCGCCCTCGCCGAGCAGGCGTACGCGCGCGGCTGCGCGATCGTGGTGACCGCCCCGGCCGGCAGCGCGCTGGCCGAGGCCGCGCTGCAGGTGCGCGCGCTGCCGCTGCCGTTCGTGGCCTCGGTCCTGCCCGAGGACCTCGCGCCCGTGACGGCCGTCGAGCCGGACCTGCCGGCCGAGGACCCGGCGGCGCTCTGGTCCCACCTCGCCCCGCTGCTGGCGCTCGCCCAGAAGATCGGCCTCACCCAGCTCCCGTACGACGCGCTGCCGGCCCTCGCCGACCTGCTGGACGCCGCCGCGGTGCGCTGCCGCCCGGACGCCGCCGCGTACACCAACCCGGCGAAGGGCCTGGCCGCCCGGCTGGCCGGGACGGTCCCGCTGCTGTGGGCCGAGGGCCCGATCGCCGGGGCGGCCGCCACCCGGTTCGCGGCCCAGCTGGCCGACCGGGCCGGGCGTCCGGCGCTGGCCGGGCCGCTGCCGCAGGTGCTCACCGCCCACCGCGGCATGTTCACCGGGCAGTTGGGCGCGGGCGCCGATCCGGATGACTTCTTCCGCGACCGGGTCGAGGAGCCGGACCCGCTGCACCTCCAGGTCCTGCTGCTGCGGCACGCCCCCGGCGCGGCCGGCCCGGCGGCGCCGGACGAGCAGGACGGCCCGGCCGAGGTGCCGGAGGAGGACGCCGGGCCGCGCAGCTTCGGCGTCTCCCGGGCGCACCGGCTGGCCGCCGCGCACGACGTCCGGCTGACCGAGTACGCGAGCACCCGGCCGGACGCGCTGCACGCGCTGGCCGACCTGGTCGCGCTGACCGACTTCGCCGCCGTCTACCTGGGGCTCGCCGCCGCGCAGTCCTGAGACGGTCGGCCGATCGGGCCCCCGGGGCCGGTACGGTAAGCGCTCGACGACGCCGACCGACCCGTGAGGACCTGGAAGCATGAGCACCGAAGGCGGTACCAAGGCACTGATCGCGGCGCTGTCCGCGAACCTGGCGATCGCCGTGGCCAAGTTCACCGCCTTCGGCTTCACCGGCTCCTCCTCGATGCTGGCCGAGGGCGTGCACTCGGTGGCCGACTCCGGCAACCAGGTGCTGCTGCTGATCGGCGGCAAGCGGGCGCGCCGGGCGGCCGACGAGGAGCACCCCTTCGGGTACGGCCGCGAGCGCTACGTGTACGGCTTCCTGGTGGCCATCGTGCTGTTCAGCGTCGGTGGCCTGTTCGCGGTCTACGAGGGCTGGCACAAGATCAGCCACCCGGAGGCGCTGGACTCCTGGGGCTGGGCGGTCGGCGTGCTGGTCTTCGCCATCGGCATGGAGGGCTGGTCCTTCCTGACCGCGATGCGGGAGTCGGAGAAGGCCAAGGGCAAGCAGAGCTGGACCCAGTTCATCCGCACCGCCAAGGCACCGGAGCTGCCGGTGGTGCTGCTGGAGGACACCGGCGCGCTGATCGGCCTGGTGCTCGCGCTGTTCGGCGTCGGGCTCACCGTGATCACCGGCGACGGCGTCTGGGACGGCATCGGCACCCTGTGCATCGGCCTCCTGCTGGTGGTGATCGCCGTGGTGCTCGCCCTGGAGACCAAGTCGCTGCTGCTCGGCGAGTCGGCCGACAAGGACTCGGTGCGCCGGATCCGGGAGGCGCTGGTGGACGGCGAGGCGGTCACCCGGGTGATCCACATGCGCACCCTGCACCTCGGTCCGGAGGAGCTGCTGGTCGCGGCCAAGATCGCCGTCAACGCGGAGGACAGCGCCGCCCGGGTCGCGGAGGCGATCGACGCCGCCGAGTCGCGGGTCCGCGCGGTCGTCCCGATCGCCCGGGCGATCTACCTGGAGCCCGACGTGTACAGCGCGGAGAAGGCCGCGGCGGGCGACGACCCGGCCGCCACGCCCGGCGGCCCCGGCCCGGGCGGCGCGCACTGACCCCTCCCGCGCCCCCGTCCCGCTGACCGACCTGTCCCGTACACCGGCCCGTCCTAGGGCCCGGCTTGAGAGCGGGTCGGACCGGGGGCCGAAATCGGTCATCGGCGGACGGCCGGCGGGGCCATCGGTGTAGATTCGTCACCAGAGCCAGAACGTCGCTGCTGATGGCGGTCGATCGGCGGTCCGCACCCCGCGGGGCGCGCGCCGGTCGAGGGAGAGAGGTCCTCCGACGGTTTGTGCTGCGCAACGGGAAGCCGGTCCACCACCACGGACCCGGCGGTCCCGGCGTGGCCGTGCACCCGTACGGCCTGACGCACGCGACGCACGCCCGGACCTATGGCCCCACCCCCATCAGCGAGGAGCAGACGCATGTCGACCGACATCACCGGTGACTTCAAGGTCGCCGACCTTTCCCTGGCGCCGTTCGGCCGCAAGGAGATCCAGCTGGCCGAGCACGAGATGCCCGGTCTGATGGCGATCCGCGCCGAGTACGCCGAGGCGCAGCCGCTGGCCGGCGCCCGCATCACCGGCTCGCTGCACATGACCATCCAGACCGCCGTGCTGATCGAGACCCTGACGGCGCTCGGTGCCGAGGTCCGCTGGTGCTCCTGCAACATCTTCTCCACCCAGGACCACGCGGCCGCCGCCATCGCCGTCGGCCCGGAGGGCACCCCGGAGAACCCGCAGGGCGTGCCGGTCTTCGCCTGGAAGGGCGAGACCCTGGAGGAGTACTGGTGGTGCACCGAGCAGGCCCTGACCTGGCCTGACGGCAAGACCCCGAACATGATCCTGGACGACGGCGGCGACGCCACCCTGCTGATCCACAAGGGCGTCGAGTTCGAGAAGGCCGGCGTCGCGCCGGACCCGTCCACCGCGGACAACGACGAGTTCCGGATCATCCTGGAGCTGCTCAACCGCACCCTCAAGGACACCCCGAACAAGTGGACCGAGGTCGCCTCCACGATCAAGGGCGTGACCGAGGAGACCACCACCGGTGTCCACCGCCTGTACGAGATGCACCGTGACGGCCAGCTGCTGTTCCCGGCCATCAACGTCAACGACTCGGTCACCAAGTCGAAGTTCGACAACAAGTACGGCTGCCGCCACTCGCTGATCGACGGCATCAACCGCGCCACCGACGTCCTGATCGGCGGCAAGGTCGCGGTCGTCTGCGGCTACGGCGACGTCGGCAAGGGCTGCGCCGAGTCGCTGCGCGGCCAGGGCGCCCGCGTGATCGTCACCGAGATCGACCCGATCTGCGCGCTGCAGGCGGCGATGGACGGCTACCAGGTCACCACCCTGGAGGAGGTCGTGGAGATCGCCGACATCTTCATCACCACGACCGGCAACAAGGACATCATCATGGCCTCGCACATGGCCCGGATGAAGCACCAGGCCATCGTCGGCAACATCGGCCACTTCGACAACGAGATCGACATGGCCGGCCTGGCCAAGCTCGACGGCGTCGTGAAGACCGAGGTCAAGCCGCAGGTCCACGAGTGGCGCAAGGCCGACGGCCGCACCATCATCGTCCTCTCCGAGGGCCGCCTGCTGAACCTGGGCAACGCGACCGGCCACCCGTCCTTCGTGATGTCCAACTCCTTCGCCAACCAGACGATCGCCCAGATCGAGCTGTTCACGAAGACCGAGCAGTACCCGATCGGCGTCTACGTGCTGCCGAAGCACCTGGACGAGAAGGTCGCCCGCCTGCACCTCGACGCGCTGGGCGTGAAGCTGACCACCCTGAGCCAGGAGCAGGCCGACTACATCGGCGTCCCGGTCGAGGGCCCGTTCAAGTCGGAGCAGTACCGCTACTGACCGATCAGCGGATCCGACGGCCGGCGCCCTCCCCTCCGGGGGCGCCGGCCGTCGGCGTTCCGCCGGGGCGGTTCAGCGGGTCCAGGAGGCCTCGTCCGCGCCGAGCACCTCGAACCGCTCGAGCAGACCCGCCAGTCCGCCGGCCCCCTGGACGGACGGGAGCCCCGCCGCGGTGCCGTTGGCGCAGAGCTGGACGCCCTTCTCGACCCGGCACACCGGGGTGCCGCCGTTCGGCCGGCCGTCCGCGAACTTCCCGAAGCCGTCCGGCTGGACCGTGACGCTCAGCCACTTGTCGCCGACGGTGTACGACAGGATGGCGCTCCACGGGGGCTCGGAGTCCCTGGTGGGCCGGTGGACCTCGGCGTTCCGCAGCCCGAGGTCGGCGGGCAGGCCGGTCGGGCGCACCGGGAAGGGGACGTCCCAACTGCCGAACTCGGCGCCGGCCGCGACCCGGAGCAGGTCGTCCTGGACCTTCGCGTCCAACCACAGGGTGGCGGTCAGCTGGGCCCAGCGGCCGGAGGCGGTCAGCCAGCGCAGCCCGCCCAGGGACCCCGACGCGTCGGTGAGCAGCCACTGGGCCTCCCGGCCGGCGACCGGGGGCGCGGGGGCGGTGTGCTGCCCGGGGGCGGGGGACTCGCCGGGGCCGCGCAGCAGCTCCAGCTTCAGGGCGGGGGTCGCGTTGAGGACGGCGGTGGTGGTGGCCGCGGTGGCGACGGAACGGCTGTCGCTGTTCGCGTAGCCGACGGCCGGCCGGGCCAGCCACGACGGCAGCCAGCCGAAGCGGGCCTCGGCGCTCAGCGGACCGGTCCGCGCCGCCGGGGTCGGCGCGGCCGTCGGGGACGGCGCGAGCGAGACCGGGGCGGTGG
Organism: Kitasatospora sp. NPDC056273; assembly: GCF_042268845.1. NCBI lineage: Bacteria > Bacillati > Actinomycetota > Actinomycetes > Kitasatosporales > Streptomycetaceae > Kitasatospora > Kitasatospora sp. NPDC056273. Next base: position 4,322 of record NZ_JBHJSJ010000080.1, on the reverse strand, counting down.
GCGCGGGGACGGCCGGCGCGGGCGGCGCCCCGGCCGGGCGCAGCAGCAGGACGCCGGCCAGGACGGCGGCGGTCGACCCGGCCACCACACCGACCAGGGCCTGCCGGCGGCGGCGCAGCCGGACCCGGCCGCGGGCGATCACCGCCGAGGTGTCGAGTGCGGCGGGCGGCGCCGGGGCCTCGGCGAGGGCACTCAGCCGGGCGGTCAGATCACGCTGCTCGTGCGACCTCATGACGTCCTCTCGGCGGTGGTGGGACGGGGGGAGAGCGTCGTCCGGAGGGTGGCGAGAGCCCGCGAGGTCTGGCTCTTCACGTTGCCCGAGGAGCAGCTCATCGCATCGGCGGTCTGATCGACCGTGAGGTCGCAGTAGTACCGGAGCACCACGGTGGCCCGCTGCTTGGGCGGCAGCGCGGCCAGCGCCTTGCGCAGGTCGAGCCGGGCGTCGAGGTCGGCGGCCACCGACGCCACGTCCACCGGCGCCGCGGTCCGTGACGTCCGCCGCCACCAGGACGAGCGCTGCTCGGCGAGGAAGGTGTTGACCAGCACCCTGCGGGCGTAGCCGTCCAGGTTCTCCACCCGGCCGGCCCGCGACCAGTTCACGTACAGCTTGGTCGCGCACTCCTGCACCAGGTCGTCGGCCCGGTGCCAGTCCCCGCACAGCAGATAGGCGACCTTGCGCAGCCAGCCGCTCCTGGAGGCCACGTACTCCGTGAACTCCACGTCGCGCGTCTGCTTCGCCATCCGCACCCCCTCTCGTCGTGGTGGCGGCGCACCGGCGCGCCGTCCGCCCCTCTAATGCGGGCACCGGCCGGAACGTTGCACGCGAACCGCGGACGTAGGCTTTCCGGCATGCCCAACGGCCGGTACTCGCTCCACGACCCGCACGACCACGTCCCGCTCGGGGAGGAGCGCTTCAGTTGCGCGCCCGGGGCGGCCGGGTGGCGGTACGTCTCCAAGACCTACGCGCCGGACGGCCGGGTGCTCGGCAGCACCGACCTGACGCTGGACTCGCGCGCCCGGCCGCTGCGGCTGGAGCTGCGGGCCGGCGGCTGGCAGGTGCGCGGCGGGGCGGTGGACGGGGTGGCCTGGGTCCGGACCGACGCGGCCGACCCCGGCGGCGAGCACGCGGCGGAGGGCCACGACCGGGCGCACGCCTTCACCGGCCGCTCGCCGGGCTTCCTGGTCGCCACCGCCCGGCTGCTGCGGCTGCGGGAGGGGGCGAGCGCGCGGGTGCGGCTGGTGGCCTTCACCGAGCCGGTGCTGGCGCCGCGCACCCTCGACCAGGGGTGGCTGCTGGAGGGCGTCGACACCCACGAGACGGATTCGGGGCCACTGCTGGTCGAGCGGTACCAGGTGGCGGACCTGGAGACGGGCGAGCAGCAGGTCGTGCACCTGGCGGGCGACGTGGTGCTGGCGGCGGAGGGGATCGAGCTGGAGGAGCTGGAGTCGCCGCCGAACGCCTGGCGGGTGGGGGCGGAGGAGGAGTAGCGGGCCTTCGCGGCCGGGGCTGGTGCGGCAGGGCTGCTGCGGCCGGGGCGGTTCGCCTCAGGCGGGCGGGGCGAAGCCGCTGCCGGCGGCGGGCTTGTCGAAGGACGGGGCCGTCGGGGCGGTCGGTGCGGCTGCCGGGGCCGCGGCGGGGGCCGGGGGAGCCGTGGGCGCGGGCTGCTGGGCCGGCAGGCCGAGGACCCGGACGGGCCGTCCGTCGGCCGGGCCGGTCGGAGCCGGCGCGGGGAGCGGACCGGAGGCCGGGCGGGGAGCGGGCACCTGGGCGGGCACCTGGGCGGGTACCGGTCGGCCGGGTATCGGCCCGGCCGCCCACAGCTGCTGCTGGGCCCGGGTCCACTCCCGCCGCTGGCGCTCGGTGAGCACCGCGCCCAGGTACGCCGCCGGGTGCAGCCCCGGCGCGATCGGGTGGCCGATCAGGGCGGACAGGTCCTCGGCCAGCCGGGTGGACATCCGGTGCATCACCGCCGGGTCCAACTGGCTCGTCCGGCCGAGCAGTTGGCGGACGGCCAGCCAGAGCGGCTCCGGTACCGCGGACAGGTCCATCGCGACCAGCTCGTGGCCCATCGACTGCAGCAGGTGCGGGTGCACCGGCGGCAGCGGGGTGGCGGAGCCGCCCGCACCCGGGGTGCGCTCGCGGACGACCACCGTCCCGGCGAAGATGTCGCCGAGCCGCTTGCCGTCCGAGTGCACCGCCGAGGTGATCACGGCCGGGGCGCCGGTCAGCACGATCATCTCGAAGAAGCCGACCAGCCCGCGCACCAGCGAGTGCCGGAAGCGCACCGGCCCGCCGTCGGTGCGCACCACCCGCAGGCCGAGCGCGGCCTTGCCGAGCGAGCGGCCGCGGGTGAGGGTCTCGACCATCACGGGCACGGCGACCAGGAAGAACACCATCAGGCCGATCATCGTGGCGGCCAGGGCCGCGCCGTCGAGCCCGATCAGCGCGAGGCTCAGCAGCAGCGTGAACACCAGCAGGGCGGCGAACTCCACCAGCAGGTCGATCACGATCGCCAGGGCCCTGCTCGGAAGCTTCGCCGTCTGCAGGCCGAGGACGACCGCCTCACCCGTCACCAGGTCGCTCAAGACACCTGTCCGTTCACGTTCTTGGAGCCGGTACGGCTCGCCCATGGGGATCCGGCGCCTGGGAGGGCGGCGGTGCCGGGGGAGGGAACCACCCCGGACCGGCTCCCCGTGACGCGCTCTCCGCAGTCTGATCCGCAGCCGCAAACATACGGGGCCCGGTGGGCGCACGGGAAGTGAGATCCCGACGGCCGGGGCGGCGGCCGCTGCTGGCATGCTGGGCCGCGCGTGTCCGCCCGGACCCGCCAGCCCGGACCCGCCCGCCCGCGGACCCGCCCGCGCACGCACGTCCGCGCCCGCCGCCGATCTATGGAGCCGCCGAAATGGACCTGGACGTCTTCGTCGCCACCCACCAGGGGGAGTGGGCCCGACTGGACGCCCTCGCCCGCCGGCGCCGGCTCGGCGGGGAGGAGGCCGACGAGCTGGTCACGCTCTACCAGCGCGCCACCGGACACCTCGCCAAGGTCCAGGCCGCCGCGCCGGACCCGGCCCTGGTGAGCCGGCTGACCGGCCTGGTCTCCCGCGCCCGCAGCGCGGTGACCGGCGCCCGGACCAACGGCTGGCAGGACGTCGCCCGCTACTACACGGTGAGCTTCCCGGCCGCGCTCTACCGCTCGCGCCGCTGGTGGGTGCCGGTGGCGGTGGTCTCGATGGTCGCCACCGCACTGCTCGCCTGGTGGATGGCCACCCACCCCGAGGTCCGCAACAGCCTGGTCGCGCCCGAACACCTCCAGGAGCTGACCCGCCCCGGCGGCCAGTACGAGACGTACTACTCGGACCGGCCGGCCAGCTCCTTCGCGGCACAGGTCTGGACGAACAACGCCTGGATCGCCGTGCAGTGCCTGCTGTTCGGGATCGCGTTGGGCATTCCGGTGCTCTACGTGATGTGGACCAACGTGCTCAACCTCGGCATCGGCGTCGGGCTGATGGCCTCCGCCGGTCGCCTCGACGTCTTCCTCGGCCTGCTCATCCCGCACGGCCTGCTGGAGCTGACCGCGGTCTTCGTGGCCGGCGGCCTCGGGCTGCGCCTCGGCTGGACCGTCATCGACCCCGGCCCGCGCACCCGCTCGGTGGCCCTGGCGGAACAGGGCCGCGCGATCATCGGCATGTCGATCGGCCTGGCGACGGTCCTGGCGGTCTCCGGCGTCCTCGAAGCCTTCGTGACCCCGTCCGGCCTGCCGACCTGGGCCCGCATCTCCATCGGTGTGCTGGCCGAGGCGGCCTTCCTCCTCTATGCCCTGGTGCTGGGCCGGCGGGCCGCCGGGGACGGGGAGTTCGGCGATCTGGACGCGGCCGACCGGGCGGACCTCCAGCCCGTCGCGGCCTGAGCCGATGTGATCGACAGGTCTCTGACCTGCTAGTCTCCTACTCGTCCGGCCAAAACCATTGACGTGGTGAGGGTGGGCTAGTAGGTTTGAACGGTTGGGACTGACTGGACAACGGTCGGTCCCGGGCATTAGTGTCTACGACACCGCCGAATCGAGGCGAGCGTGTTCCACGGAATACGCGTCCTCTGACGAAGCAAAATCCCACGGACGGATCACTCCGAAAGCCTTGATAGGCTTCGGAACGAAGTTCGCAGGAAATCCCCCCAGTGGGAATCGGATGAATGAAGCGCCGGTAAACGGAGCGGAAAACGTCTGGTAAGCTGGAAACACGAAAGAACGAAGCCCGGAGGGTCCGCTGGAAGGCGGTCCGAAGGAAGCGTCCGTTCCTTGAGAACTCAACAGCGTGCCAAA
>NZ_JBHJSJ010000079.1:0-33127 GCF_042268845.1 Kitasatospora sp. NPDC056273 | reverse complement strand
GACAGGGCCCGGGCTGATGCCCGGGCCCTTCCCGCGTTTCCGAACGCCTGCCGCCGTTACTTCTTCTCCTTCGGCGCCTCGGCGTCGGTGGACAGCGCGGCGATGAAGGCCTCCTGCGGGACCTCCACGCGGCCGACCATCTTCATCCGCTTCTTGCCTTCCTTCTGCTTCTCCAGCAGCTTCCGCTTACGGGAGATGTCACCGCCGTAGCACTTGGCGAGGACGTCCTTGCGGATCGCGCGGACCGTCTCACGGGCGATCACCCGGGAGCCGATGGCCGCCTGGATCGGCACCTCGAACTGCTGGCGGGGGATGAGCTTCTGGAGCTTGCCCGCCATCATCACGCCGTAGCCGTAGGCCTTGTCCTTGTGGACGATCGCGGAGAAGGCGTCCACCGCGTCGCCGTGCAGCAGGATGTCGACCTTCACCAGCTGGGCGGACTGCTCGCCGATGGGCTCGTAGTCCAGCGAGGCGTAGCCGCGGGTCTTGGACTTCAGCTGGTCGAAGAAGTCGAAGACGATCTCCGCGAGCGGCAGGGTGTAGCGCAGCTCGACCCGGTCCTCGGACAGGTAGTCCATGCCCTGGAGGTTGCCGCGGCGGGACTGGCAGAGCTCCATGATCGCGCCGACGAACTCGTTGGGCGCGAGGATGGTGCCGCGCACCACCGGCTCGAACACCTCGGCGATCTTGCCGGTGGGGAACTCGCTCGGGTTGGTGACGGTGTGCTCGGTGCCGTCCTCCATGACCACCCGGTAGACCACGTTCGGGGCGGTGGAGATCAGGTCGAGGTTGAACTCGCGCTCCAGGCGCTCCCGGATGATCTCCAGGTGCAGCAGGCCGAGGAAGCCGCAGCGGTAGCCGAAGCCGAGCGCGACCGAGGTCTCCGGCTCGTACACCAGCGCGGCGTCGTTGAGCCGCAGCTTGTCGAGGGCGTCGCGCAGCAGCGGGTAGTCCGAGCCGTCCAGCGGGTAGAGGCCGGAGAACACCATCGGGCGCGGGTCCTTGTAGCCGCCCAGCGCCTCGGTGGCGCCCTTGTGCATCGAGGTGATCGTGTCACCGACCTTGGACTGCCGGACGTCCTTCACACCGGTGATGATGTAGCCCACCTCGCCGACGCCGAGGCCGTCGGCGACCTTCGGCTCGGGCGAGATGACGCCGATCTCCAGCAGCTCGTGGGTCGCGCCGGTGGACATCATCGAGATCCGCTCGCGCTTGGTGAGCTGCCCGTCCACCACACGGACGTAGGTGACCACGCCGCGGTAGGAGTCGTACACCGAGTCGAAGATCATCGCGCGGGCCGGGGCGTCCTTGACGCCGACCGGGGCCGGGACGGTGTTGACGATGTGGTCCAGCAGGTCCTCGACGCCCAGGCCGGTCTTGGCGCTGACCTGGAGCACGTCGGAGGGGTCGCAGCCGATGATGTGGGCGATCTCGGCCGCGTACTTCTCCGGCTGGGCGGCCGGCAGGTCGATCTTGTTGAGGACCGGGACGATCGTGAGGTCGTTCTCCAGCGCCAGGTACAGGTTGGCGAGGGTCTGCGCCTCGATGCCCTGGGCCGCGTCGACCACCAGGATGGTGCCCTCGCACGCGGCGAGGGAGCGGGACACCTCGTACGTGAAGTCCACGTGGCCGGGGGTGTCGATCATGTTGAGGATGTGCGTCGTCCCGGCGTTCGGACCGGTCTTCGGCGCCCACGGAAGGCGGACCGCCTGCGACTTGATGGTGATGCCGCGCTCACGCTCGATGTCCATGCGGTCGAGGTACTGGGCACGCATCTGCCGGGGGTCGACGACGCCGGTGATCTGCAGCATCCGGTCTGCGAGCGTCGACTTGCCGTGGTCGATGTGGGCGATGATGCAGAAGTTGCGGATCAGCGCCGGGTCGGTACGGCTGGGCTCTGGCACATTGCTGGGGGTCGCGGGCACCTTGGTCCGATTCTCCGTTGGTCCGGGGCCGGGGGTGTCCGGGTCATCGCTGACCGGTTTCCCGGGGACCGGACGGGCTCGTCCGATCGAAATAGTCCCTGCCATCTTCCCACGACCGCGGGGCGGGCCGCCGTTCGGGCACCCGGGGCCGTCCGGGGCCGCCCTCACGAGCGGTCGGGGGCGGCCCTCGCGGGCGCCCGGGTTTGGGGCGGGCAGCGGGCCCCTGGTAGCGTGGGCTGCTGCACCCGGCCTCGGCATGCCCTCTCAGCTGGTCCGACGGCCACCGGGTGCGAACCCGTTCAAATCCTTAGACAAGACTGAGGCTCCTTCGTGGCGAACATCAAGTCCCAGATCAAGCGCAACAAGACCAACGAGAAGGCGCGCCTGCGCAACAAGGCCGTCAAGTCCTCGCTGAAGACCGCTCTGCGCAAGGCCCGTGAGGCCGCTGCCGCCGGCGAGACCGAGAAGGCCACCGAGCTGGCCCGCGCCGCCTCCAAGGCGCTGGACAAGGCCGTGAGCAAGGGCGTCATCCACGCCAACCAGGCCGCCAACAAGAAGTCGGCCATCACCAAGCGCGTCAACACCGCCGTCCAGGCCTGACGCCCCGGGGTCTTCGACCCCCACCGCTTCGGAGCGACCCGGCCCTCTACCCGGCCCCCCGAGGCGCGCAAGACTCGCACCGCACGCGGCCTGCGTTCGCCACGCGGGTGCGGTGCACAGAAGCAGTGCGACAGGCGTCGCAGCCGGCCTCTCCCCGAGGCCGCTGCGGCGCCTGTCGCGTTCCGCGGCCCGGCGGCTATCGTCGGTCGGGTCCGACCGGGGTGCGGGGAGCACCTCGGCGCCAGGTCCAGGGGGGAACTTCCATGACGACGCCACCGCCGCCGCAGCCACCGAACGGACCGGGATACGGCTTCCCGCAGCCGCCGAACGGACCGGGGTACGGCTTCCCGCAGCAGCAGCCGGGCGGGGGCGCGCAGCCCGTACCGGGCGCTCCCGGCCCCGCGGGCGCCGGCGGCTTCGGACCGCCGCCGGGGCTGCCCACCGCGCCCGGCCTGCCCGCCGCCCCCGCCCCCGGGCGGAGCGGGAACCTGCGGCGCAACGCCGTCTGGGCGTTCGTCGGCGCGGTGACCGTCTCGATCGGCTGGGCCGCCGCCGTGACGGCCGTTCCCGGCCTGGTCAGCAGCGACTCCTCGCCGCGCGACCTGCGCGGCTACCACCTCTCCGACGACTTCTGCGCCACCGGGAAGCCCACGAAGCTCCTGCAGACCTACTCCGTCTCGGACACCTCCAAGCCGACCCACCACACCGACCGGCACCCGGCGCTGGACAGCATGAACTGCTCGATGTCGCTCAAGCGCACCGGCGGCACCAGCGACAGCGAGTCCGCCACCCTCTACATGCGCGTCGACCTGCACAAGGCGGTCAACCCGGCGCCCGAGCTGGAGGCCAACAAGGAGCTCTACCGGGCCCGCGGCTACCAGGTCACCGACATCGCGGGGCTCGGCGAGGAGGCGTACTTCCTGTACAAGGACGACGGCTCGGACCAGTACCACAGCGTCTACGCCGAACTGGACATCCGCGACGGCGGGATGACGTACTACGTCACCTACTCGGCCGGCTACACCGAGGGCAAGGGCAAGCCGCCGACCAAGGAGGAGCTGCGCACCGCCCTCCAGTCCGACGGGCAGGACACCGTGCGGGCCATGAAGAAGTAGCGCCGGGGCCCGCGGCGCCGGGCCGTCAGTAGGCGGGCCGGGAGCCGGCCCGGGAGGCCCGGGCGACGGCGACCACCGCGCGCTCCAGGGCGTACGCCGGGTCGTCCGAGCCGCCCTTGACGGCGGCGTCGGCCTGGGCGATCGCGGTCAGCGCGGTGGCCACCCCGTCGCCCGTCCAGCCGCGCATCTGCTGGCGGACCCGGTCGACCTTCCACGGCGGCATGCCCAGCTCGCGGGCCAGGTCGCCCGGGCGCATGTTCCGCCCGGCGCTCGCCAGCCGGCCGATGCTGCGCACGCCGGAGGCCAGCGCGTAGGTGATGCCGGTCGGCGGCTGGCCGACGGCCAGCGCCCAGCGCAGCCGCTCCAGCGCCTCCGCGGCCCGGCCGGTGACCGCCAGGTCGGCGACCTCGAAGCCGGTCGCCTCGGCCCGGCCGCTGTAGTAGCGGGCCACCACCGTCTCGTCGATCGTGCCCTCGACGTCGGAGGTCAGCTGGTTGCAGGCGGCCGCCAGCTCGCGCAGGTCGCTGCCGAGCGCGTCCAGCAGCGCCTGGCAGGCCTCCGGGGTCGCGGAGCGGCCCAGGGTGCGGAACTCGCCCTTGACGAAGGCCAGCCGCTCGCTCGCCTTGGCCAGCTTGGGGCAGGCCACCTCGCGCCCGCCGGCCTTGCGCCCGGCGTCCAGCAGGCCCTTGCCCTTGGCGCCGCCGGCGTGCACCAGCACCATGATCACTTCTTCGGCCGGGGCCTCGATGTACGCCTTGACCTCCTTCACGGAGTCGGCGGAGAGGTCCTGCGCGGCCCGGACCACGATCACCTTGCGCTCGGCGAACAGCGACGGCGTGGTCAGCTCGGCCAGGCTGCCGGGCTGCAGGCCGCCGGGCGGCAGGTCCCGTACGTCGGTGTCCGGGTCCGCCGCCTTCGCCGCCGCCACCACCTGGGCGACCGCGCGGTCCAGCAGCAGCTCCTCCTGGCCGACCGCGAGGGTCAGCGGGGCGAGCAGGTCGTCGGGTGCACTCTTCCTGGCCATCGCCTACCAGCATCCCACGGGCCGCGGACACTCCCGCCCGACGGAGCGGGCGGCCGACCTGGACAATGTCCGGGTGAGCGAGAACCACACCACCGACCTCCCGGCCGTCGACGACCCGTACGCCCGGCAGCTGCTCGTCCTGCCCGACCGCGACACCGCCGAGGAGGCCGCCGAGGAGCTCGGCGCCGCCCAGCCCGACCTCGGCGAGCTCGAAGTCGTCCGCGACGCGCTCGCGGGCGAGGACGACGCCGAGGACGCCCAGTGGCTGGTCGTGGCCGAGGCCCCGGAGAGCGGCTGGACCCCGGCGCTGCTGCACGCCCTCGACCGCCTCGCGGCCGGCTACGAGGGCTGGCGCGAGGAGGCGTGACGGCCTGAGGGCCTGAGGGTCCCTGATCAGAGGTGCGGGGACTCGGGCGCGCCCCCGAGCCGCAGCTCGCCGACACCGTCCAGGACCTTCTCCGCCGAGGCGACGTGGCGGCCCGCCGTGACGACGTCGCGCAGGCAGCGGTCGAGCGGGGTGCGCTCGGTGTAGACCGCGGCCGATCCCACGGCGTCGTACAGGAGTTGGACCGCCTCCCGGCAGGCCCGGTGGGCGAACCGGCGGGCCAGCGCCGCCGTGCCGCGCTCCGGCGCCAGGCCCGCCGCCTGGGCCGCCCAGGCCTGCTCCAGCGTGCGGTACACGTAGGCGTCCGCCGCGCCGATCAGCGACTCGGCGTGCGCGAGGTCGGCCCGGACCCCCGGGTAGGGCAGCGCGGTGCGCCGGGGGGACAGCAGCTCCCGGGCGCCGGCCAACGCGGCCCGGCCGATCCCCAGCGGCACGCCCGCCATCTTGAGGGCGAGGTTGTCGGCGCGCAGGTGGAGCGGCTCCGCCCGGGTGCCGGACGGCGCCAGGGCGAAGGTGTGCCGCTCCGGGACGAACAGGTCGGCGACCTCGATGTCGTGCGAGCCGGTGCCGCGCAGCCCGGTGGTGTGCCAGGTGTCCAGCACCCGGACCTGCGCGGCGTCCAGGACGGCGACCCTCGGGGTGCCCTCCGGGGTCAGGAACCCGGCCAGCACCCGGTCGGCGTGGGTGATCCCGCTGGCGTGGGTCCAGCGGCCGGTCAGCAGGTGGCCGCCGCCGTGCCGGACCGACCGCCCGGCCGGCGGCAGCACCGTCGCGGTGATCAGGTCCGGGTCCGGGAACAGCTCGGCGAAGACGTCCTCGGGCAGCGAGACCACGGCCAGCGAGGCGTTCAGCGCGACGGACGCGCACCAGGCGACCGAGGCGTCGCCCTCGGCCAGCAGGTCGATCGCCCGGGTGGTCTCCGGCACGGTCAGCTCGACCCCGCCCAGCCGCGGCGGCAGGGCGGCCCGCAGCAGCCCGGTGGCCTTCAGGCCCGCCAGGACGTCACCGGGGATCCGGCCCAGCCGTTCGGTCTCCGGCGCGGTGGCCGGCAGGCCGGCGGCGTAGCTCCGTACCCGGTCCAGGACCGAGGCGGCGGTGCGGGCCGTCCCGGTCCGGGGCGTACCGGTCCGGGCCGTCCCGGTCCGGGGCGGCAGTTCGAGGGTGGTCATCCGGTCCTCCTGGTTCGGCGGGTGCGGTGGGGTTCTCCGGGGCGGCGGGTCACAGGTCGTTCAACGCCTTGTCGAGCTCGGCCGCCAGGGTCGGGAGGTACGGGGCGCGCATGACGCTGTAGTGGTCGCCGGGCACGTCGACGCTCTCCGCCCGGTCGCCGAGCAGCTCCAGCCACCGCCGGGTGGTGGCCGTGCTGGCCCCGTCCATCGCCCGCAGCAGCCGGACCCGGCCCCGGTACGGGACGGGCCGGTGCTCGGCCAGCGCCCGGCTGAGGCGCAGGAACCGGCCCGCGAGCCGCTCCAGGGTGGCGCCGTCGATCTCCTCCGGCAGGACGCCGGCCCGCCGGGCCCGGGTCAGCAGCTCCTCGACCGGGGAGCCGCCGTCGACCGGCTCGAACTCCTCCGGCCCGGGGTTCCAGTCGTGGCCGGCCAGCCCGGCCAGGTCCCGGGCGAACCGGGCCAGCAGCGCCGGCTCGGCGGCGGGCTCGGTGCGGCCGGGCGGTTCGAGCAGGTCCACGGCCGCGACCAGCTCGACCGCCGCGCCCCGGTCGGTGAGCAGCCGGGCGGTCTCCAGGGCGATCACCCCGCCCATCGACCAGCCGCCGAGCCGGTACGGGCCGTCCGGGAACCGCGCGGTGATCGCGTCGGCGTAGTGCGCGGCCAGTTCGGCCACGGTCCTCGGGGCGGGCTGCGCCCCGGAGTCCGCCCCGGGGTCCGCTTCGGGGTACTGGAGGGCGTGGACCGGCTGGTCCTCGTCCAGCAGGGCGGCGAGCCCGGCGTAGCAGAGCACGTCACCGCCGACCGGGTGGACCAGGAACAGCGGCGGCCGGGCCCCGGTGCCCCGGACGGTGACCAGGGCCGCCCGGCCCTCGTCCTCGGCCCACTCGCGCAGCACCCCGGCGAGCGCCTCGACGGTCGGCCGGGCGAGCAGCGTGGCCACCGGCAGCGAGCGGCCGGTGCACTGCCTGATCCGGGCCATCATCCGCACCGCGAGCATGGAGTCGCCGCCGAGGTCGAAGAAGTTCGCCGTGACGTCGAAACCGGAAGGGTCCGGGGCGGCGACGGCGGGGTCCGGGGCGGCGACGGCGGGGTCCGGGGCGGCGTCGGCGGTCGCCGCGGGAGTGCCGAAGAACTCGGCCCAGATCCCGGCGAGCAGCCGCTCGGCCGCGTCGCGCGGGGCGACCGCCCCACCGGAGCGCGGGGCCGCGAGCCCGGGCGAGGGAAGCCGCCGGCGGTCCACCTTGCCGTTGTCGGTCAGCGGCAGCTCCGGCAGCAGGACGATCCGGGCGGGCACCAGGTACCCCGGCAGTTCCCGGCCGAGCGCCGCGCGCAGCTCCTCCTCGGAGGCGTCCGCCACCGCGTAGCCGACGAGCCGCCGCGGGCCGCCGCGCTCGCCCTCGGCCACCACGGCCGCCGCCCGGACGTCCGGCCGGCGCAGCAGCGCCGCCTCGACCTCGCCGAGCTCGATCCGGTGGCCCTGGATCTTCACCTGGAAGTCCGCGCGCCCGAGGAACTCGATGTCGCCGTCCGGCAGGTAGCGGCCGAGGTCGCCGGTGCGGTAGAGCCGCTCCCCCGTCACCGGGTGGCGCGGGAAGGCCGCGCGGGTCTTCTCCTCGTCGCCGAGGTAGCCGCGGGCCAGGCCGGTGCCCGCGATGTACAGGTCGCCGGGGACCCAGGCCGGGCGCGGCCGCAGCGCCTCGTCCAGCACATGGAAGCGCTGGTTCCGCATCGGCCGGCCGTACGGGATGCTCGTCCGCTCCGGGTCCACGTCGGTGATCGGGTGCAGGATCGACCAGATCGAGGCCTCGGTCGCACCGCCCAGGCCGACGACCCGCGCGTCCGGCAGGACCGCGGCGACGGCGCCGGGGAGGGTGACGGGGATCCAGTCGCCGCTCATCATCACCAGCCGCAGCGGGAACGGGCCGCCGAGCGCCCGCACGTGCTCGACGAACATCTCCATCAGCGCGGGGACGCTGTTCCAGACCGTCACCCGGTGCCGGGTCACCAGGTCCAGCCAGGCGGCCGGCTCGCGCTGCGCCGGGACGTCGGGCAGGACCACGGCGCCGCCGACCGCGAGCAGGCCGAACACGTCGTAGACCGAGAGGTCGAAGTTGAACGCCGACAGCGCCAGCACCCGGTCGTCCCCGGTCACGCCGAACCGGTCGTTGACGTCCCGGATCGTGTTGACCGCGCCGGTGTGCTCGATCATCACGCCCTTCGGCACCCCGGTGGAGCCCGAGGTGAAGATGACGTACGCGAGGTCCTCGGGCCGGGCCGGGGAGGGCGGCAGCGGGCCGTCCGCGCCGGTGTCCTCCGGCTCGGTGTCGACGTGCAGCGCGCGGGTGCCGTCCGGCAGGTCGAGCCCGGCCGCGACCGCCGAGCGGGTCAGCACCAGGCCGATCCCGGCGGCCTCCACGATCATCCGCAGGCGGGGGCCGGGCACGGCGGCGTCGACCGGCACGTAGGCGGCCCCGGTCTTGAGGACGGCCAGCGCCGCGACGACCTGCTCCCAGCCCTTGTCCAGCACGATGCCGACCAGCGCGCCCGGGCCGGCGCCGTCCTCGATCAGCCGACGGGCGATCCGGTCGGACCGGCGGTCCACCTCGCGGTAGCTGAGGGTCCGGGCGGCGGTGATGACGGCGGGCGCGTCCGGCCGGGCCGCGGCCTGCCGCAGGAACGCGTCGTGCAGCAGCTCGGCGGGGACGGGGCCGTCGGTGGCGTTGACGGCCCGGCGGACCGCCAGGTCGGCCTCCGGCACGAGCACGGCCGGCGGGCGGCGCCACGCGCCCTCCTCGCACAGGCCGCGCACCAGGTCCCGGTAGGCCTCCCACATCCCGTCGACGACGCCCTCGGGGAACACCTCCTCCACCACGTCCCAGTTCAGGACCAGCTCCCCGGCCTCCTCCAGGGCCTGGTGGTCGAGCCACACCTGCGGGGTGCGCACCGAGCTGGAGGCCAGCTCGCCGGCGGTGCCGAGCGCGGTCAGCGCGGTCAGCGCCCCGCGCTGCTCCGGGCCGCCGTCGGCGCCGTCGGCGGTGTGGTCGCCGTCATCGCCGTCGCTCCGGGCGGAGAAGCCGATCGTGCTGGTGAAGACCACCGGCATGCCCGCCAGGCCCGTCCCGCCGCGGGTGCGGTTGAGTTCGCGCAGCACCTCGACGCCGCTGACGTGGCCGTGTTCGAGGTCGGCCAGCAGCTGGTCCTGGAGGCGCGCGGCGCCCGCGGCGAAGGCCTCGCCGGGGGCGGCGTCGACCTCCAGCAGGGTGGTGGCGCTGAGGTTGCCGACCACCCGGCCGGCGTCCTCGTGCAGCGGCCGCCGGTGGAACGCCAGCAGGTTGAGCGTGAAGCGCGGCGAGGCGCTCCAGGCGCCCAGCACCTGCGCGTACGCGGCGCACAGCGCGGCCGAGGGCGACAGGCCCGCCGCCGCGGCGTGCTCCTTGAAGCGCCGCCACGCCCCGGCCCCGACCCGGGCCGTGCGGTGGACGAACTCCGGCCGCCGGGGCGCCGGGCCCGGACGCAGCGGCAGGGCGGGCGCGGGCGGCAGCGAGTCGACGCGGGCCCGCCAGTAGGCGAGCGACCGCTCGCGCCCCTCGGCGTCCGCCCCGGCGGCGGCGAGCACGTAGTCGCGGTAGGTGACGGCCGGGGCGGGGGTCGCGGGCGCCCCGTGGCGGTAGGCCTGCGCCCACTCCCGGAACAGCAGCCCGGAGCTGCGGCCGTCGATGATCAGCGCGTCGAAGTTGAGGTGCAGCCGGGTGGTGCGGGCGTCGAGCAGGGTGGCCCGGACGTCGAACAGCGGCCAGGCCTCGGTGTCGAAGACCTGGTCCCGCATCTCCCGGTGGATCGCTGCCAGGCGGCGCTCCCGCTCGGCCTGGTCGCAGGCCCGCAGGTCGACGGTGGCGATCCGGTACTCGGGGACCTCGGCGAGCACCCGCTGGTGCCCGTCCCGGGAGACGACCGCGCGGAGCATGTCGTGCCGGTCGACGAGCTGCCGGAAGGAGGCGGCCAGCCGGTCCGGGTCGGTGTCGGTCAGGTCCACCTCGACCAGGAAGGAGGTGGAGACGTTGCCGAGCTCGAAGGCATCGGTCCGGCCGACCAGGTAGGCCTGCTGGAGGTCGGTGAGCGGGAACGGCTCGTGGCGGGCCGCCGGGTCGGCGACCAGCGCCGTCCCGGGTCGTCGGGCGTCAGCGCCACTGCCGCCGTCGGTGTCGCCGCGTGCGGCCCGGACGGCGTCGGCGATCGCGGTGACGCCGCGGCCGTCCAGCAGGTCGCGCAGCGGCAGGTCCACGCCGAGCAGCCGGGCGAGGGTCTGCCGGATGTCCATCGCGATCAGCGAGTCGACGGCCAGGCGCCGCAGCGGCAGCTCCCGGTCGTCGCCGGTGACGGCCGCGCCGCGCGCCCGGCCGACGATGCCGGCCACCAGCTCGACGACGTCCTCGACGGGTCCCTGCGCCGCGGGCGGCTCCGTCGCGGGCGTCTCCGTCGCGGGCGTCTCCGTCGCGGGCGCGGTGGGCGGCAGGGCGTCCGGCACCGCCTCCAGGCGCACGCCGTCGGCGAGCGCCACCGGCGTACCGTCGGGGCCGACCAGCCGTACCTGCGCGACCAGCGACCCCTCCGGGGCCGGTGCCCCGGCGCGGCGCGGGGCACCGGTCCAGAGCCAGTAGCGCTCACGCTGGAACGGGTACCCGGGCAGGCGCACCGGCGGCCCGGCGGGCTCGCCGTGCACGCGCGCCCAGTCGATCCGCGCGCCCCGGGTGTAGAGCGCGCCGAGGCTGTCGAGGAGGGTGCGCCGGGCGTCCTCCCCCGGGCGCAGCGACGGCAGGACCACGGTGTGCCCGGCCGCCCGGACCTCGTCGAGCAGCGGCGAGGCGGGCCCGAGCTCGACGAAGGTGCGGTGGCCGTCCCGCAGCAGCGCGGCGAGGCCGGCGGCGAACCGCTCCGACCCGGCGGCGTCCGGCCCGGCCGTCTCCGGCGCGGCCGCGTTCCGGACCGTACGGGCCGCCACCAGCGCGTCCTCCGGGCTCATCGTGCCCGTGACGCACGCGGCCACCAGCTCGCCGGTGCCGTGGCCGAGGACGGCGGCGGGCCGCACGCCCCACGAGCGCCACAGCTCGGCGAGCGCGTAGCCGACGGCGAACGGCGAGAGCCGGCCGCCGGGCGCCTCGGCGCACTGGTCCAGGGCGCGGCGGAAGACCGGCTCGGCCTCGGCCAGGACGGCGACCGCCTCGGCGTCCGGCCCGGCCAGGGGGCCGGTGGAGCCGGTGAGGAGGAACACCGGGCCCCGGCCGCCCTCCGGGGTCCGGGTGCCGACCCGGACGCCGGCCGGCGGCTCCTCCTCCCGGCGGGTCCGCAGGAGGAGGTCCCGCAGCTCGGCGGCCGAGGAGGCGACGGCCGTCAGCCGGTGCGGGAAGTGCGCCCGGCCGAGGCCGGTGGCCCGGCAGATCGCCGCCAAGCCGGACCCGCCGGCCGCACCCGGCCCGCCGGCCGCACCCGGCCCGCCGGCCGCGCCCGGCCCGTCGTCCGCGAGCAACTCGGTGTAGCGGTCGGTGAGTTCGGCGAGCGCGGCCGGCGACTTGGCGGACAGGGTCAGCAGCCGCGGCCCGCCCGGACCGGCCTCCCCTTCCCCGGTCTCCCCCGCCTCCAAGGCGGCCGGGGCCTCCTCGATGATCACGTGGGCGTTGGTGCCGCTGATGCCCTGCGAGGACACCCCGGCCCGCCTGGGCCCGGCCGTCCCCGGCCAGGCGGCCCGCTCGGCGACCAGCTCGACCGCGCCCGCCGACCAGTCGACGTGCGGGGTGGGCTCGTCCGCGTACAGGGTGGCGGGGAGGGTGCCGTGACGCATCGACAGCACCGTCTTGATCACCCCGGCGACGCCCGCCGCCGCCTGGGAGTGCCCGATGTTGGGCTTCAGCGAGCCCAGCCGCAGCGGCCGGTCCCGGTCCTGCCCGTAGGCGGCCAGCAGGGCGCGCGCCTCGATCGGGTCGCCGAGCTCCGTGCCGGTGCTGCTCGCCTCCACCACCTGGACGTCGCCGGGCGACAGCCGCGCGTCCGCCAGCGCCTGCCGGATGACCCGCTGCTGCGCGGACCCGCTCGGCGCGGTGAAGCCGTTGCTGGCGCCGTCCTGGTTCACCGCGCTGCCGCGCACCACGGCCAGCACCGGGTGGCCGCGCCGCCGCGCGTCCGACAGCCGTTCCAGCAGCAGCACGCCCACGCCCTCGGAGAGCCCGCTGCCGCCGGCCCCGGCCGAGAACGGGCGGCACCGGCCGTCCGGCGCCACGCCCTGCATCCTGGTGAACTCGGTGAACAGCTGCGGGGTGGACATGACCGTCGCCCCGCCCGCCAGCGCCATCGCGCACTCGCCGCCGCGCAGCGACCGGACGGCCAGGTGCAGCGCGACCAGCGAGGACGAACAGGCCGTCTCCACGGTGATCGCCGGACCGCGCAGGCCGAGCGTGTACGAGATCCGGCCGGACGCCGCGCCGCCCACCGCCCCGGTGGTCAGGAAGCCCTCGGCCTCCTCGGGCACCTCGCCGCGCCCCAGCCCGTAGTCGAGGTTCGACAGGCCGGCGAACACCCCGGTCTCGGTGTCGCGCACCGACTCCGGGTCGATCCCGGCGTCCTCGAAGGCCCGCCAGGCGGTCTCCAGCAGCAGCCGCTGCTGCGGGTCCATGGCCAGCGCCTCGCGCGGGCTGATCCCGAAGAAGCCGGCGTCGAACTCGGCCGCGTCGTACAGGAATCCGCCGGAACCGGTCAGGCTCCGTCCGCCGCCCTCGGGGTCGTACAGCCCCTCCTCCCAGCCCCGGTCACGGGGGAACGCGCCGACGCTCTCCCCGCCCTCGGCCAGCAGCCGCCACAGCGCGTCGGGCGAGTCGACCCCGCCCGGGTACCGGCACGCCATGCCGACGATCGCGATCGGCTCCCGCTCCCCCTCCTCCAGCTCGCGCAGGCGCCCGCGCGCCTCGTGCAGGTCGAGGGTGAGGCGCTTGAGGTATCCGAGCAGCTTCTCGTCCGATGCTGATGCCATGACGGATCGGTCCTCCGTGGGGATCTGGTGGGCTCGTGGTCGTAGGGGGTGGGGGGTGGGGCGGCGGACCGGGGTCAGATGAGCTCGCGGTCGATGAAGTCGAGGAGCTCCTCGGCGGTCGCGGCCTCGACGAGGGCCGCCACGTCCTCGTCGAGGGCCGTCGCGTCCTGGTCGCACTCCCCGGCGGCCGGCTCGGGCTCGATTCCCTGAGCCGGCCCGGTCTCGTGGACGGGCGGGGCGAGCCCGGCGTCCAGGACGGCGACCAGCTCGGGCAGCGTCGGCGCCTCGAACAGCAGGGTGAGCGGGAGCTTCAGCCCCGTCGCCGTGCCGAGGCGGTTACGGAACTCGACCGAGGTGAGCGAGTCGAAGCCGAGCTCGCCGAACGGCCGGTCGTCCGGGATCGCCTCGGGCCGGGAGCCGAGGACGGCGGCCATGTGGGTCCGGACCAGGTCGGCCAGGGCGTCGGCGCGTTCACCGGCGGTCAGGCCGCCCAGCTCCTCGCGCAGCGGGCGGTGCCGCCGTGGCGTCGGGCCGTTCCCGCCCCGCCCCGCCCCGGCGGACGCCACGACCTCGCGCAGCACCGGCGGGAGGTCCGGTCCGAGGTCGCGCAGGACCTCGCGGTCGAGCCGGGCGGGCACCAGGACGGCGTGCGGTGACGGCAGCGCCGCGTCCAGCAGGGCCAGGCCGTGCCCGGGGTCGATCTCCACCAGCCCGGCCCGGGCGAAGCGGGCGCGGTCGGCGTCACCGAGGGCGCCCAGCATGCCGTCCGGGTCGCCCCACAGGCCCCAGGCCAGCGCGAGGGCGGGCAGGCCCTGGGCGCGGCGGTGCCGGGCGAGCCCGTCGAGGAAGGCGTTGGCGGCGGTGTAGCCGCCCTGGCCGGCTCCGCCGAGCGTCCCCATCACCGAGGAGACCAGGACGAAGGCGGTGAGCGGGTGACCGGCGGTCAGCTCGTGCAGGTGCCAGGCGCCGTCGGCCTTGACCCGCATCACCCGGTCGATCCGCGCGGGGGTGAGCGAGGCGACGGGCGCGTCGTCCACCACGCCGGCGGCGTGGATGACGGCGGTCAGCGGGTGCCGGGCGGGGACCGTCGCGATCATCGCGGCGACGGCGGCCCGGTCGGCGACGTCCACGGCCGCGAACGCCACCTCGGCGCCGAGCGCGGTCAGTTCGGCCGCCAGCTCGGCGGCTCCCGGCGCATCGCCTCCCCGGCGGCCGGCCAGCAGCAGGCGCCGGGCGCCGTGCCCGGTGACCAGGTGCCGCGCCACGGCCCGGCCGATGGCGCCCGTCCCGCCGGTGATCAGGACGGTTCCGTCCGGGTCGAGGACCGGCGGGACGGTGAGCACGACCTTGCCGACGTGGGTGCCCTGGCGCAGCAGCCCGAAGGCCTCGGGCGCCCGCCGGACGTCCAGGTCGGTGACGGCGGGCCAGCCGAACGCGCCCCGGGCGAACAGCTCGACCGTCCGCTCCAGCAGGCGGGCGAGGTGCTCGGGCGGCAGCTGGAGCAGGTTGAACGCCCGGTAGCGCACGCCGGGGTGCGCGGCGGCCACCTCGGCGGGGTCGCGCTGTTCGGTCCGGCCGAGCTCGACCAGGAGCCCGCCGGGACGCAGCAGCCGGAGCGACTCGTCGACGAGCTCGCCGGTCAGGGAGTTCAGGACGAGCGCCATCCCCCGGTCGCCCGCGTCGGGGCCGGCACCCGGGCCGGCACTGAAGCGGGCGCCGAAGCCAGGCTCGCGGGAGGAGGCGAGGTGGTCGTCGTCGAGGCCGAGGGCGCGCAGCGCGGGCCACTTGGCGGGGCTCGCGGTCGCGAAGACCTCCGCGCCCAGGTTCCGGGCCAGCTGGACGGCGGCCAGGCCGACGCCGCCCGCCCCGGCATGGACCAGCACCCGGTCCCCCTCACCCACGCCGCCCAGTTCGACCAGGGCGTGCAGGGCGGTCAGGTGGGCGACCGGCACGGCGGCGGCCCGGGTGAAGGACCAGTCGTCCGGGATCCTGACCAGGGTGCGCTGGTCGGCCTGGGCCACCGTGCCGAACGCGGCCGGGAACAGGCCCGTCACCCGGTCGCCGACGGCCAGGCCGGTGACCCCGGGCCCGGTCGCGGTGACCACGCCCGCGCCCTCCAGGCCGAGCGGGCCCGGATCGCCGGGGTGCATGTCGAGCGCGCCCAGGACGTCGTGGAAGTTCAGCCCGGCGGCGCGGACCGCGACCCGGACCCGGCCGGGGCCGGGCTCGGCGGCGGCCTCGGGGCAGGGGCGCAGCTCCAGGCCGGTGAGGGTGCCGCGCTCGGGGATGTCCAGGTGCCAGGCCGCCGCGTCCTCGGGGGGCCGCAGCGCGGGATCGCCCACGGCGGACACCAGCCGGGGCACCAGGACGGCGCCGTCGCGGACGGCCAGCTGGTTCTCCTCCGGGGTCAGTACGGCGGCCGGGACCTCGGGGGCGCCTTCGGTCGCGGGAGTGCCTTCGGGCACGGTGGTGCCGGGGGCCAGGTCGACCAGGGTGAACCGGCCCGGGTGCTCGACCTGGGCGGTGCGCACCAGGCCCCAGACCGCCGCCTGGGCGAGGTCCCGGACGGTCTCGCCGGGCCGTACGGCGACCGCGCCCCGGGTGACCAGCACCAGGCGGGACCCGGCGAGCCGGTCCTCGGCGAGCCACCGGGCGAGCAGGTCCCGGGTGCGGTGGACGGCGGTCCTGGCCGCCGTCGCCGGGTCGGTGGCGTCCTGCGGTCCGTGCGGTCCGTGCGCTCCGGTCGGGCAGTCCACCACGGTGGGCGTGTCCGGGTCGGCCGCCGCGAGCAGTGCGTCCGGGTCGAGGGCGTCCCACGGGACGACCGGCACCGGGCCGGCCGGCGACGACACCGGCTCCGACTCCGACTCCCGCAGCGGTTCCCAACCGAGGGCGAACAGCGAGTCGCGCGCGACGGCGGCCGGGTCGGGGTGCCCCGCCGTGACCGGGCGCAGCTCCACTGCCTCGACCAGCCCCACCGGCTCCCCCGAGGCGTCGAGCAGGGCCAGCGGGAGGCCGCCGTCCGAGGCGGGCCCGGCCTGCACTCGCAGGAACGTCCGGCCGCCGGCCGGAGCGGCCGTCAGGGACACGCCGCGCCAGCGCACCGGCTGCACGGGCCGCCCCTCGTGGCCCGGGGCGGCGGCGATCAGACCGTGCAGGGAGGCGTCGAGCAGGGCGGGGTGCAGCCGGTAGGACCCGGCGTCGGCCTCCGCCGGCTCGGGCAGGACGGCCTCGGCGTACTGCTCGCCGCCGGCGCCCCGCCAGGCGGCCCGCAGGCCCTGGAAGGCCGGCCCTGGCTGGTGGCCGCGCAGGGCGAGGTCCTCGTACATCCGGGTCGCCGGCACCGGCGTCGCGCCGGTCGGCGGCCAATCGGTGGCGGCCCGGTTCCGGAGCGGGGCCGGGGCCTGGGCAGGGATGTGGTCGGCGCTCAGGGTGCCGGTGGCGTGCTCGATCCACTCGCCGCCGCCGGTCGCCCGGCCCGAGATCCGGCAGGTCCGCAGCCCGTCGCCGTCCGCGCCGGACACCCGTACGCGCAGGTCGACGGCGCCGTCCGCGGGCAGTTCCATCGGGGTGGCGACGGTCAGTTCCTCGATCCGCGCCGTCCCGGCCTTCGCGCCCGCGTGCAGGGCCAGCTCCAGGAACGCGGTGCCCGGCACGACGACCGTCCCGGCGAGGACGTGGTCGGCCAGCCAGGGGTGACTGCGGGCCGACAGCCGTCCGGTGAACACCGTCTCGCCGTCGCCGAGTTCGACGGCCGCGCCGAGCAGGGGGTGCTCGGCCGGCGCCTGGCCGAGGTCGGCCGTGCCGGTCGGCCCGGCCGCTCCGGTGAGCCAGTAGCGGCGGCCCTGGAAGGGGTAGGTGGGCAGGTCGACGTGGCCGGCCGCCGCACCGGTGAGGCGCTCCCAGGCGACGGGCAGACCGCGGACGTGGGCCTCGGCGGCGGAGGTGAGGAAGCGGCGCAGGCCGCCGTCGTCGCGGCGCAGCGAGCCGGTGACGATCCCGTCGACACCGGCCTCCTCCAGGATCTGGCCGATGCTGCCGCCCAGCACCGGGTGCGGGCCGACCTCGACGAAGGTGGTGTGGCCGGAGGCGACGAGCGCCTGGACGGCCTCCTGGAAGCGCACGGTGTGCCGCAGGTTCCGGTACCAGTAGGCCGCGTCCAGCCCGGCGCCGTCCTGCCAGTCGGCGGTGACCGAGGACATCAGCGCGATCCCGCCGCCGCGCGGCGTCAGCGGCGCCAGCCCGGCCAGGAGCTCCGCCCGGATCGGTTCGACCGCCGGGCAGTGCGAGGCGAAGGCCGCCGGGATCACCCGGGCGTTGACGCCCTCGGCCCGGTACCCGTCGACCAGGGCGGCGATCGCGTCCGGGGCGCCGGCCACGGCGGTGACGGCCGGTCCGTTGACCGCGGCGATGCTCAGCGCGCCGAGGCGCTCCCGCACCCGCGCGGCGGGCAGCGGGACGACGGCCATCGCCCCCCGGCCCATCAGGTCGACGGCCAGGCGGCTGCGCAGCGCGATGGCGCGGGCGCCGTCCTCCAGGGAGAGCGCCCCGGCCACCACGGCGGCGGCGAGCTCACCTTGGGAGTGGCCGACCACGGCGTCCGGGACGACCCCGGCCTCCCGCCACAGCTCGGCCAGCGACACCATCACCGCCCACAGCGCGGGCTGCACGACGTCGATCCGGTCGAGCGGGGACGCGCCGGTCGGCGCGCCGGTCCGGGCCTCGGCCGGGGCGTCGGCCAGGACGTCGGCCAACGACCAGTCGACGTACGGCGCGAGCGCCCGCTCGCACTCGGCCAGGCGGGCCGCGAACACCGGGCTCTCGGCGGCGAGTCGCGCCGCCATCCCGCGCCACTGGCCGCCCTGGCCGGGGAAGACCAGGACGGTCCGGCCGGGCTCGCCGGCCCGGCCGGTGACCAGGCCGGGAGCCTCCTCGGCGCGGGCCAGCGCCGCCAGCGCCCGCTCGGCCTCCGGCCGGTCGGCGGCGACCACCACGGCACGCTCGTCCCAGGAGGTCCGGGCGGTCAGGGCCGGCGCGGCGGCGACCGGGTCGAGCGGCCCGTCGGCCAGCCCGCGGGCCCGCTCCCGCAGCGCCTCCGGGGTGCGGGCCGACAGCACGACCGGCACCACGGGCGGTGCCGGCGGTTCTCCCGCCGCCCCGGGCCCGGTCGGCTGCCCGGGCTGCTGCCCGGCCGGCGGCTCGGTCAGGATCACGTGCGCGTTGGTGCCGCTGATCCCGAACGAGGAGACGCCGCCGCGCCGGGGCTCCCCGGTCTCCGGCCAGGGCCGGGCCCGGTCGAGCAGGGCCACCGAGCCGGCCGTCCAGTCGACGTGCGGGGACGGCTCGTCGGCGTGCAGCGTGGCGGGCAGCGCACCCCGCCGGAGCGCCTGGACCATCTTGATCACGCCGCCGACGCCCGCCGCGGCCTGGGCGTGCCCGATGTTGGACTTGAGGGACCCGAGCCACAGCGGCCGCTCCCGGCCCTGCCCGTACGCGGCCAGCAGGGCGTTGGCCTCGATCGGGTCGCCCAGGGCGGTGCCGGTCCCGTGCGCCTCCACGGCATCGACCTGCCACGGCGCGAGCCCGGCGTCGGCGAGCGCGTCCTCGATCACGCGCTGCTGGGCGACCCCGCTGGGCGCGGACAGCCCATTGGAGGCGCCGTCGGAGTTGACGGCGCTGCCGGCCACGACCGCCAGCACCGGGTGGCCGTGGCGGCGGGCGTCCGAGAGCCGCTCGACCACGACCATGCCCGCGCCCTCGCCCCAGCCGGTGCCGTCCGCCCCGGCGGAGAACGCCTTGCAGCGGCCGTCGGCGGCCAGCACCCGCTGGCGGGACAACTCCACGAACATGCCGGGCGTCGCCATGACGGTGACCCCGCCGGCCAGGGCGAGCGAGCACTCCCCGGCCCGGACCGACCGCACCGCCTGGTGCAGCGCGACCAACGACGCCGAGCACGCGGTGTCCACCGTCAGCGCGGGCCCGTTCAGCCCGAGGACGTACGCGATCCGCCCGGAGACCACGCTCACGCTGGTGCCGGTCAGCAGGTGCCCCGCGACGCCGGGCCCGGCCGCCTCCATGCTCGGCCCGTAGCCGGAGTGCATCGCCCCGGCGAACACGCCGGTCCGACTGCCCTTCAGCGCGGTGGGGTCGATCCCGGCGCGCTCCAGCGCCTCCCAGGCGACCTCCAGCAGGAGCCGCTGCTGCGGGTCCATGGCGAGGGCCTCGCGCGGGCTGATCCCGAAGAACTCCGCGTCGAAGTCCGGGACGTCCCGGACGAAGCCGCCCCGGCGGACGTAGGAGGTGCCGGCCCGGTCCGGGTCCGGGTGGTGGAGCGCCGCCAGGTCCCAGCCCCGGTCGTCGGGGAAGTCGCCGATGGCGTCGGTGCCGGCGTCGACCAGGTCCCACAGATCCTCGGGCGAGCGCACCCCGCCGGGGAAGCGGCAGGCCATGCCGACGATGACCACGGGGTCGTCGGCCTCGTCGTCGTTTTCGGTCTTGCCGTCGCTTTCGGCCTCCGGCTCGGCCGCGTTGTCGCTCTCCGGCTCGGCCTCGTCGTTCGCCGTCAGCGCGCCGATCGCGGCGGCGAGGGCGGCCGGGCTCGGGTGGTCGTACAGGACGGTGCTCTCCAGGTTCAGCCCCGTCGCGGCCGCCAGCCGGTCGCGCAGTTCGAGCGTCATGGCCGAGTCCAGGCCCATCTCGCGGAACGTCCGCCCGGGCCGGACGTCAGCGGCCGAGCCCGTGCCCAGCACGACGGCGGTCAGGCTCCGGACCAGCTCCAGGACCGACCGCCCGTCCAGGGCCGGAACCGGCGCCGGGGTCGACGCCGGCGTCTGCGTCCCCTCGTCCGCCCGCTCGCTCCCGGTGGCCCCCGGCATCCCGGACGGCCAGTAGGAGCGGCGCTGGAACGGGTAGGTCGGCAGGTCGGCGAGCGGCGCCGAGGCGGGCAGCAGCGCGGACCAGTCGACCGGGACGCCCCGGACGAAGGCCTCGGCCGCCGCCGTGAGGAACCGCCGGCGGCCGCCGTGGCCGCGCCGGAGCGTGCTCAGCGCGGCGCCGTCCCCGCCGTGCAGGTCGATCGCCTGCCGGACGCCCATCGCCAGCACCGGGTGCGGGCTGATCTCCAGGAAGGTCGAGTGGCCCGCGTCCAGCAGGCGTTCGACGACCGGCCCGAACCGCACCGGCTCGCGCAGGTTGCGGAACCAGTACCCGGGGCCCAGCTCGGCGGTGTCGACCGGTCCGGCGGTGACGGTCGAGTGGAACGGCACGTCGGTGGAGCGCGGGGCGATCCCGGCGAACGCGGCGAGCAGGCCGTCCCGCAGCTCCTCGACGGCCGCGCTGTGCGAGGCGTAGTCGATCGGGATCCGCCGGGTGCGCACCCGCTGCCCGTAGTGGGCGGCCAGCGCGTCGAGCGCGGCCGCCGGCCCCGCCACCACCGTGTGCGCCGGGCCGTTGACCGCCGCGACCGACAGCCCGGGGCCGCCGGCCGCCGCGCGGTCGACTCCCGCGAGCTCGGCCGCCGCGAGGTCCCGCTCCACCCGCTCGGCCGGGAGGTCCACCGACAACAGGCCGCCACCGCCCGCGATCCGGTTCAGTACCCGGCTGCGCAGGGCCACGATCCGCGCACCGTCCCGGAGCGACAGCGCGCCCACGGCGGTGGCGGCGGCGATCTCGCCCTGCGAGTGCCCCACCACGGCGGCCGGCTCCACCCCGGCCGAGCGCCACAGCGCGGCCAGCGACACCATCACCGCC
The DNA here is from genome assembly GCF_042268845.1 of Kitasatospora sp. NPDC056273. Lineage (NCBI taxonomy): Bacteria > Bacillati > Actinomycetota > Actinomycetes > Kitasatosporales > Streptomycetaceae > Kitasatospora > Kitasatospora sp. NPDC056273. The sequence continues at coordinate 12,142 of NZ_JBHJSJ010000079.1, read as the reverse complement.
CACAGCGCGGGCTGGACCACCTCGTCGCCCTCCAGCGGCGGCGCACCGGGGACCCCGCGCAGGACATCGGCCAACGACCAGTCCACGTACGGGCGGAGGGCCTCGGCGCACTCGTCGATCCGCTCGGCGAAGAACGGGGAGGTCTCGATCAGCTCCGCCGCCATGCCCGTCCACTGCGAGCCCTGGCCGGGGAAGACGAAGACCGGCCGCACCGGCGACCCCTCGTGCCGGCCCTCCACCACGGCCGCTGACGGCCGCCCGGCCGCCCGGTCCGCGAGTTCGGCGAGGAAGCCGTCCCGGTCGTCCGCGACGACCACGCAGCGGTGCTCGAACGCGGTGCGGGTGACGGCCAGCGACCGGCCCACCGAGGCCGCCCCGAGCGCCGGACGCGCCGCCACATGGGCGCGCAGCCGTTCGGCCTGGTCGCGCAGCGCGGGCTCGTCCCGCCCGGACAGGACCCAGGGCAGCGCCCCGGCCTCCTCCTTCTCCTCGGGGGCCGTGTCGGCTGCGTCCACGCCCGGCCAATCCGACAGGATCACATGGCAGTTGGTGCCGCCGATCCCGAACGAGCTGACTCCGGCGACCAGTTGACCGTGCGGCGAGGGCCAGGCCCCGGCCTCGGTGTTCACCCGCAGCCGCAGCTCGTCGAGCGGAACCCGCTCGCCGGGCCCGACGTGGTTCAGGCTGGGCACGAGCTCGCGCTCGGCGAGGCACAGGACGGTCTTGATGAACCCGGCGATCCCGGCCGCGCCCTCCAGATGGCCGATGTTCGTCTTCACCGACCCGACCAGCAGCGGATCGCCCTCGCCGCGCACCGAGCCCAGCGCCGCACCGAGCGCCGCGGCCTCGACCGGGTCGCCGGCCCGCGTCCCCGAGCCGTGCAGCTCGACGTACTGGACCTCGCCCGGCTCGACGCCCGCGTCGACGCAGGCCTCCAGGAGCACCCGCTCCTGCGACGCCCGGCCCGGGGTCGGCAGCGTCTGCGTCGCGCCGTCGTTGTTCAGGGCGCTGCCGCGGATGACGGCGTGGATGCGGTCGCCGTCCCGGACGGCGGCCTCCAGCAGCTTGAGCACCACCACCCCGCCGCCCTCACCGCGGACGTAGCCGTTGGCGCGGGCGTCGAAGGTGAAGCAGCGCCCGTCCGGCGACAGCGTTCCGGCCCGCTCCAGCGCCCGGGTGCTCTCCGGCGCGAGGACCAGGCTCACCCCGCCGGCCAGCGCCAGCTCGGACTCGCCGCCGCGCAGGCTCGCGCACGCCAGGTGCACGGCGGCCAGCGAGGACGACTGGCCGGTGTCCACCACCAGGCTCGGACCGTGCAGGCCCAGCGTGTACGAGATCCGGTTGGCGGTCACCCCGCGCTGCAGCCCGGTCAGGGTGTGCCCGGTCACCGCGTCGGGGCCCAGCCCGTGCAGCAGCGTCGCGTAGTCGTCCGCGATCACCCCCAGGAACACGCCCGTCCGGCTGCCCTCCAGGGCGCCCGGCAGGGTCCTGGCGTCCTCCAGCGCCTCCCATGCCAGTTCGAGGGCCAGCCGCTGCTGCGGGTCCATCGCCATGGCCTCGCGCCGCGAGATGCCGAAGAACTCGGGGTCGAATCCGTCCACCCCGTCCAGGAACCCCCCGCGTGCCGGCCCCCGGCCGCCCCGCCGCCCGACCACCGCGTCACCACCGCCGCGCAGCAGCCGCCAGAACGCCTCCGGCCCGTCCGCCTGCGGAAAGCGGCAGCCGACCCCGACCACCGCGACCGCACGCGCCGGGAGCTCACGCCCGCCACGACAACCAGCACTGTCCATCATCGATGCCCCCCGCAGTGAGAATCAGACGGCCGACCACCGGAAGGCCCCGACGGACCACCGGGTCGTCGCCCCGGGTCCGCCCTTGAACCGGCGGGTTCGGTCGCGGGAGATCCCGGCCGCCACCTCGACGCCGATGCCCGCCCCACGAGGATGCGCCCGCCCGCACACCACCGGAACCCGTCCCGGGGGTTCATGATCGTGCGTTGCTGAACCCCGAAGGGGCCCGCACATACCCGACATACCGGGCACCTTGCGGCGAGCCGCCCGGAGGGCCGCCCGAAGCCTCCGAGCCACGACCATCCATGGGCGGACACCCGCGGACCACCACTCCGGCGCGCTCCGGGTCGGGCCCGGACCGTGCCGCAACAGCGCCGGGGGCGGCGGCCCGGCGACCACGCAGGGCCGGGCCACGACCTCGGAGGAGGCCACAACAGCCAAGTACTACACAGGGGTTGAGGAACATCCAGGCCGGATCGCGACTGGTGCGCGACTGACAGGCCGTCGCCGAGGTGACCGGCCCGCTCGCACCGGGGGGCGCGCGGCACACCCGGCGGTTCAGTCCTGGAGGGAGGCGAGCCAGGCGGTCAGCAGACGGTTGACCTCCTCGGGGCGCTCCTGCTGGATCCAGTGCCCGCAGCCGTCCAGGATGTGGGTGGAGGCCAGGCCGGGGAGGGTGGTCGGGTAGGCCTCGATCGCGTCGGCCATCCAGGTCGTGGAAGCGTCCAGGGCACCGCCGATGAACAGGGACGGCTGCCTGATCGGGGCTCCGGCGTACCGGGCGAGGTCCTCCCAGTCGCGGTCCATGGTGCGGTAGCGGTTGAGGGCCCCGGTCATGCCGGTGCGCTCGAACTCCCCGGCGTACACGTCGAGGTCGTCCTCGGTCAGCCAGGCGGGCAGCCTGCCGCCGGGGAAGCGGTCGCGCAGCCGGCCGCCGGCGCGGGCCACGAAGTGCGGGTCGGGCTCGCCCCGGGCGGGCATGGTGTCAGCGGACATGGCCGCGTAGAAGCCCGCGAGCCAGCCCCGGAGGTCGGGCTCCATCTCCGCTTCGGCCCGGCCGGGCTCCTGGAAGTACGAGACGTAGAACTCCTGGTCGCCGCCCATCCGCGCGAAGACGTCGGTGGGGCGGGGGCCGCCGGGCGGCGCGTAGGGGACGCTCAGCAGTGCGACGGCGCGGAAGACCTCGGGGTGGAGCAGGGCAGAGGCCGCCGCGATGTTGGAGCCCCAGTCGTGCCCGACGACCACCGCCCTCTCCTCGCCCAGGGCGCGCACCAGGGCGACGTTGTCCTCCACCAGGTCGAGCATCCGGTAGGCGTCCGTCGCGGCCGGCTTGGAGGAGCGGCCGTAGCCGCGCACGTCGAGCGCCACGGCCCGGCACCCCGCCGCCGCGAGGGCCGGGAGTTGGCGGCGCCAGGAGTACCAGGACTCGGGGAAGCCGTGGACGAGCAGGACCAGTGGTCCGGTGCCCTGCTCGACCAGGTGCAGGCGCCCGGCGGGTGCCTCGATGGTGCGGTGGCGCAGGTCGGTGGACGGCGCGGGCTGGTGCATCGCTTCTCCTCGGTTCACGGGCGGCCGCGGGTACCCGCCGATCATGCGGCGCGGCGGCCGCGCGACGCGAACACCCTTGCCATCGTGGCAAACTGGCAGGACAAGGGCGGTGAAGGCGGCACGGCCGCAGGGAGCGGGGCGACGGTGACGGACGACGGCACAGCCGACACGCTGGCGGCCATGGGCCCCCGGCTGCGGACCGCGCGCGAGCGGCACGGCGCCACACTCACCGGCGTCAGCCGCGCGACCGGCATCTCGCTGAGCACGCTGTCGCGGATCGAGACCGGTCGGCGCAAGCCGACCCTGGAGGTGCTGCTGCAACTCGCGAAGGCGTACGGCGTCTCCCTGGACGAGCTGGCCGGCACCGCACCCGCGGCGACCGGACCGCGCGCCCCGGCGCCGCGGCGCTCCGGCGGCGACAAGGCGGTGCTACCGCTGACCCGCTACGTCGGGGGCCTGCACGCCCACAAGCACGTCCTCCCCGCCGTCGACGCACCCCCGGCGCGGCCGCGGCAGGTCTCCCACGACGGGTACGAATGGCTGTGCGTCCTGTACGGCCGACTGTGGCTGGCGCTCGGCGAGCAGGACCTCGTCCTGAGCGCCGGGGACGTGGCCGAGTTCGACACCCGCACCGCCCACGGAGTCGCGAACGCCGGCCCCGGCGGACCGGTCGAATACCTGATCATGTTCGGACCGCAGGGAGAGCGCCTACGACCGCGCACCCCAACCCCCGACCGCGGCGCCCGGTAATCCGGAGCACAGCGCCCGGGCCCCGCAACGGCGCCTGCGGCATCACGCCCCGGTGGCGTCCGGACCACGCAGTGGCCGCAGGCCGCCGGGCCGGTCGGGGAGCCGGAAGGAGCACCGGCCGAGCAGGTTGATGCGGTTCCGCACGAACGGTGAAAGGCGAGCCACGTCCTCGTCACGGACGTCGAAAGCACGCCCTCCCAGGGCCGCCCGAGCCGGCCCAGGTCGATCCGGCCGGCAACGGAGTCCTTGCGGCGACCCTGTTGACCGCAGGCCTTCAGACCGAACGCCCTGCGAGGAACAAGGCGGCCCGCTCGTCCAGTTCCGTAGCGCCGTGGACGGTCCGAATGCGCGCAAGGCGGGCGCGCATGTCCGTCACGGCGTCGTCCACCTTCACCGATCGGAGGCCTTCGGCCAGCACGAGGAACTCACACCACGTCGACAGGGCGGCTCCGTAGTTCTCCTGGCGGACCTGCACCGCCCCCAGGTCGGCCAGAACGATCGCATGGCTACGGCGCCGGTCGAGACCGTGAACGTCCAGGGCGACTTGGAGATGCTCCTGGGCCGCTTCGTAGTCGCCGAGTTGGGCGAGGATCATCCCCGAATGATGAGCCCAGCGACCGATGCTGAAGTGGCTCGCCCAGGAGTCGCCGGGCGTCGGCGAGGATCGCTCGATGTGCCGCTGGGACGTGCCGAGGAAACGGGTGGCCGTGATCCGATCACCGTCCTGGGCCGCGGCGTCGGCGAGGGTGGTCTCGTAGTAGGCGAGGGCTTTCGGGTCGTCCAGGCGTTTCGCCTGGTCAACGCACTCCTCCGCGATCCGCACAGCGGCGGCCCGGTAGCCGAGAGCGATGGCCTGCACGGCGAGGCCGCGGAGCGCGGTGGCCGCGAGTTCCGCGTCGCCGGCCTCGGCGGCCAGCCGGTACGAATGCGCGTAGTACTTCTGGGCGACGCCATGGTTGCCCTCGTCCTGAGCCATCCATCCGATGAGGTGGGTCAACTGGGCGGCCCCGGCGAAGAGTCCGCGCCCGACGGACTCGGACCAGGCGCCGTCCAGCCATGGACTGACGTTCTCCACGAGGTACTGGACGGCAAGGTGCCGCGCATGACCGCCGCCGAGTTCCGCCGCCGCGTCACCGAGCGACTTGACCATCTGCCGGACAGCAAGGACTTCACCCTGGCCGACCCGGACCGTCGCACCGGAGTTGGCCGTCACCCTGCGGGTGATGCTGTCCAGATCGGGCAGGCCAAGGGCCGCGAGCGCATAGCCGCTGGAGGAGGCCATGAATTCCCGGCGAAGCACTTCGCTCCTTCCCAGCGCGAGGACTGAGCTCACGGTATCGCCCACACCACCCTCGGGCACGTCAACCTGCGCCGCAGGCGCATCATCAGATGATCCGAACCCAAGTACCTCACAGAGAAACGGCCACCAGTACTTCGGTGCCCGCCCCTGCTTCTCCCATCGGTAAACCTGTCCGCGTCCCGGCCCCTTCCCTCCTCTGCCCTCGACCTTTCCCAGTTCGATGGCGAGACGCTCCTGCGACCAGCCCCTTGCGCTACGTGCCCTTTTGATCATCTCGCCAGTGGAGACATCTTCCGACACGGCGCCCCTTCCCTGGACTACAAGTCGGCCTACAACTGGCTCACAAGCGGCATACAGGCTGGCACCTATTCGCGGACGGTGACGCGGCATTGACTGTACGTCAGCCGCCCAGGGCCGAAAGCCCTGGCTGGGTGGCTCTTCCCAGGTTCAAACACGGCCATGCCATCGATCCCCGCCCGAGGTGTTGCGTCATGAGCGTGCGTTTCCGCCGATTCGCCCTGCCCCGTGTCAACGAGTCGGTTCCCAAGAGCAGGGACCTGGTCGGCCACACGATCCGGGCCTGGATCTCCATGAGCGAAGAGGCGCACGACAACTTGAACCTGATCACCTCCGAGTTGGTTACGAACGCCGTCGAGCACACCACCGCGGACACCATCGTGCTCACCCTCCAGCTGAACACCCGGACCCGGATGGTGACCGTCGGGGTCCAGGACAGCAGTGCGGCCCTGCCGTCCGGCCGTCACGCGGCGCCCGACGACCAGTCCGGACGCGGCCTGTGGCTCATCGCCGCACTGGCGAACCGGCACGGAGCCCAGCTCACCTCAACCGGCAAGTGGGTCTGGGCCGAGGTCGCCCTCCAGCCCCTGGCCCGCGAACAGGCCCGCCGCAACGTGCTGCGGCAGATCATCTCGGTCAACAAGGTCCGCCCGCTCATCCGGGCGCGGATCCTCTCGGCCGCCTAACCCCCCTCCTTCTCAACCCGCACGGAACATCCCCGTGCCGGGCCGATCCGTCACGCCTCCGTGACCCTCATCCCGCCGACTCCGGAGAGAGACACCAGTGACCACCCGCGTCGAACGCACGACACGCCCTCAGCTTGTTGTTTAACCTCGAGGGTCACTCGACCTGCTGAGATCTCCGGGATCGGGGAGCATGCGACGCGGCCGTTCCCCATGCTTCGAGATGTCGAGTCACGAAGTACGAGGGAACGGCCGCTGCTTATGAGTCTTCCAGCCAACGTGCCTGCGGGCGGGGCATTGGACGTCCTGTCCCGCTTTCGGGTCGAGTTCTACGACTGTCTGTACGCCCGCGCGGATGCGTTGTTCGAGCTCACGGATGCGGTGCTGTGCGCGGACGGCCCGGTCAAGACTTTGGTCGAGCTGTCACTGGCCGTCGAGCACCGGCGCGGGCACGGCGCCTTGTATGCGGCGCTGGACCGTGGCTGGTTGGAGCCGACGCGCCTGCGCCGGGCCCTGGCCGAGCTGCCGCTGCCGAAGGCGGCGGACGGGCGGATCATGCTGGCCGTCGACGTGTCCAACTGGCTGCGGCCCGATGCCCCCACCAGCAACAACCGTCTCTTCTGCCACGTCTATGAACGCGGCGATCGCACCCGCGATCAGCTCGTCCCCGGCTGGCCCTACTCCTTCGTCGCCGCTCTGGAAGCCGGACGCACCTCCTGGGTCGCACTGCTGGACGCCGTGCGACTGGGCCCTGCGGACGACGCAACGCTCGTGACCACCATCCAACTACGTGACGTCATCGAGCGGTTGATCCGGGCAGGACAGTGGACGCCGGACGATCCACAGATGCTGGTCGTCATGGACTCCGGCTACGATGTCGCCTACCTCTCCCACGCCCTGGCCGACCTGCCGGTCGTGCTTGTCGGACGGCTTCGCTCGGACCGGGTCATGCTCCGCGATCCGGGCCCGGCCCGCCCCGGACCGAAGGTCGGGCGGCCCCGCCGACACGGCGGCGTCCTCACTTTCGCCAAGCCCGAAAGCTGGCACCAGCCCGACGTCACCACGGCTACGGACACCACCCGCTACGGCAAGGCCGAGGCGATGGCCTGGGACCGGATGCACCCCCGGCTCACCCACCGAGGCCCCTGGCTGGAGCGCACCGAGGAAGAACTGCCCGTCCTGCACGGAACGTTGGTGCGCTTGCAGGTCGAGCGACTGCCGGGCGATCGCGACCCGAAGCCGGTCTGGCTGTGGTGCTCGGCCGCCGGCGCCACGCCGACGGACGTGGACCGCTGGTGGCAGTTGTTCCTCCGCAGATTCGACCTGGAGCACACGTTCCGGCTGATGAAGCAGACCCTGGGCTGGACCGCCCCGAAGGTTCGCCACGCGGACACTGCCGACCTGTGGACCTGGCTGATCATCGCCGCCCACACCCAGCTCCGCCTCACCCGGCCCCTCACCGAGGACCTCCGCAGGCCCTGGGAACGACCGGCCGAGCAACGGCGCCTCACCCCTGCCCGCGTCCGCCGGGGGTTTCGCAACATCCGCGCGACAGCCACCTGCCCAGCAGCCGCACCGAAACCGTCCCGACCGGGGCCAGGACGGCCTCCAGGCTCGAAGAACAAGCACCGAGCCAAGCGCCATGACGTCGGCAAGACCGTCAAACGCGCCAAGACGATCAAGAAACACCAAGCGCACCAGGGTTAAACGGCAAGCTCAGATCGATCGCCTGCGCGAAGCCCTGCAGCTCGCCGCGCCCGAGGCCCCGACTGTCTCGGCGACCGAGACCGACCGGCTTCTCGTGAACCCCGTCGAGCTCCGCGACCACCTCACCCAACACCTCGGCGACCACGCCAGCCGGGTCCTCGTGGCCGGGACTCTCGACAGGCGGCTCGTGCTGATCGAACAGCCGGACGCCCGCTGGGTCGTCGCCGACCTCTCGGGCCATAACCACGACACCCGCTACTGGCCGACCTGGATCACCGGGCACATCGAGATGGACACGCCGGACTCCTGGCTGTCCCTGGCCAACCTCGACGACGCCGCGGTCCATCGCTTCACCAAGCCGACCGTCCTGCTCGCCGCGCTCTACCACCCCGAGCACTTCCCGCTGCCCCGCTTCCCTCTCGGTGTCAGCGATGTGGCCAGGGCCGCCCGGTCCACGCTCACCGGGGAGGTCTCCCTCCTCGACATGCAGCTCGGCACCACGCTGAGCGGCCTCATCATGGCGGTGGCCGAGAACCGGCCGGACATCCTGGGGATCAGCGCGACCTTCGGCCAGCACGACCTCATGACCGAGCTGCTGGACGCCGCCTACTCCCTCGAATCCCAGCCGATGGTGATCGCCGGGGGCAGCCTCACCGCCCGCAACGAAGCCCTCCTCCTGGAGCGCTACCCCAAGCTCCTGGTCGCCCGGGGAGCCGGCGAGCCCACGATCAAAGACCTCCTCGCCCACTGGCACGGTGACATCCCGCTGAACAAGGTCCACGGCATCGGTTACAACGGAGCCGCACGCGGCGAGGGCACTCTGATCATCAGCCGCCGCCGCACCGCCAAACCGGTCAGCAACTCGCAGGACGACATCTTCCCCGAACTGGACCTCCTGCCAGCCACTTTCGAGCACAAGGGCGTTGCCCAGGCCGAGGGCTCTCGCGGCTGCACCAACTACTGCTCGTTCTGTCCGCGCGGCCACAAGGGGACCTGGTTCGGAAGCCACCCGGAAGCCTTCCCGTGGCTCCTCGAGGAGATGGGGCACATCTTCGACAGGTACCCGCACGTCTCCCGGACGCTCTACCTGGTGGACGAGGAGTTCATCGGCCGCGACGATGGCGCGGTGCCCCGCGCCCTGAACATGGGCTCCACCCTCCACGACGCGGGCTTCACATGGGAGACCAGCTGCCGCGTCGACCAGGACACCGCCTGGCACCGCGAGCGCGCCGACATGTGGCGCCGGCTCGTGCAACACGGCCTTCGACGCTGCCTGTTCGGCGTCGAGTCCGGAGTCGACTCGATCCTGGAGCGGTTCAACAAGGAGACCACCGGCGAGCAGAATGCCGTCGCCATCCGCACTCTGTCGGCGCTCGGTGTCCCCACCAGGTTCACGTACATCAGCTTCGACCAGCTCATGACGTTCGAGGAGCTGAAAGCCACCTACGCCTACCAGGGTCGGACCGACCTCCTCCTACGACCGATGCCCAACCTTCCGATCCGGGAGATCGTCGAAGGCGTCCAGGACCCGGAGTGGGTGGCCTGGGCATCCTCCGGCAGGCCCCTGCACAGCGGCATCTCCTACATGCTCGTCAGCATGGAGTGCCTGGTCGGGGCCGCCTACACCAAGCGGGCCCAGGCTGCCGGGCTCACCGGCGAGGTTCGGCCGTCCATGGGCCGGGTCGACTCCCGGTTCGCCGACTGGCGGATCGGCGTCGCCAGCCAGTGGGCCCAGCTCTGGGTCGACAGGAACTTCGCTTTGGACTACACCTTCAAGTCGCTGGAGAAGATGCTCGACGGCGACCCCCGCAGCATCGTCCGAGCCGCCCGGATCGTCCTCAAGTACGCCGCCTACCAGGTCTTCGGCCGCATGATCGACGCGATCGAGCAGACCCCGCCGGTGCCCGGCGAGAAAGGTGCGGAAGCGGCCCTCGGCGCCCGTGTGCGCACCGAACTGGAAGACGAGTTCAAGGCCCTCTCGAAGAAGATGGCCAGCGGCGTCGAGCACGTCCTGCGCAACATCCCCAAGGACTTCGCCGCCATCCTCGACAAGGAGTACCTGCGCTGGGAGCAGACCTCCGAGTGGCGCTCCATCAACGCCTCCGACCCCTGCGGAACCTGAGGAGACGACCATGGAGAAGCGCTACGTGCCCGGCCTCGGCCATGTCTCGGCGATCGGCGCCGGATGCTGGACCATCGGCGGCCTCGCTACCAACGACGGCGTCCCGGTCGGCTGGACCGGAGTGGACGAGGACGAGGCGTACAGTGCCCTCGTCCGCGCCCACGACCTCGGCATCACCCTCTACGACACCGCCGACGCCTATGGCCTCGGCCAGTCCGAGCGCCTGGTCGGCAGGCTCCTGACTACTGCCAACCGCGACCGGCTCACCGTCTCCAGCAAGGTGGGCTATGTCCGCGGAAATGCCGCTCACCCGTACGAGCGAGACCAGATCCTCCGGCAGTTCGACGCCACCCTGGACAACCTCGGCACCGACTACCTCGACCTGTACTCCCTCCACAGCTCCGACTTCGGCCCCGACCATCGCTACCTCGGCGAGGCCGCCAAGACCCTCCGGGAACTGCGCGATCAGGGCCTGATCAAGGCCATCGGCATGCGAGCCCCGCACGAGTTCTGCCTGGCATGGGCCGAGGACGTCAGCCACCCGCGCTGTGCGGAGGCATCCGCGTTCATGCTGAGGTTCGCCGTCGTCCAGCCCGACGTGCTGACCGTCCGCTACAACATGCTCAGTCCCCTGTACGAGCCCATGGACGCCGACATCTTCGACCTCGCCAACGAGTGCGGCGTCGGCGTTCTCATCAAGCAGGCACTCGGACAGGGGCTGTTGGTCGGCGCCCACCGCACGGATCTCCCGCGCACCTTCCCACTGGGCGACCACCGCCGAGGCGACCCGAAGTTCAGCCCGGCAGCCGTGGGGGCTGTGCGGCACGGTCTGAGGCAACTCGGAGCGGACTTCGGCTACACCCGGGCCGACCTGACCCGCATGGCTCTCCAATACGCCCTCCAGCGATCCGAAAACGCCGCCTTGCTGGTCGGTTTCCGCACCGCCCAGCAGATCAGCGTCAACGTCGCCGCAGTCGGCGATCCGCTCACAGCCCCCGAGATCGACCAGATCCAATCCGTCATGGCGTTCGTTCGCGAGACCATCGCCTCGCTGACCGACACTCAGGAGAAAAGCCCGTGAAGTACACCGAAGTCGAACAGAAGTTCAAGCTCCTCAGCGACCCCCAGGAGCTGAAGGACCAGCTCACCGCCCGGGGCGGCAAGGCCGGCCGGCCGACCCGCCAGGTCGACCACTACTACAACGCCCCCCACAAGGACTTCCTCTCCGGAGACGTGATCTCCGAGTGGCTCCGGATCCGTATCGAGGACGGCATCTCCTCCCTGAACTTCAAGCGGTGGTACCCGCTGGAGGAGGAGATCAAGACCCACTGCGACGAGTTCGAGAGCACCGTCTCCGACGCCACCGCTGTCCAGCACATCCTGGACTCCCTCGACTTCACCAAGCTCACCACGGTCGACAAGACTCGCGAAGAGTGGTTCATCGACAGCATCGCCGTCGCCTTTGACAGTGTGGGCGACCTCGGAGACTTCATCGAGTTCGAGTACAAGGGTGAGGCCGAAACCGTTGAGGAGGCCACCGAGAAGATCGAATCCTTCATCGCCGGCCTCGACATCAAGCTCGGCGACCGCATCCACGCCGGCTACCCCCATCTCACCCTCGGGCTGGCCTGACGAACGGGCGCACGACCGTACCGATATACCTGCACCGGACCCTTTGGCGCCGTGCGGATGTTGCGGTGTTCTGCTTTTTACCTCCGAGTGGTGAGGCTTTTTTCGCGGCGTGCTCCAGGCCTGCCTGGAGCACGCCGCAACCGCACTTCCAGGCCTTTGCACGCTCCTGCGAAACCTCTCTGCGGGCCACGTTGCCTCGGTGCTTGCGGCATTTCTCCGGCGCGGGGGGCGGCGGGGGCCGGGCCCGGCCCGCGCGGTTGAGTGGGGTTTAGACGCCGCCACAACCCCCCCCCCCCCCCCAAAATATAATACC
>NZ_JBHJSJ010000078.1:0-33974 GCF_042268845.1 Kitasatospora sp. NPDC056273 | reverse complement strand
TCGGCGCCCATCATCCGACCGGTCAGGCACAGCTCCATGGCCTTCGCCTTGCCGACCGCCCGGGTCAGCCGCTGCGAGCCGCCGATGCCCGGGATCACGCCGAGCTTGATCTCCGGCTGCCCGAACTTCGCGGTGTCCGCCGCCAGCAGGACGTCGCACAGCATGGCCAACTCGCAGCCGCCGCCCAGCGCGTAGCCCGCGACGGCCGCGACGACGGGCTTGCGCAGGGCGCCGAAGCGGTCCCAGGCGGCGAACCAGTCGCCGAGGTAGGCGTCGACGAAGTCGAGCGACTGCATCTCCTTGATGTCGGCGCCAGCCGCGAAGGCCTTCTCCGAGCCGGTGACCACCAGGCAGCCGATCTCCTGGTCCCGGTCGAACTCCGTTGCCGCCGCGACGACTTCGTTCATCAGCCGGGTGTTGAGCGCGTTGAGCGCCTTGGGCCGGTCGAGTGTGATCAGCCCCACCCGGCCCTTGCGCTCGACCCGGATCGTCCCGTACGTCATGCGGCGCCCTCCCGGAGGGTGGTGATGATGGCGGAGAAGTCCAGCCCGGCGCCCTCGTCCTGGGCGAAGGCAGCGTACAACTCGGCGGCCCGTCGGCCCAGTTCGGCCGGGACGGCGGAGGCGGTGGCGGCGTCGGCGGCCAGCCCGAGGTCCTTGGCCATCAGGGTGGCCGCGAATCCGGCCGCGTAGTCGCGGTTGGCGGGGCTGGCCGGGACGGGGCCGGGGACGGGACAGTTGGCGGTGAGCGCCCAGCACTGGCCGGAGGCGGTGGAGGCCACGTCGAACAGGGCCTGGTGGCTGAGCCCGAGGCTCTCCCCGAGGACGAAGGCCTCGCTGACCGCGATCATGGAGACGCCGAGGATCATGTTGTTGCAGATCTTCGCCGCCTGGCCGGCGCCGGACCCTCCGCAGTGGACGACCCGCCGGCCCATCGCCGCCAGCAGCGGCTCGGCGTCGGCGAAGTCGGCGGCGTCCGCGCCGACCATGAAGGTCAGGCCGGCCGCCTCGGCGCCGGCCACGCCGCCGGAGACCGGTGCGTCGACGGCCCGGTGCCCGGCGACCCGGGCGAGGTCGGCGGCCACCCGGGCGTCCCCGACCGCGATGGTGGAGCAGTCCACGAACAGCGCGCCGCTCGGCGCCGCTGCCGTCAACTCACCGTAGGCGTCCAGAACATGGCGTCCGGCCGGGAGCATGGTGACGACCGTCCCGGCCGCCGCCACCGCCTCCGCCGCCGAGGCGGCCACGGCGACGCCGTTCCCGGCGGCGCGCTCCCGGGCGTCCGGGGCCAGGTCGTAGCCGGTCACCCGGTGTCCGGCCTTGACGAGGTTGGCGGCCATCGGGCCGCCCATGTTGCCGAGTCCGATGAATCCGATCGTGTGGGTCACCAGCGCTCCAGGGGTGTGGTGGTGGCGAGGCCGAGTTCACGCTCGCCGAGCGGGGCGAAGTAGCGGTCCACGGCGGCGGGTTCGACGGCGCTCAGGGTCGCCGGGCTCCACCGCGGGGTGCGGTCCTTGTCGATCACCTGGGCCCGGATGCCCTCGGCGAGGTCCGGCGTGGCGAGCGCCGCGCAGGAGGTGCGGTACTCCTGGTCGAGGACGGCCTCCAGCGGGCCGAGTGCCCGGGCCCGGCGCAGGGCCGCGAGCGTCGCCTTCACGGCGGTCGGGGAGTTGGCGGCGATCCGGTCGGCGGCCTTCTTGGCCTCGGGTTCGCCGCTCTCCCGCAGCCGGTCGAGGATCTCCTCCACGCTGCCGGCCGCGTAGCAGTGGTCGATCCATCCGCGCTGGCCGTCCAGCACGCCGGCCGGCGCGGGCCCAACGTTCCGTTCCAGGGCGTCGTGGACGGGCAGTTCGGCCAGGTCGTCCAGCAGTGCGGGCAGCCGCTCGGCGGGCACGAAGTGGTCGGCGAGCCCGCACAGCAGCGCGTCCCCGGCGCCGACGGATCCCGCGGTCAGGGCAAGGTGGGTGCCCGACTCCCCCGGCGCGAGGGCGAGCAGGTAGGTGCCGCCGACGTCGGGGACGAAGCCGATGCCGGCCTCCGGCAGGGCGACCCTGGTGGTCTCCGTGACGATCCGGACGCTGCCGTGGGCGGAGACGCCGACCCCGCCGCCCATCACGATGCCGTTCATCACGGCGACGTAGGGCTTCGGGTAGCGGGCGATCCGGGCGTTGAGGCGGTACTCGTCGCGCCAGAACTCCTCGACGGCACCCGGGTCGCCGCCGGTGGCGGCGCGGTGGATGGCGACGATGTCGCCGCCCGCGCAGAAGGCCCGCTCACCGGCGCCGGTGATCACGACGGTCTCCACGTCGCCGTCCCGCTCCCACCCGTCCAGTGCGGCGGAGATCCTCCGCACCATGCCGTGGGTGAGGGCGTTCAGGGCCGCCGGGCGGTTGAGGACGATCAGTCCCGCCCGGCCCTCGCGCTGGACGAGGACCTCATCCGTACCCATCACGCGGCCCCGGTCAGGCCGCGGGCGACGATGACGCGCATGATCTCGTTGGTCCCTTCCAGGATCTGGTGCACCCGCAGGTCGCGGACGATCTTCTCGATGCCGTACTCGGCCAGGTAGCCGTAGCCGCCGTGGAGTTGGAGCGCCTGGTTGGCCACCTCGAAGCCGGTGTCGGTGGCGTGGCGCTTGGCCATCGCGCACAGCTCCGGCGCCCGGGGGTCGCCCCGGTCCAGGGCGGCGGCAGCCCGCCAGAGCAGCGAGCGGGCCGCCTCCAGCTCCGTGGCCATGTCGGCGAGCCGGAACCGCAGCGCCTGGGCGTGCAGCAGCGCGGCCCCGAACGCCTCCCGGTCGGCCAGGTGCCGGGTGGCCCGCTCCAGGGCGTCCTGCGCGCCGCCGACGGAGCAGGCGGCGATGCCGAGCCGGCCGCCGTTCAGCCCGTTCATGGCGATCCGGAAGCCCTCGCCCTCCCCGCCGAGCAGGCGGTCGGCGGGGAGCCGGACGCCGTCCAGCAGCACCTGCCGGGTCGGCTGGGCGTTCCAGCCCATCTTCTTCTCGTTCGGTCCGAAGGAGACGCCCGGGTCGTCCCGCTCCACCAGGAACGCGGAGACGCCCCGGGCCCCCGGTCCGCCGGTGCGGGCCATCACCACGTACACCTGCGAGGTCCCGGCGCCCGAGACGAACTGCTTGACACCGTCCAGGACCCAGTGGTCCCCGTGCCGGCGGGCCCGGGTGGCCAGCGCGGCGGCGTCCGAGCCCGCGCCCGGCTCGGTGAGGCAGTAGCTGCCGAGCAGCTCCGTCGAGCAGAGCCCGGGCAGCAGCCGGGCGCGCTGGGCGGGGCTGCCGTAGCGGTCGATCATCCAGGCGACCATGTTGTGGATCGACAGGTAGCCGGCGATGGACGGGCAGCCGGTCGCCAGCGCCTCGAAGACGAGCACGCCGTCCTGGCGGCCGAGTTCCGAGCCGCCCGACTCCTCCCGCACGTAGACGCCGCCGAGGCCCAGGTCGGCGGCCTTGCGCAGGACGTCGACCGGGAAGTGCTTGGCCTGGTCCCACGCGACGGCGTGCGGGGCGAGGTGCTCGCGGGCGAAGTCCCGGGTGGTCGCGACGATGGCGAGCTGGTCGTCGGTCAGATGGGTGTGCACGGCGCGCCTCAGCCCATCGTCGGGATGGTGAAGCTCGCGCCCTCCTTGGCCCCGGAGGGCCAGCGCGAGGTGACGGTGCGGGTGCGGGTGTAGAAGCGGATCGAGTCCGGCCCGTGCTGGTTGAGGTCGCCGAACGCGGAGCGCTTCCAGCCGCCGAAGGTGTGGTAGGCGATCGGCACCGGGATCGGCACGTTGACCCCGACCATGCCGGTGTTCACCCGCCGGGCGAAGTCCCGGGCGGTGTCGCCGTCCCGGGTGTAGATGGCCACCCCGTTGCCGAACTCGTGCTCGCTGGGCAGCCGCAGCGCCTCCTCGTAGTCGGCGGCACGCACCACGGTGAGCACCGGCCCGAAGATCTCCTCCCGGTAGATCCGCATGCCGGGCGTGACCCGGTCGAACAGCGAGGCGCCGAGGAAGTAGCCGTCCTCGTGCCCCGCCAGCCGGAAGTCCCGTCCGTCGACGACGAGTTCGGCGCCCTCCTCGATCCCGAGGTCCAGGTAGCCGCACACCCGCGCCAGCGCGTCGGCGCCGACCAGCGGGCCGAAGTCCGCCGCCGGGTCGTCCGAGCGCCCGACCTTGAGCGCGCCGATCCGCTCGACCAGCTTCGCCACCAGGGCGTCCGCCGTCGCCTCCCCCACCGGGACGGCCACCGAGATGGCCATGCAGCGCTCCCCGGCCGAGCCGTACCCGGCACCGATCAGCGCGTCCGCCGCCTGGTCGAGGTCGGCGTCCGGCATCACGATCAGGTGGTTCTTGGCACCGCCGAAGCACTGCGCCCGCTTCCCGTGCGCGGCGGCGGTGGCGTACACGTACTGGGCGACCGGCGTGGAGCCGACGAAGCCGAGCGCCTGGACGCGCGGGTCCTCCAGCAAGGTGTCCACGGCCTCCTTGTCGCCGTTGACGACGTTGAGCACGCCCGGCGGCAGCCCGGCCTCCAGGAACAGCTCGGCCAGCCGCAGCGGCACCGAGGGGTCGCGCTCCGAGGGCTTGAGCACGAAGGCGTTCCCGCAGGCCAGCGCGGGCGCGGCCTTCCAGAGCGGGATCATCGCCGGGAAGTTGAACGGCGTGATGCCCGCGACCACGCCGAGCGGCTGGCGCATCGAGTACACGTCAATGCCCGTCCCGGCGTTGTCGCTGAACTCGCCCTTCAGCAGGTGCGGGATTCCGGCGGCGAACTCCACGACCTCCAGGCCGCGTTGGATGTCGCCGTGGGCGTCGGCCACGGTCTTGCCGTGCTCGGCGGAGAGCAGCCGGGCCAGCTCGTCCTTCTCCTGCTCGACGAGCTGGAGGAAGCGCAGCAGGACGCGGGCCCGCCGCTGCGGGTTCCAGGCGGCCCACGCGGGCTGGGCCTGCTCGGCGTCGGCGATCACCGCCTCGACCTCGGCGCGGCTCGCCAGGGGCACCCGGGCCTGCACCCGGCCGGTGTTGGGGTCGTACACGTCGCCGAAGCGGCCGGAGGTGCCGGCGGTGGGCTTGCCGGCGATGAAGTGGGTCAGTTCTCGGACCATCGGTTCCTACTCTCGACAGGGGTGGGGAGAGGAGGAATGGAGGCCGCCGCCGGTCGGCGGGCGCACGGTGGTGCGCCCCTCGGCACGGGCGTACGGCGGTGTGACGGTACGTCAGGACGCGGGCGCCCCGGCGGTCGTCGGCACGGGACAGCCAGGCGCGGTGGAACGGAAGCAGCCCGGAGCCATGTGTGTCGTCTCCATCCTCGTGGAAAACACGAACCACCCGCGGCCGGTATCCTGACTCCCGGATCACCGCACGCCCTCAGGCCTTCCCGGCTGGCTGCCAGTGGCCGTCATCTGCGAGGACGGACTCCCCGGTCACAGTGGCGGGACCGTGCCGGACTCACACCGGCTTCCCTGACACCGCGGACCTGCCGTCGACCATATAGTTGGACGTCCTAGTAAGTCCAGGGGTACGCGCCCGCGCCGCGCCGCCGGAGGGCCGCTCACCCCCGTCCACCTGCCCGGACACGCCGGGAGCCGACCCCGAGGGACCGGCTCCGAGGGCCGACTCCGAGGGCCGACTCCGATGACCGCCGCTCAGCGGCCGGTGGTGACGACCATCCGGAAGCGGGCCCGGTTGGCCGCCATCTTCTCCACCGCCGCCGCGGTCCGCTCCAGCGGCACCTCCTCGACCCAGGCCCGCACCCCCGTCTGCGCCGCGAAGCGCAGCGTGTCCTGGGTGTCGACCGCGATGCCCGAGGAGTGCGCGTAGACCTTCCGGTCGCCCTGGATCAGCTGCAGGGCGCTCAGCTCCAGCGGCTCCGCCGGGAGTCCGACCATGACGAGCTCGCCCCGACGGGTGATCCCGTCGATCGTCGCCACCACGGCGGGCGCGTTGGTGACGGTGGACAGGACCACCTTCGCGCCCCCCAACTGCCGCAGGGCCTCGGCGACATCGCCCGCGGTGCTGTCGATGTAGTGGGCGGCGCCGAGCCGAAGCGCGAGCGGCCCCTTCTCCTGGCCGCGGGCGATGGCGACGGTGCGGAAGCCCATCTTCTCGGCGAACTGGACGCCCAGGTGGCCGAGTCCGCCGATCCCCAGGATGGCGACGGTGTCCCCGGGCCGTGCGGCGGAGCGGCGCAGGGCGTTGAAGACCGTCACCCCCGCGCAGGCCAGCGGCGCCGCCTCGACCGCGGTGAGCTCGTCCGGGACCGCCGCCAGGGCCACGGCCGGGACGACGACGGAGTCGGCGAACCCGCCCGGATAGGCGACGCCGGGGATCTCGACCCGCGCGCAGTGCAGGCCGTCGCCCGCCCGGCACGCGTCGCAGTGCCCGCAGCTGCCGCCGTACCAGCCGACCGCGACCCGGTCGCCGACCCGCCAGCCCTCCACACCCTCGCCGAGGGCGTCGACGCGGCCGGCGATCTCGTGCCCCGGGGTGATCGGGAAGGTGCTGCCGGGCAGCAGGCCGCCGGCGATGAGCAGGTCGGAGTGGCAGACCCCGCACGCCTCCACGGTGATCCGCACGGCTCCCGGACCGGGTTCCCGCGAGGGGACCTCGACCAGCTCGGGGGCCGCACCCGGCCCCGCGACCTGGACGGCGCGCAGCGCGGCGGCCGAGCCGCTGGGGGAGGTGGTCATGAGCGATCCCTTCGCCGGGTGATGTGCCCCGGAGCCCCAGGTGACCGCACCGCTCGTCCTGTTCCGGGCGCGCCTTTCGAGACGGATCGAAATGTCTCGAAAGAACTCGGAAGTAAAAGGTGGAGATAGGAATCGAACCCATCTGAACGGCCCTGCAAGCCGCCGCCTAGCCACTCGGCCACTCCACCCCGACAACGATGGAAACATTACACGCACATGAACACGGACCCTGACCAGAATTCCCCGGGAACGGCGATGTTTCACCCCATGGGACTCTTAGTGCGTCTAGTGTTATTTCTTTCGACATGGCGCCGGTAGGGTCCGACGAGCCAGCGCGTAAAAGACCGGGTGCGCTAGCCTGTGCCGATATCTCCGACCCGATGGGATTTCACTGATGGCCGTTGAGGAATCACGGTTCACCCATACCGCGGAGCCGCTCTGCGGAACCGCCGCGAACCGGTGCCAGTACAAGAACCTGCCCCTGCGCGACCTTCCCCCACTCGGCGTCGTGCGCCGCGCCAGGATCGCCCGCGAGGGCCTGCGCGAGCGCCGCGCCGACGTTCCGGCGCCCGGCCGGCCCTCCCGGTTCGCCGAGGGGGACTGGGTCCGGGTGAAGGACGAGGCCGCGGTGCGCGCCACCCTCGACGACAAGGACCGCCACCGCGGCCTGTGGTTCACCGGCAGCCAGTGGTCGTTCTGCGGCGGCGTCTACCAGGTCGAGCGCATCGTGCGCCGCATGATCGACGACCACTACCGGGTGCGTCGCCTGTCGGGCACCGTCGCCCTGGCCGGCGCCACCTGCCACGGCGCCGACGGCGCCCAGGGCTGCGGGCTGGACTGCGCCCTGCTGTTCCGCGACGAATGGCTGGAGCCCGCGCCCGCGCCGGTCCCCGCCCCCCGTCCCGTCGCCCTGTGGGCGACCGTGCGCGGCCTCGCGGAGATCCGCGCGACCCTCGACCCCGACGGGCGCCTGCACGGCGTCCCCTTCCAGCCGGGGATGGAGCACCACACCGGCACCCGTCACAGCGCCCTCGAACTGCGCCACCGGTCCCTCGCCTGGTGGCAACACCCCACCGGGGGACGCTGGTTCATCCTCGACGGCCTGCGCTGCGGTGGCGAGCCGCTCGCCACCGGCTGCGACCGGCGGTGCGCCCTGCTCTGGCACGAGTCCTGGCTGCACCTGGAGCCGGCCGCCACCGCCCCCTGAGCGACCGTCAGCGCAGCCAGCGGTCGCGCACCAGCTTCGCGGTCAGGTGCAGCGGCCCGTCCCGATCGCCGACGTAACATCGGGGAAGCGCGAACTCCCCGCCGTGGACACCGGGGCTGACCGCGCACCCGTACCCGTACCCGGTGTGCGCCACCGCCTCCACGGCGGCGTCGTCGAGCGAACCGTACGGGTAGCAGAACCCCTCGACCGACCGGCCCGTGAGGTCCTCCAGCACGTGGCGGCTGTCGGCGACCTGGGCCGCCAATTCCTGCGCCCCCAGGCCCGCCAGCCGCCGGTGCGTCAGCCCGTGCGAGCCGATCTCCACCCCCTCGGCGGCGGCCTCGCGGACCTGGGCCGCCGTCATCAGCGGCTTGCGCGGGCCCTGCTCGTCCCAGTCGTTGTACCCGCCGAGCCGGCCGGCCACCACGTAGACCGTCGCCGTGAAGTCGTACTCCGCCAGTGCGGGCAGGGCCTCCTCCACGAAGTCGCGGTATCCGTCGTCGAAGCTGAGCCCCACCTTTCCCGCGGCGGTTCCGTTCCGGTGGGAACGCATCAGCTCGCCCACCGACACCCCGCGCAGTCCGCGCGCGGACAGCCAGCGCAGCTGGCGGCGGAATCGCGCGGGGTCGACGGTGATCAGATAGGGATCCTCGGTCGCCGACGTCACCGAGTGGTACATCAACGTCCACGGGAGACGCGCCGCATCCAGGTCGGGCGCGCTTTCCGAACTATTGCGTGGTCGAACGAGTCGCATGTTCCGCTCCTGCCGTCCAGTGGCCCCGTCCGTTCAGGTGGCCCTCGGAGAAATTGCATTCTGGCAGCGTCGGGCCCGGCTTCCATTCGCGCCAGGCGACTCCGTACCATTTCACCCGGTTGCCGGAGCGGAATTCGGCGGGGCCCGCCCGGGCCGGGCCGGGGCGGCGGACGGTCAGCGGTGGTTGACGATGACGTAGATGCCCCAGCCGATCGCCGCGAGCACCAGCGCGAAAATGAGTCCGGCCAGGGTGGAGCCGACCGGGCCGGCGGTGGGCCGGACGGCCGCCGCCTCGTCGGCCGGGCCGGACGGGTCCGATGGACTGGACGGACCGGACGGACCGGACGGGTTGAGCAGGCGCAGGCCGAGGGCGAACAGCGCGGGCAGGCCGGCACCGGTGACCAGGCCCACCACGACGATCTTCCACACCGCGTCCAGGTTGATCCAGGAGTTCACGACCTCACCTCGTCCTTGACGGGCTCGGGGGCCACCGAACCGGTCCAGGCGGCGTTGACGTTCTCCGGCGTCACGGCCGGGTAGCGGGAGGCGGCGAAGAAGGCGACCGACGCCAGCACCAGCACGGTGAAGATCACCGCCACCCCGGTCGTCCCGCCGATCCCGTTCGCGGTCCAGTAGGCCACCGCGCCGACCCCCGCCGCGGCCGGCAGGGTGAGCAGCCAGGCCGCCACCATCCGGCGGGCGAGCTGCCAGCGCACCACGGCACCGCTCCGCCCGATCCCCGAGCCCAGGATCGACCCGGTGGCCACGTGGGTGGTGGAGAGCGAGTAGCCGAAGTCGGTGGAGCAGAGGATCACCGCGGCCGAGGCCGACTCGGCGGCCATCCCCTGCGGCGGCTCGATCTCCACCAGCCCCTTGCCCAGCGCGCGGATCACCCGCCAGCCGCCGATGTAGGTGCCCAGGGCGATCGCCAGCGCGCAGGAGACGATCACCCAGTCGGGCGCCTTCGCCCCGGCCTGAAGGGTGCCGTTGGCGATCAGGGCCAGGGTGATGGCGCCCATGGTCTTCTGCGCGTCGTTGGTGCCGTGGGCGAGCGACACCATGGAGGCCGAGCCGATCTGGCCGAGCCGGAACCCGCGCCCGCGCGGGCCCTCGGGCACGTCCCGGGTGAGGCGGTAGACCAGGAGGGTGCCGACCACCGCCACCCCGCCGGCGATGAACGGCGACAGCGCCGCGGGCACGATCACCTTGGAGACCAGCCCCTGCCACTTGACGGCCCCGACCCCGGCCGCCGCCACCGTCGCCCCGACCACCCCGCCGATCAGCGCGTGCGAGGAGCTGGAGGGGATCCCGAGGAACCAGGTGGCCAGGTTCCACAGGATGCTGCCGGTCAGGCCGGCGCACACCACCGTCAGGGTCACCTCCCCGCTGGCGACCAGGCCGTTGGCGATGGTCGCCGCCACGGCGGTCGACAGGAACGCGCCGACCAGGTTGAGCACCGCCGAGACGGCGACCGCGACGCGCGGCGGGAGGGCGCCGGTCACGATCGAGGTCGCCATCGCGTTGCCGGTGTCGTGGAAGCCGTTGGTGAAGTCGAAGCCCAGCGCCGTGACGACCATCAGCGCCAGGACCGCGTCGTTGCCGGTCACGGACCCGAACCTAGCCCGCGTAGCGGGACACGCCCGGTTCGGCGACGACCCGGCGCGCCGCGCGGCGAAGGGCCGCCATCCGGTCGGATCAACATACGGTCGCGCCCCCTCGCCTGCCGGACGGACCGCCCCAGGAGCCCGATCGCGTCGACGGCCTCCCCACAACCCACTCCCCCGGCGGCAGCCCGTACGGATTCCCGACCTCCGAACGGCGGGCCGTCAGCCCGTGGCCGCCACCCGCCCGATCGGGTCGCATTCACCGGCAGCGCGGGACACCGACGGGTCGGGTACGGAAGGCTCAGGGCCTTCGAGCCCCAGGCACGCGGCGCGGGACACGGCCGGCCGGGGCGGCCCGAGACCGGATTGGTGGCATGACCGTTCAGGACATCCCGGACCCCCCGAGCACCGGGACCGCCCGGCGCGGCGAGTTCGCCGAACTGTACCGGCGCGTGGCGCAGGCCGGTCTGCTGCGTCGGCGCCCGCTGTACTACGCGTGCCGGAGCGCGGCACTGCTGGCCGCGCTGGTGGGGCTGCTGGCCGGGTTCACGGCGCTCGGCGCGAGCTGGTGGCAGCTCGGCCTGGCGCCGCTCTTCGCCCTCGTACTGGGCCAGTTGGCGCTGCTCGGCCACGACGTCGCGCACCGCGCGGTGTTCGCCGACCGCCGGACGACCGACCTGGTGGGCATCGTGCTGGGGAACCTGGTGGTCGGCATGAGCTACGGCTGGTGGGTCGACGACCACAACCGGCACCACGCCCACCCGAACCGCGAGGGCCAGGACCCGGCCGCCGACTCCCTCCTCTTCGCCCGGACCGCCCAACAGGCCGATCGGGCACGGGGGTTACGGCGGTTCGTGGCACGACACCAGGCGGCACTGTTCTTCCCGCTGCTGTCCCTCCAGGCACTCGGCCTGCTCGTCGCCACCGGCCTGACCCTCACCCGCGGCACCGTCAGGTACCCGGCGCTGGAACGCACCCTCGCCGTACTGCACTACGCCGTCGCGGCGGCCCTGACCGTCCTCGTGCTCTCCCCGCTCCAGGCGCTCGCCTTCACCGCGCTGTTCGGGGCACTGTTCGGCGTCTACCTGGGCTGCATCTTCGCCCCCAACCACAAGGGCATGCCGATGACCGGCCCCGGCGCCGAGCGCACCGACTACCTCCGGCGGCAGGTGCTGCCCTCCCGCAACCTGCGGGCCGGCCGGTTCGTCCACTTCCTCTTCGGCGGCCTCGGCCTCCAGATCGAGCACCACCTCTTCCCGGCCATGCCGGTAGCGGCGCTGCGACCGGCCTCGCGCATCGTGCGCGCCTACTGCGCGGAGATCGGCGTGCCGTACGCCGAGGCGGGTCTGACCGCCTGTTTCCGGGAGATCCTGCGGGACCTGCGCGCGGTCGGCCGGTCCGTCCCGGCCCGCCCGGAGGCTGCGGCCGCGGCCGCGGCGAAGAGCACGGCACCTGCGGAGGCCGCCCGGTGAGCGGGGTCCTGCCCGGGCCGGCGGCGCCCGCCGCGGCGGGCCCGGCCCCCGGCGGCGAGCGGCTGCGGGTGGTGATCGTCGCCGAGTCCTTCGCCCCGCAGGTCAACGGCGTGGCCCACAGCGTGCTCCGGACCGCCGAGCACCTCCTGGCCCGGGGGCACGTCCCGCTGGTGGTGGCCCCGGCGGCCCAGCGCCGCACGAGCGGGAACGCCAGCGGGAGCGGAGGCGGGAGCGAGCCGTACGAGTCGGCGTACGGCTACCGGGTGGTCCGCGTCCCGTCCGTCCCGCTGCCCGGCTACCCGGAGGTGCGGGTCGCCCTCCCCGGGCGCCGGGTGGCCGACGCCGTCGAGCAGCACCGCCCCCATGTGGTGCACCTGGCGGGCCCGTTCGCCCTCGGGGCGGCCGGAGCGGCGGCGGCCGGGCGCGCGGGCGTCCCCGTCGTCGCCGTCTACCAGACCGACCTCGCCGCGTACGCCCGGACCTACCTGCCGTTCGCCGGAGCCGCCGGGGCCCGGCTGGCCTGGCACCGGCTGCGGCTCATCCACACGGCGGCCGCGCGGACCCTGGCGCCGTCCCGGGCCTCGCTCGACGCCCTGACGGCCCACGGGGTCCCCCGGGTCCACCTGTGGCCGCGCGGCGTCGACTGCGTGCGCTTCCACCCCGGCCACCGGGACGAGGCCCTGCGCCGGCGCCTCGGCCGGCCCGGCGAGGTGCTGGTCGGCTACGTCGGGCGGCTGGCGCCGGAGAAGCAGGTCGAGCGGCTGGCCGAGGTGTCCCGGCTCCCGGGCGTACGGCTGGTGGTGGTCGGCGACGGCCCCAGCCGCGCCCGACTGGCCGCCGCGCTGCCGGACGCGCTCTTCCTGGGCCGCCGCACCGGGCACGAACTCGCCCGGCTCTACGCCTCGTTCGACGTCTTCGCGCACACCGGACCGTTCGAGACCTTCGGCCAGACCCTCCAGGAGGCGATGGCCAGCGGGCTGCCCGTGATCGCCCCCGCCGTCGGCGGACCGCTCGACCTGGTCCAGCCCGGACGCACCGGCTTCCTCGTCCCGCCCGGCGCGGGCACCGGCTTCCGGGAGGCGGTGGAACGGCTCACCCGGGACGCGGAACTCCGCCGGGCGTTCGGCCGGTCGGGCCGGGCCGCGGTCGTGGAACGCAGCTGGGAGGCGGTCGGCGACCGGCTCGTCGACCACTACCGGCTCGCGCTGGCGGAGTCCTCCGCCGCGGGGCGCGGGTGAGACCGAGGAACGGACCCGTCATGCACCAGCCGCTCTCCACCGCCTACGTACCCGGCGCCCGCCCGGACGCCGACACCGCCGTGTTCCTGCACGGGCTCGGCGGCTGGACCCACAACTGGGCCGCCCTGATCGAGCGCCTCCGGTCGTCGGTGCACTGCCTGGCCCTCGACCTCCCGGGCTTCGGCCGCTCCGCTCCCCCGCCCGACGGCCTCGTCACCGTCGGGCGCCAGGCCGCGGCCGTCGCCCGCCACCTCGTCCGCACCGGGCACCGCCGCGTCCACCTGGTCGGCAACTCGCTCGGCGGCCTGACCGCCCTCCACCTCGCCGCCCACCGCCCGGAGCTGGTCGCCACCCTGACCCTCGTCTCCCCGGTCCTGCCCGCCCTCCCGCCGCCGCAAGCCCTGCGGATCTCCCTGCTGGGCCTGCCGGGCGCCGCCCGCCTGTACGCCCGGCTGCTGTCCACCCGGGGCCCCGACCGGCAGCTCGACGACCTCTACCGCCTGATCTACGCCGACCCGTCCCGCGTCAACGCCGAACAGCGGGCGACCGAAGTGCGCGAACGCCTGCGCCGCGCCGAACTCCCCTACAACCAGAAGATGTTGGTGGAGGGCGTGCGCGCCGTCGCCCGGGCCCACCTCCGACTGCCGGGCGAGCCCTCGCCCTGGCACCAGGCCCGCCGGGTCACCGCCCCCACCCTGCTCGTCTTCGGCCGCGAGGACCGCCTCGTCCCCTTCCGTACGGCGGCCCGGTCCTACACGGCCTTCCGGGACGCCCGGCTCCTCACCCTGCCCGGCGTCGGCCACGTCGCCATGCAGGAACACCCCGACGCCGTCGCCGCGGCCTTCCGCGCCCTGCTCCCGGAGGCCCGCCGCACGCCCGGCGGGTGAGCCGCGCTATTGGTCTACTCCAATCTGTCCTGAATACGTCGTCACAGCAGGCGCCGGCCTGCCGTTCACTGTTCCTCCCGGGCGGCCGGACTCACTGCCGCACGACCCGTCGACCTGGGAGGTGCGAATGCGAAGGGCCACGCCCCATCCGAAAGTTGGGGTTTCCGCCGGGCCCGGAGCCGGACGTCTTCCGGCCGAATGTCCGCTCCCCTGCGACGCAAGCTGATCTGAGGGGTAGTCAAAAGGTCACCCCCACAGTGAACTTGGAGACCCCATGGCCATTCGCGCGTCCTGTCGCCCCCTGGTCCTCACCCTGCTCCTGTCCCTGGCCGCGGCCGGATGCGGCGGCTCCGGCTCGGGCAGCGGTTCCGGGGCCGGCGGCAAGCTGACGGTGTGGCTGGCCGTGGACGCCCAGGAGAACTGGCCACAACTGGTCCAGTCCACCAACGACCGCTTCACCAAGGCCCACCCCGGGGTCCGGGTCGACGTCCAGTACCAGCAGTGGACGACGAAGAACCAGAAGCTGGACGCCGTCCTCGCCGGGAAGAACGTGCCCGACGTGGTGGAGATGGGCAACAGCGAGACCACCAACTACATCGTCAACGGCGCCTTCGCCACCCTCGACCCGGCCCGCTTCGACCAGTCGGACGCCTGGCTGCCGGCGCTCGCCGACGCCTGCCGCGACAACGGCAAGGCCTACTGCGTGCCCTACTACGTCGGGGCCCGGGTCGGTGTCTACCGCACCGACTACTTCACCCAGGCCGGTGTGCCGGGCGCCCCGAAGACGTACCCCGAACTGCTCTCCGCGTTCGACCGGCTGAAGAGCACCTTCGGCACCCAGGACCCGAACTTCTCCGCCCTCTACATGCCCGGCCGCTACTGGTACGCGGCCATGGCCTTCCTGAAGGACGCGGGCGGCGAGATCGCGGTGAAGGACGGCAACCGCTGGAAGGCCTCGCTGTCCTCGCCCAACTCCGTCGCCGGGCTCACCGAGTGGAAGCGGCTGATCGACGCCTACTACGTCGGCGACCGCGCCAAGGACAACGGCGACCAGCCGGCCGTCGTCGGCCAGGGCCGCGTGGGCGTCTTCTACGGCAACACCTGGGAGGCCGGCGCCGCCGCCGACGAGCGCTCCGGCGGGGACCCGAAGCTGAAGGACAAGTTCGCCACCTTCCCCTTCCCCGGCCCGTCCGGAAAGCTCCTGCCGCCCTTCCTCGGCGGCTCCACCCTGGCCGTGCCGGCCAAGTCGACGCGCAAGGACCTGGCCGCCGACTGGATCAGGCTGTTCACCGACCGGGAGTCCCAGAAGACGCTGATCGCCGCGAACACCCTGCCCAACAACACCACCCAGCTGACCGAGGTCGCCGCCGGCGGCATCAACGGCCCCGCTGCCCAGGCCGCGGCGACCGGGGGCTGGATGACCCCGTTCGCGCCCGGCTGGACGTCGGTGGAGAAGTCCAACGTCCTACCCGAGATGCTGGAGCGGATCGCCAACGGCAAGGCGTCGGTGCAGGACGCCGCGCGGGAGGCGGACCGGCGGATCGACGAAGTGATCAATGAGCGCTGACCGGGTCCGGCGGCGGCGTCCGCTGCTGCCGTACCTGCTGATCGGCCCGACCGTCCTCGCGCTCGTCCTGGTGCTCGGCTACCCGCTCGTGGACATGGTCGTCCTCTCCTTCCAGGACATGACCCGCGAGCAGCTGTTCGGCGGCACCTCGCCGCCGTGGGCCGGGCTGGACCAGTTCCGCAGGATCCTCGGGGACGGGTTCTTCTGGACGGTGGTCGCCCGCACGGTGCTCTTCACCGCGGTGTGCGTCGCCCTCACCGTGCTCTGCGGGCTGTTCACCGCCCGGCTGATGCACCGGGTCTCCCCGTGGGTGCGCGCCGTCATCGCCGGGGTGCTGGTCACCGTGTGGGCCATGCCCGTCATGGTCGCCTCGTCGGTCTTCCGCTGGCTCTTCGACGCCGACTACGGCGTGGTGAACTGGCTGCTCTCGAACCTGCCCGGGGTCGACCTGGCCCGCCACAACTGGTTCACCAACCCCTGGCAGGGGTTCACCGTCATCGTCGCCGTCGTGGTGTGGGGCTCGCTGCCGTTCGCCGCGATCACCCTGCGGGCCGCGCTGGCCCAGGTCCCGCCCGAACTGGAGGAGTCCGCGGTCCTCGACGGGGCCCGGCCCCTCCAGGTCTTCCGGCACGTCACCCTGCCGGTGATCAGACCGGTCCTCGTCATGGTGACCACGCTGTCGGCCATCTGGGACTTCGGCGTCTTCAACCAGATCTGGCTCATGCGCGGCGGCCAGCCCGAGCGGGAGTACTACCTGCTGGGCGTCTACTCCTTCATCGAGTCCTTCGCCGTGAACCGGTACAGCACCGGGGCCGCGATCGCGCTCGTGACCGTCGTCCTGCTGCTCGCCGGATCGGTCGTCCACCTGCGTCAGATGCTCAGGACGGGAGAGATCGAATGAGGCGACGGCGGTCGCTGGGCCACGACCTGCTCGGACTGCTCGTCGCCGCGGTGATCGGCTTCCCCGTCTACTGGATGGTGCTCACCGCGTTCCGGCCGGCCACCGAGATCCTGAGCCTGCCACCGAAGTTCTGGCCGGGCCGCCCCACGCTCGACAACTTCGCCCGGGCGCTGGGCACCGAGACCTTCTGGGCCAACGTCCGCTCCAGCGTCGTCATCGGCATCGGCACCGTCCTGGTGTCGCTGGTCGTCGGCGCGCTCGCCGCCTTCGCCCTCGCCCGCTTCCGCTTCGCGGGCCGCAAGGCCTTCGTCGTGGTGATCCTCATCGTCCAGATGGTCCCGCTGACGGCCCTGATCATCCCGGTCTACCTGCTGCTGAACGACGTCGGGATGACGGACAGCCTCACCGGCGTGGTCCTCACCTACCTGGTGTTCACGCTGCCGTTCACGGTCTGGATGCTGCGCGGCTTCATCGCCGGGGTCCCCGTGGAACTCGAGGAGGCGGCCATGGTCGACGGCTGCGGCCGGCTCGGCGCGTTCCGCCGGGTGGTGCTCCCGCTGCTCGCACCCGGCATCGTCGCCACCTCCGTCTTCGCCCTCGTCCAGGCGTGGAACGAGTACGTCCTCGTCTACATCCTGCTGTCGACTCCGGAGAAGCAGACCGTCAGCATCTGGCTGGTCTCCTTCCAGACCAGCTTCGGGACCGACTACGGCGGTCTCATGGCCGGTGCCACCCTGACCGCCCTGCCCGTCGTGGTCTTCTTCCTCCTCGTCCAGCGCAGGATCGCCTCCGGCCTCGCCGTCGGCGCGGTCAAGGGCTGAGCCCCGCCGCGCCGGAAGCCGGCCGCCGGGCGGCGCCGACGACCTACCCGGGGCGGCCTGTCCCGGGACGGGCCCGCAGCCCGGTTCGCGGTGCCGGGATCTGGAGTACCGCGTGCCGGGAGCCCGGCCCGGGCAGCAGCGTGCAGGTCGAGCGGCACGGGACGAAGAGCACCTGGCCGCCCCGGAGCCGGACCGCCAGCGGCACCCGGTGCGCGTCGGTCGGGGCGGTCGGGGCCGTGGAGCCGGTCGGACCGGGGTTCGTACCGGTCGAGGCGGTCGAGGCGGTCGAGGCGTCGACCAGGATCTCGGTGACGGAGGACAGCTGGAGTACCAGGAGTTCCGACTCGGCCTGTCGCGTCTGGACCGCGTGCGGGTCCGCGGGGTCCTGCGGGAGGGCCCGGACGGTGACGCCCAGCAGTGCGCTCAGCCCGGCGGCGAGGGCTGCCGTGTCCTCCGCCGTGGACGGGTCGCCGGTGACGGGGGGCTCGTAGTCCGTCCAGAGGACGGCCGGCCCTCCACCGGTCCGGGCCGAGAGGAACGCGGCCAGTTCCAGGAGGTAGCCGCCCTCGTCGGCCGGTTCGTTCTCCTGATCGTCCGGCCCCCACTGCACCGTCGTCCTCCGTTCCGGAGCCTCGCGTCGGGAGGCTTCCCTTCGCCGGGCTCCATCATGGGTTCCCGTGGTGGCGCCGGGACAGTCACGCGAACCCGGTCCCGGAGTCGCGTGACCCTGCCACCCGCGTGCCCTGGCCGCCCCGGCCGCCCCGGCCGCCCCGGGTGCCGCTACTCGCCCAGCAGCCCGGTACGGGCGGCGGCCACACCGGCCTGGAACCGGCTCTCGGCATCCAACTGGCCCATGATGTCGGCGATATGACGCCGCGCGGTGCGCAGCGACATCCCGAGGCGGCGGGCGATCGTCTCGTCCTTGAGCCCGGCGGCGAGCAGCCGCAGGATGGTCCGGTCGATCTCCTGGGAGACCTGCTCCAGGCCGTCCGCGGTGGCGGCGGAGAACGGCCTGGCACACGACCAGGACTGCTCGAAGATCTCGCACAGGTAGGCGACCAGCGACTCCTGGCGGATCGCCACCGCACCCCAGGAGCCGTCGCTCGCGGGGATGAAGGCGAGTTCGCGGTCGAAGACGATGATGCGGCCGAACAGCTCGTGGACGGTGCGGTACTCGCCGCCGAGCGGTGAGGCCGCTTCCACGTACGCCTGGCTGGGGCCGTTGAAGCGTGCGGTGTGGTGGTAGAGCGTGCGCATCCGCACCCCGCGGGCGAGCAGCGCGCGGTCACGGCCGAGCGCTTCCTCCATGGCTTCCGGCACGCGGCTTCCGCCACCGGGCTGGCTGGCCAGCACCTCGCTCCGGCAGCTGTCCGAGGCCCGGTCGAGCGCCGCCCGTACCTCCTGGAGGCTGCTGATGACCTCGACCCCCTCACCGGCGCCGGCCACCCGTCCGCCCCGCTGGTAGTGGGGGAAGAAGCCGACGAGCTGGGCCTGTCCCCTGGCCAGCTCCTCCTGCTCGCGGCGGATCCGGGCCTCGACGGGGGCGGCGAGCCGGGCCATCGCGGCCTCCGGTGCGACGGCGTAGCCCGCCGTCGGGTCCTGCGGATCCGGGTACACCAGGCGCAGGGCGCTCAGCCGGCGTACCGAGGCGGCGGCCCGGTCCGGGTCCAGCCCCAAGTCGGCGGCGATCGCGGCGGGTTCGAGCCGGTGGTGTTCCAGTACCCAGGAGTAGACCGCCACGTCGACCTGATCGGGTTCCGTTCCGCCCGCCCGATCGTCCGGTTCGCCGGAAACGTCCATGTACATCCCCCAGTCACTTTGCTGCCACCCAGCTTGGTGAGGTGGTCGACCCGTAGGCGCGTGATCATCTCGGCGACATGCTAGATCACAGGCCGGGACCCGCTCGGCGATCAGTTGAGGTCCCTCCAGGAGGACTCCATGAAGCGTTTCATCACCGCCGCCGTACTGCTCACGGCACTTCTCGGGATCAGCGCCCCCGCCGCGCTCGCCGTTCCGCAGGACCACGCGACGGCGGCCCGCAACGTTCACGCGGACGACACCTCGTGGGGCGGCGCGTGCACGACCCCCGGCTGCCAGCCCATCTACTGAGCGGTCGCCATGACCACCGCTCCCGTTCGACGTCCCCTCAGCCAGGAGAGTGCCCCGATGTCCCGACCCGCCACCGCCGCCCCCGCCCTGAGCCGCCGGGAGGTGGAGGTGCTGGAGCTGCTGGCCCGGGGAGCCACCTACGACACCATCGCGCGCCGCCTCCAGCTCAGCCCGCACACCGTCGACACCTACCTCCGACGGATCCGCAGCAAGACCGGCGCCACCACCCGCATGCAGCTGGCCCTGTTCGCCTTCACCCACGGCCACGGCCTCCCCGCCTCGTGACGCGCCCCCGGGGCATGGGCCCGGCGTCGGGCCGGACACGGGCCCGCCCCCGCCGGCGGGTCCCGGCAGGGACGGAGTCAGGTGCGGAATGGAGCGCGGGACGGTCAGGGCTTGATCGTCCAGCGCTGGTTCCAGTCGTTGGTGCAGGTCCAGACGCCGAGCGCCTTGTTGTCCTCGTCGTAGGTGAGGCAGTCGTCGGTGCTGACGCGGATCTGGTACTCGCCGTCGCCGAACGCGAAGACCTCCCACTTCTGGGCGGCGGAGCCGGTCCAGGGGCGCGCCTCGGCCAGGTAGCTCTTGGTGTTCTCGGTGAGGGCGAGGCCGGTGACGGCGTTGGTGATCTTGTAGAGCCCACCGGCGTCCTGGCTGAAGACCCAGCCGGTGGACTTGCCTGCGGTGCTGGTGGCGGCGGTGACCGGGGTGCCGCTCGCGGAGCCGTTGGCGGCGGGGGCCCGGCCGTTCTTGACGCTCGGGTGCAGCGTGCCGGTCAGCTGGGCGGCGCCCGAGTCGGCGACACCGAACCCCATCCGGATGTGGCCGCCGGGGATGTTGGTCCCGGTGTCGCCGGTCTCGTGCGCGGGGATGCCGGGGGTCCCCGGGCTGCTGATGGGGATCGCGGGGACGGTGATGATCTGGCCGCCGATCGGCACCTGGGGCGTCGAGGGGGTTCCGGGCGGCGGGGTGGAGCCGCTGGAGGACCCCGGCACCACCCGGGCCGGGAAGTGGATGAGCCGGCCCCCACGGCCGCTGGTGTCCGAGTCATGGCCGATGAAGGCCCAGTTCATGAAGCCGCCGTCACCGTAGTTGACGAAGGTCGATTCGCCCGCGAAGACCCAGACCTTGAAGTCGTCGTAGCCCTGCGGCCCGCCCTCCTTGTCGTGGTGCTCCAGCTTGACGTCGTCCTCGAACATCACCCCCCGCATGTTCGCCGAGTAGTCGTTCTTGAACCACTTGGTGTCGAAGGCGTCCGTCCCGTCGTACTTGAAGACGAGGACGTTGTAGCCGGGCGCGGCACTGCTCAGTTTCGAGACCAGGGCCTGGGTGAACTGGGCGTTCTCCATCTTCGCCTGGTTGGCCGCACCGAGGACGAACTTGACGGTGTCGGCGACGGCGCCGATCAGGGCGCTGGTGCAGTTGCCGCCCCCGACGCCGTCCTTGCCGGCGCAGTCGGCCGCGGCGGCCGGGGTCGGGGCCGCGACCAGCGCCGTACCGGCCCCGGCGAGGAGGCTGGCGGCCAGGGCGGTGGCGGTGGCGGACTTCTTCAGGCGGGCGCTAACGGCGCTCATGATGGGCTGCTTTCGGGCGGGTTCGGAGGAAGCGTCAGGCGGACCGGCACAACCCGGTACGGGTGCGGGCGGCCAGGGGGGCGTCACCGCCACCACCTGTCCGGTCCGCCTTCCTGCCGGCGTTCCGTTCGGTGAGGTAGATCCTGCCGAGCCGCGATGGTCACGGAAAGTCACGAAGACCCGGTGCCGGAACGGCGGTACCTGGGTCACGTGACACGCGCCGCGGCCGGGACTCCGCACCGCCGGGCCGCCCCCGCCGACCCCTCTTCTCCCGCCCTACCGCACCGAGTTGAGCCGGCCCTTCCCCCACGGGTGCCCGGTGACCAGGCCGGACCCGGGCGCCCGTCAGCTCGCGGCGTCGCCCTCGGCGGCCGCCCGGGCGAGGGAGTCCGCCACCGTCGCGCAGGCCAGCCGGGCCACGGAGCGCAGCTCGGCGTCCGGGGTGCCGGCCCGGCTCAGGACGGCCAGCGACTGGTTGACGGCGACGACGAAGGTGGCGAGCTCGTCGAGCGTCCGGGCGTCGGCCGGGGAGTCCGCCAGCGCGGCGCGGACCCGTCGGTGCTGCAGGTCGAGGAGGCCGCGCACCCGCGCACCGCTCTCCTCCGTCAGCGTCGGCGACTGCGCGGCGGACTGGGCGACGAGGCACCCGGCGGGGACCGACGGGTCGGCGATGCGCTCCAGGACGACGTCGAAGAACGCCTCGACGGCGCGCACCGGGTCACCGGGGTGAGCGGCGAACGCCTGCTCGTACCGGGCGCCGTAGAGCGCCGCGTAGCGGTCGAGGCACTGGTGGAACAGGGCGTCCTTGCTGCCGAAGGTGCCGTAGAGGGAGCCCCGGCCGAGGCCGGTGGCGGAGCCGAGGGCGTCCAGTGAGGCGTCCGCGTACCCGCGCTGCCAGAACACCCGCATGGCCCGGTCGAGGGCCTCCCCGACGTCGAACTGCTTCCGTCCGGACACCGCACAAACCTCCCGTTTCACCCGTCTGCCATGAGCCTACCCGCGTCCTGGACCGATCGGTCAAACAATCTTTGACCGATCGGTCCAGGATGGCTACCGTGACGGCCAGTGGCCAGATCAGCCGGCACCGCGAAAGGAAAGATCATGAGCCAGTCACCCACGCCCGAAGGCCCCGGCTCCGTCGCCGGGGCGCCGAACCTCCCGGCCGGATTCGCGCAGACCTTCACCAGCCGGTACGTCGACACCGGGCACCTGCGCCTGCACGCCGTCACCGGCGGCGAGGGCCCGCCGCTGCTGCTGCTCGCCGGCTGGCCGCAGACCTGGTACGCCTGGCGCCTCCTGATGCCCGCGCTGGCACGGGACTTCCAGGTCGTCGCCGTCGATCCGCGCGGCGTCGGACTGTCCGACAAGCCGCTGGACGGGTACGACACCGGCACGCTCGCCCGCGACCTGGTGGCGCTCATGGACACGCTCGGGCACCACCGGTTCGCCATGGTCGGACACGACGTCGGCATGTGGACCGGCTACGCCCTGGCCGTGGACCACCCCGACCGGCTCGAACGCCTGGCCGTCGCCGAGGCCGCGATCCCCGGGCTCTCCCCCACGCCGCCGCTCTTCGGCAGCCAGGAGGCCAACGACCGACTCTGGCACTTCGCCTTCAACCGCCTCGCCGGCGTCAACGAGCAGCTGGTCGCCGGGCGGGAGCACCTCTACTTCGGCCACCAGTTCGCCACGAAGTCCGCGAAGCCCCTGCCCGACCACGCCGTCCGGCACTACGTCGACACCCTCGCCGCCGATCCGCAGGCCCTGCGCTGCAGCTTCGAGTTCTACCGGGCACTGGACACCACCATCGCCCAGAACGGGCAGCGCGCGGCCCGACGGCTCTCCCTCCCCGTCCTGGCGATCGGCGGAGCGGCGAACCTCGGCGCCTCGGTCGGCGCGACGATGCGGCTGGCCGCCGACGACGTGGAGACCCTGGTCCTCCCCGACTGCGGCCACTACCCCGCCGAGGAGTCCCCGGAGGCGATGCTCTCCGCCCTGACCGCGTTCCTGGCGCCGTACCGCACCGGGCGGACCGTCTCGGACTGAGACCGTCCACCCCCACCCGCCCCGCGCGTCGCGGCAGACAAATGTTGAGAATTCAACTATGCTGCTGACAGCGGCGCCGGCCACCAGCGGTCGTCCGCCGAGGCGACCCGCCGCACCCGAGGAGGAACCGTGGAGCAGACCGTCACCGACAACACCGAGAAGTCCCGCTTCGAGATCCACGACGGCGGCGAACTCGCCGGCTTCGCCGAGTACCACCGCTCCGGCGACGAGATCGCCTTCATCCACACCGAGATCGACCCCCGCTTCGAGGGCCGAGGCCTCGCCGGCCGACTGGCCCGCGCCGCCCTGGACACGGCCCGCGACCAGCACCTCGCCGTCCTCCCCTACTGCCCCTTCATCCGCGGCTGGATCACCAAGCACCCCGAGTACGCCGACCTGGTCCCCGCCACCCACCGGGCCCGCTTCGGCCTCTGAGCAGCCGCGTACCGCGCCGTCCGGGCCGCCGCGGGAGGGCCCGGACGGCTTCGGTCAAGATCCCGAACCCTTGTTCCACCGTTCGGTAAAGACACTGGATCACCGGACGCGTGCCGCCCTACGGTGGCGGCATGAGTGATCACTCCGAAGCACCCGTCGCACCCGTCCAGGCCTTTGAACCCCCGTACTACGTCGCCGTCTTCACCGCGCTCCGGACGCAGGACCAGAGCGACTACAGCGAGACCAACGCCCGCATGGAAGAGCTGGTGAACGACATCCCCGGGTACCTGGGGATGGACCACGCGCAGACGCCCGGCGGACTGGGCATCACCGTCGGGTACTTCCGCGACGCCGACGCCCTCACGGAGTGGCGGACCAACGCCGAGCACCGCGCCGCGCAGAAGCGCGGGCGGGCCGACTGGTACCAGAACTACACACTGCACGTGGCGAAGGTGGAGCGCAGCCACGGGTTCGTGCGGGCGTAACTCCCGGGTGAGAGCAGAGCGGGGCGGGCGCCGCCATGAGCAGCGCCCGCCCCGGGCGGCCTGAGCAGGGAACCCGCCGGCCGGCCATCAGGCGTCGGACCTCAGGCCTCGACCTCAGGCACGGCAGGTCCCGGTGGACCAGTCGACGGTCGCGGCGGCCTGCGAGTACTTCCACTCGGGGCCGAGCAGGTCGCGGTCGAGCTGTGCGGCCGCGTTGCGGTTCTCGACGATGTAGCCGAAGTCCTGCAGCCAGGCCGGGTACAGGTTCTTCGAGCCGATGTAGAAGGCCGAGTCGTCGACCGCGACCAGCTTGTGGTGCAGCGCGTACGGGTGCCCGTCGGCCCACGTGGCGGTGGGGGCCGCACGGAAGGAGGCGAGCTGGAGGTTGCCGCAGAGGGCCGCGTCGGCCTTGCCCCGGTCGCCGGTGAGCGCGGTGAGCCGGGCCTTCAGGACGTCGCTGATCTCGGCGAGGGACTTCATCTGCGAGTAGCCCCCGCTGCCCACGGTGCCCCGGTTGGCCGGGTCGCTGACCACGATCCGCACCTTGACCCCGGCGGCCAGCTTGGCGGCCAGCGTGTCGTAGAGCCGGGAGTCGTAGTGCGAGATCGGCGGGCAGGTGCCGTTCAGGTCCTGCTGGGAGATCTCGATGTGCCGCTGGGCGCTGCCGACCAGGGCGCGCAGGGCGTTCTCCTCGGGGTTGACGGTCTCGTAGTCGCGGTCGGCGTTGGTGTTGTCGTGCAGGGTCAGCGGGCCGCACTTGGCGTCCGCCGCCCCGGGGACGGGACCGGGCCGGTACCCGGAGGAGGGGTCCGCGTCCTTGATGCCGACGCCGAGGCCGCCGACGGCTATCACCGGGACGTTCCCGGCGGCGGGGGCGGACGGGTTGAGCTCGCGTTCGATCGACGGGCGGCAGGCGCCGCCGTCCGAGGAGGCGAACCACGCGTTGTCGAGGAGGCCGGTCCGACCGCAGGTCCACTCCCAGAGGGTGTCCAGGTAGCGGCCGGCGGAGGTCGCGGCGGGGCCGGTGAGCGCGAGGTCGACGTCCGAGACGGGGTGCGAGGTGTCGAGGTAGTCCTTGCTCCAGCCGTTGATGCCGCCGGTGAGGACGGTGCGTCCGTCGACCACCAGGAGCTTGGAGTGGTTCCAGGAGAAGGCGGTGCGCGAGGAGGTCATCGAGGCGATGTTGAGGCTGACCGACGAGGCGGCCGGTCCGAGCTTCGCGACCAGGTCGTCCCGGTACCGCGACGGCAGCACGTTGGCGTTGTACAGCGGCGCCGCGCCGACCAGGATGCGCACCACCGGGCGGTGCCCGGCGGCGACCGAGGCCTTGAGCCCGGCGACCAGGGCGTCCTCGAACCCGCCGTCGGGGAACGGCGCGAGGCTGGAGACGTCGACGGTCCGGGTGGCGGCGGAGACGTCGGCGGTCATCTTCGCGAGCAGCGCGCGGGTGCCGGGCCGGTCGGCGCAGGTGGCGTCGCCCCAGCAACCGGGCGTCTGGAACAGCCAGTTCGCGGGGCCGCCGGCCTGGTCGGCGCCGGCCAGGGCGTTGCCGTCGGTGCGCTGCCAGACGGTGCCCTCCAGGCCGGGCGACACCTGGCGCAGCACCTGCTCGACGGCGTCGATGTGGGTGCTGTCCGCGCCCTGTGCGGGGGCGGGGGCGGCGTGGGACGGCGCGGCCGACAGGACGGTGATCAGGGTGCTGGCCGCGACGGCGGCGAGGGCGCCGCGCAGGGCGCGGCGGGGTCGGCGGGAGCCGGGTCGGTACACGTGAGGATCCTTCAGAACGTGGCAGGCGTCGTGCTGTTCGCCTACGAGACACCCAGAGACTACCTGCTGGTAACACCCCGTCAAACTTGCGCATGACAAAAGCGCGCGGGGGCTCGACCGGCCCCGGCGAACCCCGGCCCCTGGCTGCCCGTCCGGTCAGCGGGTGACGGCGACGCCCCGCTTCCCGCTCGCCGCGACCGTGGCCGCGGCCGCCGCCCCCGGCACCCCGCGCCAGGCGCGGGCGGCCAGCAGGCCGGAGGCGAGGGCGACGGCGCCGAGCGCGGCGGAGGCCGCGGTAAGGCCCAGGGTGGCACCGAGCCAGCCGGCCAGGGGGTAGGTGAGCAGCCAGCAGCCGTGCGAGAGGGAGAACTGGGCGGAGAAGACGGCGGGCAGGTCCTCGGCGGCCACCGAGTCGCGCAGGACGCGGCCGGTGGGGGTGAGGATCAGCGAGCCGGCCGCGCCGAGGACGGCCCAGACGGCGAGCAGGACGGGCCAGCGCCAGGCGCCCGGCCCGGCGGCCGTGAGCACGGCGAGCAGGGCGAAGAGCCCGACGATGCCGAAGGCCGCCGGGAGCATGACGATCCGGTCCGGCACCCGGTCCAGCACCCGGGGCAGCAGCAGCGCCACGGCCATCGACCCGGCCCCGTAGGCGCCGAGCGCGATCGGGACGTCGGTGGCGGGGCGGCCGAGCTGGCCGCGGACATAGACGACGGTGTTGACGATCACCATGGCGCTGGCGGCGGCCGCCGCGAGGTCCAGGGCGAGCATCGCCCGCAGCCGGGGCACGGCGAGGAACAGCCGGGTGCCGCGGACGGACCTGGCGAGGACGCCGTCGCCGGTCCCCTCCTGCTCCGGCCGAAGCGGCTCCGGCCGCAGCGGCTTGGGCAGCACGGCTGAGAGCACCAGGGCGGCGGAGGCGAGGAACCCGGCGGCGGTGCCCCAGAACAGCCAGTTGTAGCTGATCAGCGCGAGCAGGGCGCCCGCCAGTACCGGGCTGACCAGGCTCTCGGTGTCGTAGGCGAGCCGGGACAGCGACAGGGCGCGGGTGTACTCGCGCTCCTCGGGCAGCACCTCGGGGATCACCGACTGGAAGGCCGGGGTGAAGGCCGCCGAGGCGGACTGCAGGACGAAGATCAGGACGTAGACCTGCCACACCTCGGTGACGAAGGGCAGGGTGAGGGCGACGGCGGCCCGGGTGAGGTCGGAGGCGGCCATCAGCCGCCGGCGCGGGATGCGGTGGGCCAGCGCGGTGACCACCGGGGCGATGCCGACGTACGCGAGCATCTTGATCGCCAGCGCGGTGCCGAGCACCGATCCGGCGCCCGCCCCGGCGAGGTCGTACGCGAGGAGGCCGAGCGCGACGGTGGCGAGGCCGGTGCCCACCAGGGCGACGATCTGGGCGGCGAACAGGTGCAGATAGGTGCGGTTGCGCAGCACGGAGAGCATGAGGACCCCGCTCGGACTGGACGCGGTAGGACGACACGTCCAGGATAGGTCAACATGTGCACGCATGTGCACATGTTGACCGGAAAGCGGCCCGGAAGGCGGCGAGGGGAAAGCGGCGCCGGAAAAGCGGCCCGCAC
Source organism: Kitasatospora sp. NPDC056273 (assembly GCF_042268845.1). Taxonomy (NCBI): domain Bacteria; kingdom Bacillati; phylum Actinomycetota; class Actinomycetes; order Kitasatosporales; family Streptomycetaceae; genus Kitasatospora; species Kitasatospora sp. NPDC056273. The sequence goes on along the minus strand of NZ_JBHJSJ010000078.1, from coordinate 6,845 downwards.
CCCGGAGGGCACGGGCCGACACGGATCCGCTCAGTCGTGCGGCGGGAGCTCGCCGATCTGGTGGTCGGCGACGCTCAGCGCCTCGTCGACCAGCCGGCGCAGATGGCCGTGGCGCAGCGCGTACACGACGCGCCGGCCGTCCTTGCGGGTGGTGACCAGGCCCGCCAGCCGGAGCTTGCCGAGGTGCTGGCTGACCGACGTCCGGGGGGCTCCGGCCGCCTCGGTGAGCGTGGTCACGTCGGCCTCGCCGGCGCTCAGCCGCTGGAGCAGCGCGAGCCGGGTGCGGTCCGCGAGCAGCGCCAGGATGCCGGCCGCGGCCTCCAGCCGCTCGTCGTCCCGTCGCTCCTGCGCATGGTGCGCACCTGACACCTGAAGGCTCCCGCTCATGGCGCCATCGTAGGGCCCTGGGCCGTCCGGGGCGTCGTCCGGGCGGGCCCGTGCCCGCCGAAGCGCGGAGGCTTCGGCGGGCACGGGCCGGTCATGCGGTCAGGCGTTCGCGCCCCAGAGGAAGCCCGGCACGGGCGTGAAGCGCACGTACGGGCTCCACTCGTCGCCCGGCGGGCAGGGGGTGGGCGGGCACGGCGGCGGCGGACACTTGCTGTCCTCGACCGTGACCGTCACGCACGCGTGGTCCCCGGTCAGCTCGACCCTGGTCACCGAGGGCCGCGACAGGTTGTAGCCCTCGGGTGCGGAGACCTCCTGCCAGTAGTACGTGCCCAGCGGGAGGTGGTCCGCCGAGCAGACGCCCGACGCGGGGGTCGTGCACGGCGGGCCGACGGCGGTGTCGGGGTTGTCCCCCGTGGTCTGCAGACCGGCCACGCCGTTGCTCTCCCGCCACAGCTGGAACACGGCGCCCGCCAGCGGCTGCCCGCTGTCGGCGTCGACCTTCCTGACGGAGGTGGACCCGCTCGGGGCGGTCGGCGTCTGCGTGTCCTGGACGGGGACCTGGACGTTCGGCCGGCCCAGGTCGATGACGACGGTCGTCACCGCGGACTGCGGCAGGTCGTACCCGGGCGGCGGCACCGTCTCCTGCCAGTAGTACGTACCCAGCGGGAGGCCGGACGCCGAGCAGACGCCCGACGCGGGCGTGACGCACGGGGAGCCCACGGCCGTGTCCGGATTCGGGCCGGTGGCCTGCAGCCCCGGAACGCCGTTGGTCTCGTGCCACAGCTGGAAGGTGGCGCCCGCCAGGGGCTGTCCGGTGGAGGCGTCGGTCTTCTTGACGGAGGTGGACCCGGTGGGAGCGGTCGAGTGGGTGTCCTGGACGGGGAGCTGGATGTCCTGCCCGTTGGTGTCGAGGACGACGGTCGTCACCGCGGACTGCGGCAGGTCGTACCCGGGCGGCGGCGCCGTCTCCTGCCAGTAGTACGTGCCCAGCGGGAGGCCGGACGCCGAGCAGACGCCCGACGCGGGCGTGACGCACGGGGAGCCGACCGCCGTGTCGGGGTTGGCCCCCGTGGTCTGCAGACCGGCCACGCCGTTGGTCTCGTGCCACAGCTGGAAGGTCGCCCCCGCCAGCGGCTGTCCGGTGGCCGCGTCGGTCTTGGTGACGGAGGTGGACCCGGTGGGAGCGATGGTCTTGGCGTCGGCGACGGTGACCGCGACGTTCTTCCCGTTCGCGTCCAGCACGACGGTGTTCACGTTGAGGTCGGGCAGGTCGTACCCGTCGGGCGCCGAGACCTCCTGCCAGTAGTAGGTGTCCAGCGGGAGGCCGGACGCCGAGCAGACACCGGACGCCGGGGTGACGCACGGGGAGCCGACCGCCGTGTCCGGGGTCGCCCCGGACGTCTGCAGACCGGCGACGCCGTTGGTCTCACGCCACAACTGGAAGGTCGCCCCCGCCAGGGGCTGCCCGCTGTCGGAGTCGGTCTTGGTCACGCTGGTCGAGGCGGTCGGAGCGGCGGCCGGGGTGTCGGCGACGGTGACCGGGGCGCTCTGCCCGTTGGTGTTCAGCACGACCGTGGTCACGTTGAGCCCGGGCAGGTCGTACCCGGGCGGCGCCGCCGTCTCCTGCCAGTAGTACGTGCCCAGCGGGAGCCCGGACGCCGAGCAGACGCCCGACGCGGGCGTGACGCACGGGGAGCCGACCGCCGTGTCGGGATTGGCGCCCGTGGTCTGCAGCCCCGGAACACCGTTGGTCTCGTGCCACAGCTGGAAGGTCGCCCCCGCCAGCGGCCGCGCGGTGGCGGAGTCGACCTTGGTCACACTGGTGGACCCGGTCTCGACGACCGGGCTCGTGGTGTCCTGGACGGTGACCGGGACGGTCTGCCCGTTCGTGCCGAGGACCACGGTCGTCACCGGCGGCTGGGGCAGGTCGTACCCGGGCGGCGGCGTCGTCTCCTCCCAGTAGTAGGTGCCCAGCGGGAGGTCGGCCGTGGAGCAGACACCGTTGCGCCCGGTGGTGCAGGGGGCGCCGACCTTGGTGTCCGGGGTGGTGCCCGTGGTCTGCAGGCCGGCGACGCCGTTGCTCTCCTTCCACAGCTGGAAGGTGGCGCCCGCCAGGGTCTGCCCGGTGGCCGAGTCGACCTTGGTCACGCTGGTCGAGGCGGTGGGGGCCGGCGGGTTGCCGCACTCCGGGAGGTCGCCGTTGAAGGGGTAGGCGTGGAACTCCGTCCCGGTCATGCCCAGACCGGAGTTGTGCAGCAGCGAGCCGGTGGTGAAGAACCGTCCGTTCAGGCCGGGCAGGTTCATCGTGGCGGTGCTGGCCGGGTTGCCGACCAGCACGCTGCCCTGGAACTGCCCCGAGCCGGTCAGGGTGACGGTCGTCGCGGTGGGGAAGTTCCACAGCAGGCGCTCGCGCAGCTGGTTCCACGGGTCGGTGTCCGCGAGGCTGCCGCTGTACGTGTTGATGGTGCGGGCGTCGCCGACGAGGTTGACCAGGACGGTCGCGTTCGCGGGGATGCCGGCGAAGGTGACCCCCTGGGTGCCGCCGCCGCGGCCGACGATGTCGAAGTCGACGTTGAAGACCTGGAGGGCGGAGGTGCCGTCGCCGGTGAACAGGGTCTGGTACCCCTGGTTGACGGCGGTTCCGGTGGCCGGGCGGGGGGTGCCGGTCCCGGCGTAGCACGCGCTGGCCGTCTGCAGCTCGCCGCGCAGCGGCGCGTAGGCGGCCACGGCCTGCGGGTCGTGGACCTTCGTGCCGGTGACGGTGCCCGTGGTGGCGCCCGCGTAGCGGACGACGCCGCCCTCGGCCAGGAGCGACTGCCCCGGGGCCACGGTGACGTTGCCGCCGGCGGTGAGGAAGTCCGCGCCGTTCGGCGGGGGGACGCGCGAGCCGACGCCGACGATGCCGATGTTGTACACGGAGCTGACCCCGGCGGCCTTGCTCATGTCGAAGTTGCCGAGGGTCACCACGTGCCCCTCGGCCTCCGCGGCCGAGCCCCGGACGTTGAAGTCGCCGCCGACGAAGACGTTCACCCCGGCGTCGCGGCCCGCGAAGGGACCGTTGTTGACCGGGGGGAACGTCGCCGGACAGTCCGCGCCCAGGCAGGGCCCCAGGCCGCCCGGCAGGCCGGCCGCCTGGGCGGCCGACGGTGCGATGAGCGACATGCCGAAGGGGACTAGCGTCAGGGCCAGGGCGGATCCCATCACCCTGCCGAGCCTTCGTCTCCAGCCGACGGCGGTCGCCTGATTCTGACTGGGCTTCACCACAGTCCTTTCCTCATATGAACCGAACAACAACCCTCGGAGTGTTCTCGCCGGAGCCCCGAGCAGCGGCGACCCGCCAGCCGTTTCGTCTGAACGCCGCACACGTACACCCGATCGGACGCGGCGGACGCCGGGCGGCTGGGTCTCCCGACCCAGGATTGGGGCCCTCCGGCCCTGACGCGCCGTCAACGGCGGCCCCATCCTGGACTCGTCGAGGCCCCGTCCGCCCGCCGCCACCGAACGACACCACGAGTCCCCGGAGGACCCGCATGTTCTGCTACCAGTGCGAACAGACCGACCGCACCGGCGCCACCCCCGGCTGCGCCGGTCCGATCGGCAACTGCGGCAAGGACTCCCCCACCTCGGACCTCCAGGACCTGCTGATCCACGCGGTCAAGGGCATCTCCCAGTACGCCGCCAAGGCGCGCGCCCTCGGCGACCCGGACGACGAGGCGGCGGCCTTCGTCCTGTACGCGCTCTTCACCACGCTCACCAACGTCAACTTCAACCCCACCCGCTTCGCCGCCCTGATCCAGCTGGCCGTCGGCGTCCGGAACCGGACCAGGGACCGGTACGAGCGGGCCGCGCGCGCCGCCGGGCAGCAGCCGGAGACGCTCACCGGCCCGGCCGCCTGGGCCCCGGCCGCGGACCCCGGCGCGCTGGTCGGCCAGGCGTCGGGCGTCCGGGTGGACATCGGGCTCCCCCTGGTCGGGCCCGAGGTGGTCGGACTCCGCGCACTCCACCTCTACGCGCTCAAGGGCATCTGCGCCTACGCCCACCACGCCGACGTGCTCGGCCGCCGCAGCGCCGAGGTGCTCGGCGGCGTCGAGGACGCCCTCGCCTACCTGGCCGGCGAGCCGACCGACCCCGCCGAGCTGCTGGAACGCGCCGTCGGCCTCGGCCGGCTCAACCTCGCGGCGCTCGAACTGCTGGACGCCGCCAACACCGGCACCTACGGGCCCCAGCGGCCCACCGCCGTCCGCACCACCCCGGTCGCCGGAAAGGCCGTCCTGGTCAGCGGCCACGACCTGCGGGACCTGGAGGCCCTCCTGGTGCAGACCAGGGGCCAGGGCATCAACGTCTACACCCACGGCGAGATGCTCCCCGCCCACGCCTACCCGCTGCTCAAGGCCCACCCGCACCTGGCCGGCAACTACGGCGGCGCCTGGCAGGACCAGCAGCGGGACTTCGCCGCCTTCCCCGGCCCGGTCCTGATGACCTCCAACTGCGTCATCGAGCCGCACGCCGCCTACCGCCGCCGGATCTTCACCGCCGGACCGGTCGGCTGGCCCGGCGTCCGGCACCTCGCCGACCACGACTTCCGCCCGCTGATCCAGGCCGCCCACGCCCTGCCCGGCTTCCCGGAGACCGCCGCCGAGGAGGAGGCCGTCACCGTCGGCTTCGGCCGGGACGCCGTGCTCGCGGTCGCCGACCAGGTCGTCCACGCGGTGCGGCAGGGCGACATCCGGCACTTCTTCCTGATCGGCGGCTGCGACGGCCCCACCCCCGGCCGCGACTACTACACCGACCTCGCCCTCGGCGCGCCCCGCGACAGCGTGGTGCTCACCCTCGGCTGCGCCAAGTACCGCTTCAACCGGCACGACTTCGGCGAGATCGCGGGCCTCCCCCGGCTGCTCGACCTCGGCCAGTGCAACGACACCTACTCCGCCATCCGGATCGCCACCGCGCTCGCCGACGCCTTCGAGTGCGACATCAACGACCTGCCGCTCACCCTGGCGCTGTCCTGGACCGAGCAGAAGGCCGTCGCGGTGCTGCTCACCCTGCTCGCGCTGGGCATCCGCGACATCCACCTCGGCCCCTCGCTGCCCGGCTTCCTGACCCCCGCCCTGGTCGACGAGCTGGTGAAGCGGTTCGGCCTACGGGTGGCCGGCGACCCGGCGGCCGACCTGGCCGCCGCGCTCGAACGGACGGCGTCGTGAGCGCGGGGCACGCCCACCCCGTCACCCTCCACCACCGACGGCGGCCGGCTGGAGTTCGACTGCGCCCCTGGCCGCAGCGTCCTGGAGGCCGCGGCGGAGGCCGGCGCCGCCCTGCCCGCCTCCTGCCGCCGGGGCACCTGCGGCTCCTGCCACGCCTCCGTCACCGACGGACCGTACGACCTCGGGCCGCACAGCGAACAGGCCCTCCCGCCGGACGGGCGCGAGCGCGGCGAGGTGCTGCTCTGCCGCACCTTCCCGCGCGGTCCGCTGACCGCCGCCCTGCCGTACGAGCAGACCCGCGTCCTGTACGGCGCCGTCCCGGTCCGCGCGGCCACCGTCACGGCGGTGGACCAGGCCACCCCGGACACCGTGCGGCTGGAGCTGCGCCTCGACGACCCGGACTGCCAGTTCGACCCGGGGCAGTTCATGGAGCTCCAGGCACCCGGCGGCGGGGTGAAGCGCGCCTACTCCCCCGCCAACACCGGCAACTGGGAGGGCCGGCTGGAGTTCTACGTCCGGCTGCGGGAGGGCGGGCACTTCTCCCGCTACCTCGCCGACCGGGCCCGCCCGGGCGACCGGCTCACCGTGCACGGCCCCCAGGGCGCCTTCGGCCTGCACGAGACCGGCCTGCGGCCGCGCTGGTTCGTGGCCGGCGGCACCGGCCTGGCCCCGCTGCTGGCGATGGTCCGCCGGATGGCCGAGTGGCGGGATCCGCAGCCCGCCCAGCTGTTCCTCGGCGTCAACGAGCCGCGGGACGTCTTCGCGCTGGACGAACTCGCCGCCGTGGCAGCCGAGTTGCCCGGCTTCCGGTACGAGGTCTGCGTCCGCGGGCCCGGCCCCGGCTGGTCCGGCCCGACCGGCACCCCGGCGGACCTGCTGGCCGCCGCCCTGCCCGAACTCGGCGGCGCCGCACCGGACCTGTACGTCTGCGGCCCGCCGCCCCTGGTCGACGCCGTGCTGCGCACCGCCGCCTCCGCAGGGGTGCCGCCCGAACAGGTCCACCGGGAGCGCTTCCTGGCCACCTGACCGCCGGGCCGCCGCCCAAACCCATCGGCGGGGGCCCGGCGGCGCGCTCCCGGGCGTCCGGGGCCAGGTCGTAGCCGGTCACCCGGTGTCCGGCCTTGACGAGGTTGGCGGCCATCGGGCCGCCCATGGTGCCGAGTCCGATGAATCCGATCGTGTGGGTCACCAGCGCTCCAGGGGTGTGGTGGTGGCTATGCATATTTCACGCTCGCCGAGCGGGGCGATGGAGCGTTC
>NZ_JBHJSJ010000077.1:0-34631 GCF_042268845.1 Kitasatospora sp. NPDC056273 | reverse complement strand
TTTATGACACCCCCCAACCCGGGGGGGGGGTCTTTTTTGTCTCCCCGTCTGCTTTTTCCCCCCCCCCCCCCCCCGGGCCCCCCCCCCCCCCCGCGGGGCCGCCCTTCGGCGTCCCCGGTCCGCTCAACATCACAGTCGTACGACCAAACATGCCTGAATGCGGGTGATTTGCCCGTGATGGACCAGTGCGCCGCAACCGCGACCCGGCCCCCTCGTTCTAATCTGACGACTGTCATATCCCTGCGGCCACCCAGGATGGATCCTCATGTCAGCGGCACCGCCTGACAACGACGTGCTGTGGGCCCGAGGGATCGTCAAGTCCCATGACGGCACCCCCGCCCTGCGCGGCATCTCGATCGGCGTCCGCGAGGGCGAGGTGCTCGCCGTCACCGGCCCGCGCGGCTCCGGCAAGAGCACCCTGCTCGGCTGCCTCTCCGCGCAGCTCCCGGTCGACGAGGGCGAGGTCTGGTTCAACAGCGCCCCCGTGCACACCCTCGCCCGGGCCGGCCGCGAACGGCTGCGCCGCGACCGCTTCGGCTTCGTCGGCTCGGAGCCCCACCTGGTGCCCGAACTGACCGCCCGGGAGAACGTCGCCCTGCCGCTGCTGCTCGCCGGGGCCGGCAACAAGGCCGCCTACACCGCCGCCGACGAGTGGCTGGAACGCCTCGACGTCGGCGACTGCGCCCGGCTGCGCCCCGAGCGGCTGGTCCAGAGCCGGCGCCAGCGGGTCGCCGTCGCCCGCGCCCTGGCCCCGCTGCCGCCCGTGGTCTTCGCCGACGACCCCACCGCCCCGCTGCACCGCGAGGCCGCCGACCAGGTCATGCGGATACTGACCAGCGCGGCCCGGTCCCACCAGCTCACCCTCGTCCTGGCCACCCACGACGCCGAACTCGTCCGGTTCGCGGACCGCGCCGTCGCCCTCGTCGACGGACGGCTCACCGCCCCCGTCGCCCCCGTCCCCCGCGGCACCACCGCCCCCGGGGCCAACGGGGCGCCCGCCGTCACGGCCACCCGCCGCTGACGGCGCCGGGCCGCCGAACGCCGAGCCACCGAACGCCGCCGAGCCGCTGAAAGAGTCGACGTGTTCTATCTCCGTCTGGCCCGGGGCTACCGGGTGCCCGACCTCGGCCGCTGGCTGCTCACCGCGCTGGCCGCCGCCGTGGTCGCCGCCTTCCTGCTGCGCTCCCTCGGCCGGGCGATGAGCGACCCGGCCGGCGGCGCCGGCCCGCTGGCCCGGCTGCTCTGGTGCCTGCCCCCGCTCGCCGCCGTCGCCTGGTTCGCGGCCGTCGCCGCCCGCGCGGTGCCCGCCCGGCGGCCCGAGCGGATCGCCGGCCTCACCGCCGCCGGGGCCGGCTCCCACCGGATCCGGACGCTGATCGCCGGCGAGGTCGCGCTCGCCTCCACCCTCGGCAGCGTGCTGACCCTGCTGGCCTTCCTGGTGCTGCGCAACGACGTCGCCGGGCCCGGGCTCGCCCCCGACCTCGGCATGGGCGTGCCGCTGCCGGCCGCCGCACCGGTCGCCCTGCTCGCCCTGGTCCCGCTCACCGCCGGCACCGCCGCCGCCTGCGCGGTGCCCGTCACCGAGACCCTGCCCGGCGGCCGCACCCAGGCCCCGACCGGCTTCGGTGTCTGGCGGATCGCCCTGGCGACCGGACTGGGCGTCATCGGCGCCGCGCTCGAACTCATCGCCCTGCGCCCCGGCGCCGCCGCCGACGGCCGCCCGATCCACCTGCCCGCCGGGCTCGGCAGCACCAGCACCGCCGCCCTCGGCGGCTGGGCCGCCAGCGCGCTCGGCCTCGCCCTGCTCACCGGCCCGCTGCTGGGCTGGGCCGGGCGGCTGCTCGCCGTCGGACGGCCCACCCCGCTGCGGCTGCTGGCCGGGCGCGGGCTCACCGCCCAAGCCCGCCGGCTCGGCGCACCGCTGGCCGTGCTCACCCTCGCCGTCGCGCTGGTGCTCACCACCGTCCGCTACTGGATCGGCACGCCCGACAGCGCCGACGCGCTGCCCGCGGTCGAGGCCTGCCTGGTGCTCGGCTGCGCGGCCGCCGCGGTGGTCACCCGGCTCGCCGAGGTCCGCACCGACCGCCGGGAGGTCACCGACGCGCTGCTGCGCCTCGGCACCTCGCCCCGGCTGCTGTTCGGCGCGGTCGCGCTGCGCACCCTCGCGGTGGGCAGCACACTGCTGCTGACCGGCGGGGCGACCGCCGCACTGGCGGCCGCCGGCCTGCGCTGACCCGCGCCGCGCGCCTGGCGCCCGGCTCCTGTCCTAGCCCGCCGCGGCGAGCTGGCCGCAGGCGCCGTCGATCTCCTGGCCGCGGGTGTCGCGGACGGTCGTCGGCACGCCGTGCGACTGGAGGCGGCGGACGAACTCGCGCTCGTCCTCGGGCCGGGAGGCCGTCCACTTGGAACCCGGGGTCGGGTTCAGCGGGATCAGGTTGACGTGCACCCGGTGGTTCTTGATCAGCCGGCCGAGCAGGTCGGCCCGCCAGGCCTGGTCGTTGATGTCCTTGATCAACGCGTACTCGATGGAGATCCGGCGGCCGGACTTCTCCGCGTAGTTCCAGGCCGCGTCCAGCACCTCGGCGACCTTCCACCGGGTGTTCACCGGGACCAGCTCGTCGCGCAGCTCGTCGTCCGGGGCGTGCAGCGACAGCGCCAGACGGCAGCTGAGGCCCTCGTCGGCGAACCGGTTCATCGCCGGGACGAGGCCGACGGTGGAGACCGTGATGCCGCGCTGGGACAGGCCGAAGCCGTCCGGGGCCGGGTCGGTCAGCCGGCGGATCGCGGCCAGCACCCGGTTGTAGTTGGCCAGCGGCTCGCCCATGCCCATGAAGACCACGTTGGACAGCCGCGCCTCGCCGCCGGGGATCTCCCCCGCCTTGAGCGCGCGCATCCCGGAGGCGATCTGCTCGACGATCTCGCCGGTGGACAGGTTGCGGGTCAGACCGGCCTGGCCGGTGGCGCAGAACGGGCAGTTCATGCCGCAGCCGGCCTGCGAGCTGATGCACATGGTGACCCGGTCCGGGTAGCGCATCAGCACGGACTCCACGAGCGTGCCGTCGAACAGCTTCCAGAGCGTCTTGCGGGTGGCGTCGTCGTCGCAGGAGACGTGCCGGACCACCGACATCAGCTCGGGCAGCAGGCTCCCGGTGAGCTTCTCCCGGCTGGCGGCGGGGATGTCCGTCCAGCTCGCCGGGTCGTTCGACATCCGGCCGAAGTAGTGGTTGGAGAGCTGCTTGGCGCGGAACGGCTGCTCGCCCAGCTCGGCGACGGCCTCCTTGCGCTCGGCGGGGCTCAGGTCGGCGAGGTGTCGCGGGGGCTTGGCGCCGCGCGGCGCGACAAAGGTGAGTTCTCCGGGCTTAGGCATGGTTGTTCCAGTGTCGCAGACGCGCGAGGGCCCCGGACGCCAGGCGTCCGGGGCCCTCACCTCGTACGTCCCGCCCGGGCGGGTCAGCTGCCGACGAAGGCCGCCAGCAGCAGCCAGACCACCGGGGCGGTCGGCAGGAGCGAGTCCAGCCGGTCCATGATGCCGCCGTGGCCGGGCAGCAGCGTGCCCATGTCCTTGATCCCGAGGTCGCGCTTGATCATCGACTCGCCCAGGTCGCCCAGGGTCGCGGTGACCGCCGCGCAGCCGCCCAGGATCAGGCCCTGCCACCAGCTGCCGCCGTCGATGATCAGTTCCATCAGCAGCGCGCCCGCCAGCATCGACAGGCCGATGCCGCCGGCCAGGCCCTCGCGGGTCTTGCCCGGGCTGATCGTCGGGGCCAGCTTGGTCTTCCCGAACTTGTAGCCCACCGCGTAGGCGCCGGTGTCGCTGCAGATCGTCACGATCAGGAAGAGCACGATCCGCTGGGGGCCGTCGTCGGCCGCCAGCATCATCGCCACGAAGGTGGCCAGGAACGGCACGTAGAAGGCCGTGAACACGCCTGCCGTTATGTCCCGCAGGTAGTCCTCCGGCGGCTCGGCCATCCGCCAGACCATCACCGCCAGCCCGGTCAGCGCGAGCGAGGCGGCGGCCCACTGGATGCCGGACCAGTAGCCGGTGGCGACCATCGCGATGCCGCCCACGACCAGCGGGACCAGCGGCGCCTTGATCTGCTTGCGCTCGGCGAGCCGGCTGGTCAGCTCCCAGACGCCGACCGCGACCGCGGCCATCACGACGACCAGGAACAGCGCCTTCACCACGAACAGCGAGGCGATGATCACCGCACCGAGGCCGACGCCCACGCCTATGGCGGCCTGGAGGTTACGGCCACCGCGCTGCTTGCGCGGCTGCGGCTGCGGGGCGGGCTGGGCGGCCACGGGTGTCTCCTGCCCTGGGAGGGACGACGGCACGAAGCGGGGCTGCCCGGCCGCCAGGTGGTTCGCCGGCGGCGCGGGATGCACCGGTGCCCCCGGGTGCGGCGGGGTGCCGTGACCGGGGGCGGGGGCGGGGGCGGCGTCGTCGGATATCGCGCGCAGCACGACCGTCTCCGTGACGCCCGGCGGCGCCGGCTCGGGCTGTTCGTCCCGGAACAGCGGGCCGCTCAGCCGACCGGCCCCCCGGGCCTGCCCCTCGGCGGGGTCGGCCGGGCCACCGGTGGCGGGCCGCCCGTGGGCCGCGGGCCGACCGCGGCCGGCCGACCGACCGTGGTCGGGCGTGCCGGGCGGCGGGCCGGGCTCGGCCGGTACGGGAGGCATGACCTGAGTCTCCTCCGCGTCGCCGCCCCAGTACACCGGAGGCTGCTGCGGCTGATCCGAACGGAGGCCCGGCGCTCCCGGAGGGACGCCCGGCGTGCCCGGGGGCACGGCATGGCCGCCCGGGTGACCGGGATGTCCCGGGGCCGGCGCCGCAGGCCGCGCGCCGTACCCCGGCGCCGGGTGGGCCGGGACAGGGGCGGCCTGCGGGTGCGGCGCCGGGCGGTAGGGCTGGAACTGCTGGTCGGACGGGCCCCAGTAGCCGGGGGCGTCAGGGGCGTCGTTCATCAGACCTCGAGCAGCTCGGCTTCCTTGTGCTTCAGCAGCTCGTCGACCTGGGCCACGTACTTGGCCGTGGTGTCGTCGAGCTCCTTCTCGCCGCGGCGGCCGTCGTCCTCGCCGACCTCGCCGTCCTTCACCAGCTTGTCGATCGCGTCCTTGGCCTTGCGGCGCACGGCGCGGATCGAGACCTTGGCGTCCTCGCCCTTGGTGCGGGCGATCTTGATGAACTCCCGGCGGCGCTCCTCGGTCAGCTCGGGCAGCACCACGCGGATGATCGAGCCGTCGTTGGACGGGTTGACGCCCAGGTCGGAGTCGCGGATCGCCTGCTCGATGGCCTTCAGCGCGGTCTTGTCGAACGGCGAGACGACCGCCATCCGCGGCTCCGGCACCGAGAAGGAGGCCAGCTGGTTGATCGGCGTCACGGCGCCGTAGTACTCCGCGACGATCTTGGCGAACATCGCCGGGTGCGCGCGGCCGGTGCGGATGGCCGCGAGGTCGTCCTTGGCGACGCTGACGGCCTTCTCCATCTTCTCCTCGGCCTCGAGGAGGGTCTCTTCGATCACTGTGGTCTCCCTGTCCGGTTCATCTGCTGTTGTCCCGACCGGTGTCGGCGCGGCGGCCGGTCACGGCGCCGACGCCGTCCCGTACGGCTGGTTGCTGCTCAGGCCCGGACAGAATCCTGGCTGATGAGTGTGCCGATCTTCTCACTCTTCACCGCACGCGCGATATTGCCCTCCGCCAGCAGCTCGAAGACCAGCATCGGCAGGTTGTTGTCCTTGCACAGCGTGATCGCGGTGAGGTCGGCGACCTTGAGGTCGCGCGCGATGACCTCGGAGTACTCCAGCGCGTCGAACTTGACCGCGTCCGGGTTGGTCCGCGGGTCGGAGTCGTAGACGCCGTCCACGCCGTTCTTGCCCATCAGCAGGACGTCGGCGTGGATCTCCAGGGCGCGCTGGACGGCCGTGGTGTCGGTGGAGAAGTACGGCATGCCCATACCGGCGCCGAAGATCACCACGCGGCCCTTCTCCAGGTGCCGGACGGCCCGCAGCGGCAGGTACGGCTCGGCGACCTGGCCCATGGTGATGGCGGTCTGGACCCGGGTCTCGATGCCTTCCTTGACCAGGAAGTCCTGCAGCGCCAGGCAGTTCATGACGGTGCCGAGCATGCCCATGTAGTCGGAGCGGGCCCGGTCCATGCCGCGGACCTGGAGCTCGGCACCCCGGAAGAAGTTGCCGCCGCCGATGACCACCGCGACCTCGGTACCGGCACGGACGACGGTGGCGATCTCCCGGGCGATCGCGTGCACGACGTCCGGGTCGACGCCGAGCCCGCCACCACCGGCGAAGGCTTCACCGGACAGCTTGAGCAGCACCCGGCGGCGCGAGCCGGCCTTGGGGTCCTGCGCGGTCTCCTGCGTCTCCTGCATGGACTTCTCCTTTTTGCACCTACTGGTCACAGACGCGGGTGTGCGGATGCCCGGCCTGCGCGTACACGCGAGGAGGCCACTGCCGCGGGAACCGGTTCGGTGTCCTGCACGGCAATGGCCTCCTCGTCGTTCATGGTGCCGACGCGAGCCCGCCCGTTGGCGGTAGGCGCGGGGTGAGCCCGTTCGGCGTTCCTCCCGCCCCGGTCAGCGGGCGGGGGCGGTTCCCAGCGTAAGGGGGCCGGGGACCAGGTGGAACGTGGCTCAGGCGCCGACGCGGAAGCGGGCGAAGCGCTTGAGGGCGACGCCGTTCTCCTCGAGGACCTTGGCGACGGTCTTCTTGTTGTCCTTCGCGAAGGCCTGCTCCAGGACGGAGTTCTCCTTCACGAAGCCCGTGACGCGGCCCTCGACGATCTTCGACAGGGCGGCCTCCGGCTTGCCCTCCTCGCGGGCGGTGGCCTCGGCGACGCGGCGCTCGTTCTCGAGCTCCTCGGCCGGGATCTCCTCGCGGGACAGGTACTTCGGCGCGAAGGCGGCGATGTGCTGCGCGACGTCCTTGGCGACCTCGGCGTTCTCCTTGTCCAGCTCGACCAGGACGCCGACGGCCGGCGGCAGGTCGGGGCTGGTCTTGTGGAGGTAGACCGCGACGAAGCCGTCACCGTCGAACTGGGCGAAGCGACGGAAGACGATCTTCTCGCCCAGGGTCGCGTTGGCCTCGTCGACGAACTGCTGGACGGTCTTGCCGGCCTCGATCTCGGAAGCCAGGGCGGCGTCCAGGTCGGCCGGGGCGGTCTTCGCGACGTGGGCGGCGATGGCGTCGGCGACCTGGACGAAGTTGTCACCCTTGGCGACGAAGTCCGTCTCGCAGTTCAGCTCGACCAGAACGCCGGACTTCTTGTCCTCGGCGATGAGCGCGGCGACGGCGCCGTTGGAGGCGTCACGGCCCTCGCGCTTGGCAACGCCCTTCTGGCCCTTGATGCGCAGGAGCTCGACGGCCTTCTCGACGTTGCCCTCGGCCTCGTCCAGGGCCTTCTTGCAGTCCATCATGCCGGCGCCGGTGAGCTCACGGAGCTTCTTGACGTCCGCGGCGGTGAAGTTCGCCATGGTGTGAATCTCTTCTCGCGTCTCGCGTGTCTGCGTGGGGATGCGCCGGGACCGCTGGTTCGGTCCCGGCGCGGGAGAGAGGGGCACCTGCCGGCTTCGTACCGGCCGGTGCCCCTCACCCTTGGTACGTCAGGCCTGCTCGGCCGGCGCCTCGGTGGCGGGGGCCTCGACAGCGGCCTCCTCGGCGGCGGGGGCCTCGGCGGCGGGGGCCTCGGCGGCGGCCTCGGCGGGGGCCTCCTCGGCCTTCTTCTCGCCCTCGATGAGGTCCTTCTCCCAGGCGGCCAGCGGCTGGTCGGCGCCCGGCTCGGCCTTGGCGTCGCCCTTGGCGACACCGGCGCGGGACTTCAGGCCCTCGGCCACGGCGTCGGCGATCACGCGGGTCAGCAGGGTGACGGAGCGGATCGCGTCGTCGTTGCCCGGGATCTTGTAGTCGACCTCGTCCGGGTCACAGTTGGTGTCGAGGATGGCGACGACCGGGATGTTGAGCTTCCGGGCCTCGCCGACCGCGATGTGCTCCTTCTTGGTGTCCACGATCCAGACGGCGCTGGGAACGCGCTGCATGTCGCGGATACCGCCGAGGGTCTTCTCCAGCTTGTCGTGCTCGCGCTGGAGGACCAGGAGCTCCTTCTTGGTGAGACCGGAGCCGGCCACGTCCGAGAAGTCCAGCTCGCCGAGCTCCTTCAGACGCTGAAGGCGCTTGTAGACGGTCGAGAAGTTGGTCAGCATGCCGCCGAGCCAGCGCTGGTTCACGTAGGGCATGCCCACGCGGGTGGCCTGCTCGGCGATGGCCTCCTGGGCCTGCTTCTTCGTGCCGACGAAGAGGACGCTGCCGCCGTGGGCAACGGTCTCCTTGATGAACTCGAAGGCGCGGTCGATGTAGTTCAGCGACTGCAGGAGGTCGATGATGTAGATGCCGTTGCGCTCGGTGATGATGAAGCGCTTCATCTTCGGGTTCCAGCGGCGGGTCTGGTGACCGAAGTGGACGCCGCTCTCCAGCAGCTCCCGCATCGTGACGACGGCCATTGCCGTACTCCTTGGTGTTACGGCCCGGCAGCGGCACTGCGTCGCAGCGATAGCCCACAGCCGGGTCAGTCTCGGTTTGTCCGTGGCGGCCAGGTGACAGCCACGCCTGACGCCCCGAACGTGCCGAGCCGCTACCACCCTTCCGGCCCGGGGGCCGGTCGGGCTCGGCGGACCGAGCGGCACTCGCACCTGGCGGGGCTGCGGACGAACCGCGTCCGGCCGCCGGTGGCGGGGCGTGCGAAGTCGACCCGGCGGACCGGGTCGCGTGTGAAGTGTACGGGAAGCGCCGAGGGGCGGGCGACTCCACGCGTGGCCGGGGGCCCGCCGAGGACCTGGGAGGAGCCCGGGGAACGGCCGGGGTGGGCGGGTTCCGGTGGGGCTGCGGCAGCGTTCCCGTGGGGCGGCGGCGGGGTCGGGGCGGGTCGCGCGGGGCGGCCGGGGGTGGAGTCGGAGGTGGAGCTCGGCGTGGGCGCGGAGGCGGGTGCGGGGGCGGACGCGGGTCGGTCGACCGCCTGCCCCGGGTCCGTCGCCGGTATGCCGTTTGTACACCGGATGGCGGCGCCCGTACACCCGCCCGGGGGATGGCGCTCGGGCGTGGGGGCGGTTTGTCCACAGGAATCCGGATGTGGGTGGTGCGGGGGCGGCGCGGGGGCGAGCCTGCGGGCATGACTGGTCGCGGGTGGTTCGGTGGGGTGATCGGGGTGATCGGGGTGGGCCAGGTGGGTCGGGCCGGTCGGCGGGCTCACGGGGTGCTGTCGCTGTGGGTGGCGGTGGTGCTCGTGGTCGTGCTCGCGGTGCCGGGGGCTTCCTATGCCTCGGGCGTCTCAGGAGCCTCACGGGCTTGGGGAGGCTTCGGTGCCGTCGGTGCCGTCGGTGCGGTCGGCGTCCCGGGCCCGGGCGGCGAGGCCGGGCGGGGTGGTGCGCGGGCCTGGCCGGTGGGTGGGCCGGACGGGGTGCTGGGCCGGTTCGAGCCGCCGCCGAAGGTCTGGGCCGCCGGGCACCGGGGGGTGGACCTCGCCGCCGCACCCGGGGCGGAGGTCCGGGCGGCGGCTCCCGGAGTGGTCACGTTCTCCGGGCCGGTGGCGGGACGGCCGGTGGTGACCGTCTCCCACCCGGGCTCGGGCTCTCCCCCGCTCCGGACCACCTATCTGCCCGTCACCGGCACCGTCCCGGTCGGCATCCAGGTAGCCGCCGGACAGGCGATCGGACTGCTCGCTCCGGACGGGCGGCACTGCGCCGGGCGCGACTGCCTGCACTGGGGGCTGCTGCGCGGAAGCCGCTACCTCGACCCGCTGGCCCTCTTCGGCGCGGGCACGGCCCGGCTGCTGCCACTGGACGGCGGGGACGGGTAGGGCGCCGGGCCGGGGGTGGGGTGCGGGTCAGGGCCGGGGCCGGGGCCGAGGGCAGGCCCGGAGCCGGGCTCAGGCGCGGACGAGCCCGCGCAGCACCATCGCGACGGCGGCGTCGGCGATCTCCTCGGGGCTCTCGGTCGCACAGCCGGCGCGGCCCCCGGTCGCGGCCTGCTCGGCCCTGCGGGTCGCCGCTTCCACGACGCCCTGGACCAGGGCCGCGGCGAGCCGGGGCTGCTCGTGGCCGAGTTCCTCCAGCGTCCGGCCGACCAGACCGGCCAGCCTGCCGTGCGCCGCCCTGATCCGCTCACGCGCGGCCTCGTCGAGCTCCAGCGCCGAGATCGCCACCACCGCGCGGTGCCGGGGGTCGGCGGCCAGTGCCAGCTGGCCCCGGACGTAGGCCTCGATCCGCTCGACGGCGGTGTCGCAGCTCGCCATCCCGGCCTCGATCTCGGCCGCCCAGAGCGGGAGGTCCACCTCACAGAGCGCCTCGACCACGGCGGCGCGGGAGCGGAAGTACTCGTAGACCGAGGAGCGCGCCAGCCCGGCGCGCGCCGCGAGCGCGGGGAAGGTCAGGGCCTCCATGCCACCCTCGGTCAGCAGGATGCGGGCAGCATCGAGGAGGGCTGCCCGCTGGAGCTGGCGATGCTCGGCCACCGTGGCCGCTCGGATCTTCGGCACGGTCCCACTGTACGGAGCCCTACCTCCGGCCGGTACGGCGCCGCGCATCGGAACGGGGCCCGGGCCCGGCGACCGGCTTCTGACGACCGACGGCAGACACCCCTCCGGCCGGCACCTTCGCT
Organism: Kitasatospora sp. NPDC056273; assembly: GCF_042268845.1. Lineage (NCBI taxonomy): Bacteria > Bacillati > Actinomycetota > Actinomycetes > Kitasatosporales > Streptomycetaceae > Kitasatospora > Kitasatospora sp. NPDC056273. The sequence goes on along the minus strand of NZ_JBHJSJ010000077.1, from coordinate 23,970 downwards.
GCCGGCGCCCTTGCTGTCGGTCCCCGGCTGCCAGCGCCCTTGTCGTCGGCGCCCTACCGGATGTCCGACAGCTTGGCGCGCAGCTGGAGGACGGACTTGGTGTGGATCTGACTCACCCGACTCTCCGTCACCCCCAGCACCTGCCCGATCTCGGCGAGGGTGAGGCCCTCGTAGTAGTAGAGCGTCACCACCGTCTTCTCCCGCTCGGGGAGGGTGTTGACCGCCTGGGCCAGCAGTCTGCGCAGCTCGCGGTCCTCGGCCACCTCGACCGGGTTGTCCGCACCGTGGTCGACCAGGGTGTCCATCAGGCTCAGCCGGTCGCCGCCCTCCCCCACCGGGTGGAGCAGTTCGTCCAGCGCGACCACGTTGGCGAGCGACAGCTGGCTGAAGATGGCGTGCAGGTCCTCGATCGCGATGCCCATCTCGGCCGCGACCTCGGGCTCGTGCGGCGTCCGGCGCAGCCGGGCCTCCAGCGTCGCGTACGTCCGCTCGACCGCCTTCGCCTTCTGCCGCACCGAGCGCGGGATCCAGTCCAGGGCGCGCAGCTCGTCGATGATCGCGCCCCGGATGCGGCTGATCGCGTAGGTCTCGAACTTGATGGCGCGGTCGATGTCGAACTTCTCGATCGCGTCGATCAGCCCGAAGACCCCCGAGGAGACGAAGTCCGCCTGTTCGACGTTGGAGGGCAGGCCGACCCCGACCCGCCCCGCCACGTACTTGACGAGCGGTGAGTAGTGGAGGATCAGCTGCTCCCGCAGCCGCTGGTCCCCGGTCTCCTTGTAGGAGCGCCAGAGCTCTTCGAGGGCGGTGCGCCCCTGGGCCGCGACCTCCCGGACATCCTGCCCCTGGCCGCCGTCCGCCGCCTTCTCCCGGCGGAGCGGGGACACCGGCGAGGCGAGCGCCGGAGAGGTGGCGCCCCGGGCCGGCGCACTGCCGGGCGGCCGGGGCGCGCCGGCCGCGACCGCGCCGGGGGGCACACCGGCGGGCGCCCCGACAGGCGCGCCGTCGAGGTCGGCCGCGCCGGCGCCCGGGGCCGGCTCGGCACCCCGGGCCGCATCCGTAGGCTGGGGCACCACCGTCGGCCGCCCGCCCTGGCGGGACAGGCCTCCCATCGTCCCCGCCGACTTGGACGGGTAGTCGGACGCGGGGCGCCGCTCGGTCCGCGGCCCTCCCGAGGACCGAGCGCCACCGGTCACTCTGTGTCCGGGAATGTGTGTGGGCATGCGTTGGTCTGCGCCGTTCTGCCGAGTCATGTGCTGATAGGGAAGGCATGTGGAGCGTAGCGTGACCAACTCACTGCAAAGCGCTACCGCCACTCGGTCGTCCCCCGATCCGGTGGCGTTCGCACACCGGATCCGGGCGACGGACAGCAGAACCGGATCGGCAGGTCAGCCGGGCGGATCCGACATGCGTTCCCTCTACCCAAACGTGTTCCCGGTCCCAGCGCTCACCTCCTCCGCACCACGCGCCAGTGCGCGCCGTGCCGCTCCACGTAGCCGAGCGACCCCAGCTCGTAGAGCCGTTGCAGGACTTCGTCCGGCGGGAGGCCGGACTGCCGGGCCAGCCGCTCGACCGGCGCGCCCTCCGCCGTCGCCGGCACGGCTTCCAGCACCCGGGCCACCGCCGGCTCCAGCAGGTCGCGCGGGAGCACCGGGCCGCTGCGCTGCGGCGCGAGGTCCTCCCCGATCGCCCCGATCAGCTCGGTGATCTCGGCCGCGTCGGTGACCAGGGTGGCACCGCCGCTGCGGATCAGGGCGTGCACCCCGGCGGAGAGTTCCGAGGTCACCGGGCCTGCGACGCCCATGGTGTGGCGGTTGAGGTCCCGCGCCCGTCGGGCTGTGCTCAGGGCGCCGCTGCGCACTGCCGCCTCGACCACCACCGTCCCTCGGGTGAGCGCCGCGATGACCCGGTTGCGGAGGACGAAGCGGAAGCGGTTCGGGTGTTCCCCGGGCGGGAGTTCGCTGACCAGCAGGCCCTGGACGCCGATCCGCCGGATCAGTTCGGCGTTGCCCTTGGGATAGGCCACGTCGACACCGCAGGCGAGTACGGCGGCGGTCGTCCCACCGACCGCGAGCGCCCCGCGGTGCGCGGCCGCGTCGATCCCGTAGGCGGCTCCGGAGACGACCACCCAGCCGCGTTCGGCCAGTTGGGCGGACAGCTCCCCCGCGACGTGGGCGCCGTAGGCCGTACAGGCGCGGGAGCCCACCATCGCGACCGAGCGGAGCGCGAGCAGCCGCAGCGAGCCGGTGCCCGTCACCCAGAGCCCGATCGGGCGTCCGTCACCCAGGTCGTCGAGTTGGCTGGGCCATTCCGTGTCCCCCGGAATGATGAACCGCCCACCGACGTCCCGTACCCGTTTCAGGTCCATCCGCGGGTCCAGCCCCGGGAGCCGCGCCTGGTACCCGGACAGTCGGGTGGCGTCCAGTCCGGGGTGGTCTGGCACCGTCCCGTCCCGGATCGCCTTCACCACGTCGACGGCGGGAAGTTGAGCGAGCCATCGACCGACCACCGCGTCCCCCGGCTCGCTGAGTCGGCCGAGCAGCACCCGGGCGAGGCGTTCGGGCTCGGTCTCGGTGGTGGCCCCGGGGCCGGGCCCGGCATCGGAACCACCGGGAATTCGAGGTTGCCTCAGCAACTGGTTCATGCCTCACCCTTCTGGTTTCGCGAACGCTCGTCAGGCGTCTCGGGCTCCCCGGACAAGTCGCCGTCCGGGCTGGCGCGCTGGGCCGGGATTCCGCCGAGCCGCCCGAAGACCCGCTCGGTCAGCGGCAGTCCGTGCTCCACCCCGGTGCGCAGGACCAGGGCGGTGCGCACGTCCCGCTGGTCCGGCCGGTCGCGGCCGGCGAGGTCGGCCACCGTCCAGGCGACCCGGAGAACCCGGTCCAGGCCCCGGGCGGTCAGCAGCCCCCGCTCCAACTGCCGTGCGGCGTCGTTGAGTGCGCCGGCCGTGAGCTGCCAGCGGGTGCGCAGCTCGTGGCCCGGGACCTCCGCGTTGGTCCGCCACGGGGTGTTCGCCAGCCGGGCCGCCGCCCGCTCCCGCGCGGCCAGCACCCGGGCCGCGACGGTCTCGGTGGTCTCCGCCGTGGTGTCCCGTTCCATGAGCTCGACCCTGGTCACCGGGGCCACCTGGACCTGGAGGTCGACCCGGTCCAGCAGCGGCCCGGAGAGCCGCCCCTGGTAGCGGCTGACCATGGCGGGGGTGCACTCACAGCCCTCGCCCCGCCGCGAGTACCGGCCGCACGGACAGGGGTTGGCCGCCAGGCAGAGCAGGAAGCGGGCCGGGAGCCGCAGTGATCCGGCCGAGCGGGCGATCACCACCTCGCCCGACTCCAGCGGCTGGCGCAGCGCGTCGAGCACCCGGACCGGGAACTCCGGTGCCTCGTCCAGGAAGAGCACGCCCCGGTGGGCCAGCGAGACCGCTCCCGGTCTCGGCATACCGCTGCCGCCGCCGACGATGGCCGGCATCGTCGTGGAGTGGTGCGGGGCGCAGTAGGGCGCGGTGTCGATCAGTGGGCGCCCGGCCGGGAGCAGCCCCGCCACCGAGTGGACGGCGGTGACCTCCAGCGCCTCCTTCTGGGTCAGCGGCGGGAGCAGCGCGGGCAACCGCTCCGCCAGCATCGTCTTGCCCGCGCCCGGCGGGCCCTTCAGGTAGAGGTGGTGCCCTCCGGCCGCGGCGATCTCCAGCGCCCGTCGGGCCTCGTACTGGCCCGCCACGTCGGCCATGTCCAGCCGGGCCGCCCTGTCGTCGGGCAGGCCCCGCACGCCGGCGCTGGGCAGCATCAGGCCGGCCATCAGCGGATCGGGCCTGCCCCCGATCGGATCGGGCGGCTCCTCCGGTGCCGCCGCGCCCGTCAGGATGGCGACGAGCTGGCGCAGGCTGCGGACGCCGATCACCGTTACCCCGGGGACGAGCGAGGCCTCGGGTGCGGTCTGCTCGGCGACCACGACCCGCTGGTACCCGGCGTCGGCGGCGGCCAGCACCGACGGCAGCACCCCTCTGACCGGCCGCACCCGGCCGTCCAGCCCCAGCTCGCCGATGATCAGCAGGTCGGCGATCGCGGAGGGGTCGAGCCGTTCGGCGGCGGCCAGCACGGCGCAGGCCACCGCGAGGTCGAAGCCGCTGCCGCTCTTGGGCACCGAGGCGGGGCTGAGACCGACCGTCAGCTTCCGCTGCGGCCAGGCCTCGCCGCTGTTCACGACCGCGGCACGGACCCGGTCGCGGGCCTCGGTGAGCGCCTTGTCGGGCAGGCCGACCAGGGTGAACGCGGCCACCCCGGGCTCCAGATCGGCCTGGACCTCGACGATCACTCCGTCGACGCCGACGAGCGCGACGGAACAGGTACGGGCGAAGGCCATCTCAGACCACCCCCCGCAGGTGGTCGACCAGGGCCGCACCCCGCGCCCGATTGACCACCGCGACCAGGTCGATCCGCACCCCGCCCGGTGGGGCGGGAGGCCACTGCGGATCGGTGGGCCCCGGGTCGTAGCCGGGGCCGGCCAGCCGGGCGAAGTGATCGGGCCAGCGCTCGGCCATCCAGCGCTCGGCCAGGCGTTGCAGCCGGGCGGCCTTGGCCCGGTCGATGGCCTCGGTGGGCTGCTGGAAACCCCGCTCGGAGCGGGTCTTCACCTCGCAGACCGCCACGGTGTCGCCGTCGAGGGCGACGATGTCCAGCTCGCCCTCGGCGCAGCGCCAGTTGAGGTCCAGGATGCGGAGCCCGGCCTCCGCGAGGCGGCGGGCGGCGACCCGCTCCCCGTACCGGCCGAGCCCGTTCCTGGTGCTGCGGTCCGGGATCGCCCGCGGGGCTTTCCCGGCTGCGGCCGTGTCCGGTACGGCCTGGTCCTGCACGACGGTGTGCTGCATGGTGACCACCTCCGCCGAGGAGGCTGCCCCAACGCGCACGGCGAGGCCCGGGAATTCCCGTTCCCTGTGGATAACTCGGACCTGTGGACAACTCCTGTCACCCGCAGGGGTGAGAAGCCCCGTTCCCGCGAAATTCGGCTGGACAACGCGGGACGGAGTCGTCCAACGTCAGTTCCCGAAGCCGGACTCGTCCGAGGGCAGCTCCAGATCGCTCTTCGCGAGTTCCTCGATGTTCACGTCCTTGAAGGTCAGCACCCGGACCTTGCGGACGAACCGGGCCGGCCGGTACATGTCCCAGACCCACGCATCCGCCATCGACACCTCGAAGAACACCTCGCCCTGGACCGAGTGCACCTGCAGCTCGTAGTCGTTGGTGAGGTAGAACCGTCGTTCGGTCTCGATCACGTACTTGAACAGGCCGACGACGTCCCGGTACTCCCGGTAGAGCTTGAGCTCCATCTCGGTCTCGTACTTCTCGAGATCTTCGGCACTCATCCAGGCGTCCCCTCAACTTGTCACGTCCACCCATTGTGGACCACCGCACCCACGGTCAGAGCCGTACCGGATCCACCGGCGGGCCCTCGACCAGCAGCCGCTCCAGGAAGTCCGCCAGACCGACCGGATAGACCGTCTCGGCGGTCCCCCTCAGTTCCTCGACCGTCCACCAACGCGCCGCGAGCAACTGGGCGTGCTCGTCGGCGCCCATGCCCGAGTGGTCCAGCACCGTCTCCGTGGTCCGGGCCAGGTGGAACCACTGCTCCTGCTCGTAGCGCTGTCCCTGAAAGGAGAACGACACCGTGCCGTACGCCACCAAGGGCCCCAGGTCCACACCCCGCAGGCCGGTCTCCTCGGCGAGCTCCCGCTCGGCGGCCTCCCGCACGTCCTCCCCCGCCTCCAAGCCTCCCCCGGGCGTGAACCACCACGTCTCCCCCGGAGTGGCCGGGTCGGCCCCCAGGAAGAGGAGGATGCGGTCCAGCCCGTCCAGCAGCAGGATCCGCGCCGCTCTGCGGCGCCGTGCTGTCATGGCGGCGCTCCACGCTCCTTCCGTTCGCATCGGTGGCGCTACCGATCCTGCCACCCGGCGCGGTCGTCCGGGGCGATGTTCGGCAGAGCGGCCCGCGGGGCGACGGCCCCGCTCAGGAGCTGCGCCCCCGGAGCCGGCGGGCCAGACCCGCCGCCCCGCCCACCGCCGAAGTCACCAGGATCAGCGCCGCGCCCGCGACGGCGGCGTAGGCGGAGGGCTCCAGCGGCCCCGGCTGCGAGGCCTTCGGGCCCGCGAAGCCGTCGAAGTCCGTGACCCGGTCGAGCAGGCCCGTCCGGCCAAAGGGCAGCACGGTGGCCTCGACCCTGGCCTCGACGGCCTCGGCCGGGACGGTCCCGCCGTCCACCTCCAGGTGGGTGCGGGAGTCCAGCGAGCCCACCCGGTTGTCGCCGAGCAGGAACAGCCGGCCCTGCGGCACCGTCACGCTGAACGGCTGGCCCTGGCCGCCCTGCGTCGCGAGGTAGGGCTCGTCCACCGGCTGCCCGTCGACCGTCAGCCGGTGATCGGCCCCGCTGGTGGCGACGGTGTCCCCGCCGACCGCGACCACCCGCTTGACCATGAGTTCGCCGCCCCAGGCCTGGTCCCGGAAGACCACCACGTCGCCCCGCCCGATGTCGCCGCCGCCGACCTTGCGGGCGAGCACGGTGTCCCCGACGCGCAGCGTCGGGTGCATCGAGGCGGTGGGGATCTTGTACGGCCGGTAGTCGATCGCGATCAGCGCGAAGCCGCCGACCATCAGCACCAGCCCGAGCGCCAGGGCGACGCCCTGCAGCACCGCGGCGGGCCGACGGCCCGCACGGGCGGGCGCGGTCGGGTGGTCGGCCGTCTGCTCCACGACACTGCTCATCGACACCGTCCACCTCTGGCCGACCGGAGAACACCACTGGCACGCCGGAGGCACGGGCGGAAACGCCGGCGGGCCGTGGCACGTCCGAGCAGATTACTCGTCGGTACCACGGCCCGCGCAAGAGCCGGGGCCAACCCGGCGGAACACGATCCGGTGGAGCTCAGGACTCCTTGCGGCTCTCCGCCCGGCCACGCACCCGCCGCACCAGCGGGAGCAGGGCGACGGCCCCCACCGCACCGGCCACGGGGGGCGCCATCGGCGCGGCCGCCGCCAGGCCCTTCTGGTCGAAGGTGTCCGGCACCGGCAGCGTCGACCAGTGGCCGACCGGCCAAGCCACCACGAAGGCACGCCCGATCACGTTGTCCACCGGGACGGTGCCGCCGCCCGGCTGGTCCATGTGGAAACGGGAGTCCAGCGAGTTGGCGCGGTGGTCGCCCATGACCCAGATCCGGTCCTTGGGCACCTTGACCGGGCCGAAGGGGTGGTCGCCGCACGGGGTGTTGCCCTGGTAGACGTACGGCTCGTTGAGCGCGACGCCGTTGACCTTGACCGGCCCCTCGCCCTCGCACTCGACGGTGTCCCCGCCGACCGCGATGACCCGCTTGATCAGGTCCTTCTCGTTGGCGGAGGGCATCAGGCCGACGAAGCTGAGCACGTCCTGCACACCGCGGAGGAAGGAGTTGCTGCTCTGCTGGGTCGGCTCGTCGCTCAGCCAGCCGCCCGGGTCGTGGAACACCACGACCTCACCGCGCTCGGGTTCGGCCCCGAACCACGGGGTCAGCTTGTCGACCAGGACGCGGTCGCCGACCTGCAGCGTGTTCTGCATCGATTCCGACGGAATGGAGAACGCCTGGACGAAGAACGTCTTGATCACCAGCGCGAGGATGAGCGCGATGCCGACCAGGATCGGCAGTTCCTTCCAGAACGAGCGCTGCTTGCGCGGCTTGGACGGAGCCTCCGACTCCGAGCCGTCCGCGGGCTCGGCCTCCGCGTGCTGGGAGCCCGGGGAGTCCTCCGACCCGGCACCGCCCTGCCCGTCGGCGGTCTGCGCCGCCGCGTCCTCGACCGAGGCCGAGGAGGCCGCGGACTCGGTGGACCGGTCCGCCCGACGGCCTGGGCCCTCGGGCTCTCCGGCGCCTGATCGGGCGCCGATCACCAAATCCCCCACAACGTCTCCTCCCTGCTGTGCGGACGCCCGCGCGCCCGCGCTCAGAGTGCCGCACAGCGGGCACCACGCTCACCACGACCATGAACGCCTCAGGGCTGCCCACCGCGGACTCCCCTGACACCAGCACAGCCTCGGCCCGCGACCAGGACCACTCCCGGCCGCACCTGCACTTCTCTATCACTCCAAGGCATCCGGCTCGCGGTCCCACACGCGAGGCCCGTCCGGTCGGCGGCCGGTGCGGCTCACTCCGGAGGCCGCCCCGACCGGCGAACGACGAGCGGAAGGATGCCCAACACCCCCATAACGAGCGGCGGTTCCGCAGGAACCGGCCCAACGCCCACCGATCCCGCGGCAGTTCCGCCGGCCTGCGGCATCCGGGCGAGAGAGGAGAGTGAACCGGGCGCATCGAGTTGATGGAAGCGGTTCAGCGGCCAGGCGGTCACGAACGCGCGACCGACCACGCCGCTCAGCGGGATCGTCCCCTGTCCCGGATTGCCCATGTGGAAACGGGAGTCGGCGGAGACGTCCCGGTGGTCACCCATGACCCACAGCCGCCCCTGCGGCACCTGGATCCTGAAGGCCTGCCGGGACGGCGGGTTGCCGGGCGCGAGGTAGGACTCCTCCACCGGGTGGCCGTTGACGCTCAGGCGCCCCTGCGCGTCGCAGCACTCGACGGTGTCCCCGCCGACGCCGATCACCCGCTTGATCAGGTCCTGCTCGTTGTCGGAGGGCAGCAGTCCGACGAAGGTCAGCACCTGCTTGGCCGCACCCAGCACCGGGCCGTCCTCGGACGGCTTGCGGTCGCGCTCCAGCCAGCCGCCCGGGTCCTTGAACACCACGATGTCGCCGCGCTGCGGCTCACTGCCGAACCAGGGGGTCAGCTTGTCCACCAGTACCCGGTCCCCGATCAGGATGGTCTGCTCCATCGAACCCGAGGGGATCACGAACACCTGGACCAGGAAGGTCTTCATCACCAGCGCCACCAGCAGGGCCACCAGGACGATCATGGGCACTTCGCGGACCAGCGAGCGCTTGCGCCGACGGGCGGCCTTGCGGGCACTGCGACGGCGCTCGGCCCGGCCGCGCGCCGACGGGGCCCCGGCCGGTCCACGGCCTGCCGCACCGTCCTCCCCCGGTCCACCGCGCACCGGACCGGCCGTAGCCGGACCCCCTGCGGCCGGTCCCCCCGCAGTCGGGCCAGTCGGGCCTCCGGCAGCCGGGCGGTCGTCGAGCCGCCCCCTACCCCTGGTCCCCATGACCGCCTGTCCCCGCAGTCGCGGCGAAGGCCGCGGGCCGGTCCAGGCTGGTCCAGCGCGAGAACGGGTAGACCACCCAGTCCGCCCGGCCGATCACCTTCTTCTCGGGCACGAAGCCGCCACCGGGATCGCCGAGGTGGTCGCGGGAGTCCCGGGAGGCGCTGCGGTGGTCGCCCATCACCCACAGCTTGCCGGCCGGCACGACGATGTCGAAGGCCACGCTCGACGGGTCGTCGCCCGGGGACAGGTAGGAGGTCTCGTCGATCGGCACGCCGTTGACGGTGATCGGCGCGCCCGGCCCGGTGCTGGTCACCCGGTCCCCGCCGACGCCGATCACGCGCTTGACGTAGACGGTGTCCCCGGCCGGGGCCAGCCCGAGGTCCTGGGCGAACGAGCGCAGGCCGTCCCAGAACGTGGGTGGCTTCGCCGACTCGCGGAGGAAGGAGCCCCTCCCGTCGAAGACCACGACGTCGCCCCGCTGGGGATGGCCGCCGAAGGCGTAGGCGAGCTGGTACGCGACCAGCCGGTCGCCGGGGCGCAGGGTCTCCTCCATCGACCCGGAGGGCACCGAGAAGGGACGCGCGACGAAGGCGTTCGCCAGCAGCAGGGCCGTCAGGCAGATCCCGACCAACAGCAGCAGGTCCCGCGAACGCGAGCGCCCGGGCTCCTCGTCCTGGTCAGACCCGTCCGACCCGTCCGACTCGTCCGAGCCGTCGCCGCCGGAGCCGCCGGTCCGCTCCGGGCCCTCGGCCTGCTCCAGTACCTCAGCGTGCTCAGGCCCGTCGGCGCGCTCCGCGCCGACGACGCCACCCCCGGAAACGACCGCGGACCGCGACAGCGAGTCCGCACCGGTGGGTGCGGGACTGCCGTCGCGGTCCGCGGGTGGTTCGTGCGTGCTCATCGGGGGGTGAGCTTACCTTGCGGCCACTCGGCCCCCTCAGAGCGTTCCGATCCCCCGGCGAGGCCGGGGGCCGGTGGATCAGCGGTCGCGCTTCTCCTTGATCTTCGCGGCCTTGCCGCGGAGGTCACGCAGGTAGTACAGCTTGGCGCGGCGAACCGCACCGCGGGTCACGACCTCGATCTTCTCGACGACCGGGGTGTGCACCGGGAAGGTGCGCTCCACGCCGACGTTGAAGCTGACCTTGCGAACGGTGAAGGTCTCACCGATGCCGGCGCCGTGGCGGCGGATGACGACGCCCTGGAAGACCTGGACACGGGAGCGGTTGCCCTCGATGACCCGGACGTGAACCTTCAGGGTGTCACCGGCGCGGAAGGCCGGGATGTCGCTACGCAGCGAGGCCGCGTCGACAGCAGCGAGCTTGTTGCTCATGTTGCTCTCCATCGCAGGCGCCACGGGCCGCCCACGGAAAATCGTCACAATGGGGTTCGCTGCGGGCCGCATCGGCTGACGGCGATCCCCCCGTGGCGAGGGCGCCGGTCCACGTGTCCCCTACAGGAGGGAACCAGCGACAGACAGCAGCCGCCTATTCTTCCACATCAACGGCCGTGGACCGAAATCGGCCGAGCCCCTCGTCCCAGGCCAGGCCGAGGATGCTCAGCGCCTCGCGCTCCTTCTTGTCGAAGGCGCCGTACTGCCAGCGCTCGACCAGGTCGGGCCGGTTCGCCAGGGTCCGGGCGAAGGCCTGCTCGCGGCGCCAGCGGGCGATCTTGCCGTGGTTGCCGCTGAGCAGCACGTCCGGCACCGTACGGCCGCGCCACTCGGCGGGCTTGGTGTAGACCGGGCCCTCCAGCAGGTCGGCCATCGCGCCCGGCGCGAACGAGTCGTCGCGGTGGGACTCGGCGTTGCCGAGCACTCCGGGCAGCAGTCGGGCGATCGCCTCGACCATCACCAGCACGGCGACCTCGCCGCCGGCCAGCACGTAGTCGCCGATCGAGGCCTCGACCACCGGCATCCGGGTGGCGGCTTCCTCGATCACCCGGCGGTCGATGCCCTCGTACCGGGCGGGGGTGAAGGCCAGCCAGGGGCGCCCGGCCAGTTCCTGGGCGAGCTCCTGGGTGAACGGGCGCCCGCTCGGGGTCGGCACGACCAGGGTGGGCACCTGGCCCTCGGGGCCGCCGGCGACCACCGCGTCCAGCGCCTCGCCCCACGGCTCGGGCTTCATCACCATGCCGGGGCCGCCGCCGTACGGGCTGTCGTCGACCGTGCGGTGCACGTCGTGGGTCCATCCGCGCAGGTCGTGGACGTGCACGTCCAGCTGCCCGCGGGCGCGGGCCTTGCCGACCAGCGAGACGTCCAGCGGCTCCAGGTACTCCGGGAAGATCGTGACGACGTCGATCCGCATGCCGCTCTGCACCCCGCCGGACACCGCGCCGCCGGGCGCCGCACCAGTCGACACCGCACCGCTCGACGCCGCATCGGCGCCAACCCCGACACCGGCCCCGACACCGACCTCGGCGCCGACCTCGACACCCGCCCCGGCGCGCTCCTCGACGGTCACTCCGACTCCTCCGAGTCCTCGCCGCGCTCGGCCGAGGAGGTCCCCGCGACCTCGGCCTGCTCCATGTCGATCAGCCCGGGCGGCGGGGTGATCACGGCGCGCTGGTTCTCCAGGTCGATGGTCGGCACGATCTGGCTGACGAAGGGCACCAGCACCTCCGTCCCGTCGGCCTTCTTGACCGTGAGCAGGTCCTGGTAGGGCAGGTGGACGATCTCGGTCAGCTCGCCGACCGGGGTGCCGTCCAGCAGCACCACGTCCAGGCCGATCAGCTGGTGGTCGTAGTACTCCTCCGGGTCCTCGGGGCTCTCCTCCGGGTCGACCTCGGAGATGAGCACGGTGCCGCGGAGGGCCTCGGCCGCGTTGCGGTCCTTGACGCCGGCGAAGCGCAGCAGCAGCCGGCCGCTGTGCACCCGGCCGGACTCGACGGTCAGCGGTCCGGTCGAGCCGGGGTCGGTGAGCAGGACGGCACCGGGGCCGAGCCGGAGTTCCGGCTCGTCGGTGCGGACCTCGACACTGACGTCCCCCCTGATGCCGTGGGCACGGCCGATCTTGCCGACGACGAGCTGCACGGTGATCGTTCTCCTGGAGTTCCTGAGCCGCAACGAAAAGCGACGGGCTGCGAAGCGACGGACTGCTAAGCCATGAAGCGACGGAAATGCTGATGGAAATGCGAAAGGCCGACCGGGACGACATGCGTCCCGGTCGGCCTCACAAGCCCTGACGGCTGAACGAGCAGCGGCGTCAGCGAATGTTGTCCACGTCGACCAGGTCGACCCGGACGTTGCGACCGCCGAGGGCGCCGACCACGGTGCGCAGAGCGCGCGCCGTACGGCCGCCCCGGCCGATCACCTTGCCGAGGTCATCGGGGTGCACTCGCACCTCGATGGTGTTCCCCCGACGCAGGTTGCGCGAGCGCACCTGCACCTCGTCGGGGTGCTCGACGATGCCCTTCACCAGGTGGTCGAGGGCGTCCTCGATCACGATCAGGCCTCGGCGGCGGCGTCGGACTCGGCCTCGGCCTTGTCCGACTTCTTGGCCTTCGGGGTGATGGCGACACCGGTGGTGGCGTCCTCGAAGCCGGCGACGGCCTTCGCGAACAGGTGCGAGAAGTCCTCGACCTTCGGCTCGGCAACGAGCAGCGGAGCCGGAGCCGGCAGGCCCTTGAACTTCTGCCAGTCGCCGGTCAGCTTCAGGATGGCGAGCACCGGCTCGGTCGGCTGGGCGCCGACGGACAGCCAGTACTGGGCGCGGTCGCTGTCGACCTCGATCTTCGAGGGGTTGTAGGTCGGCTGGTAGATGCCGATCTCCTCGATCGCGCGACCGTCACGCTTGGTGCGGGCGTCGGCGACGACGATGCGGTAGTGCGGGGAGCGAATCTTGCCGAGACGCTTCAGCTTGATCTTGACTGCCACGGGAGTGGATTCTCCTGGTGTTGACGTGGGTGAGCGGGCTCGCCGTCGCGTGGGGTTGCGGGGCGGACCGTTCAAGGGACACGCCAGCCGTAGGAGAGAGGGGTCCTGCTCGGCTGCCGAGTACTCAGCTGTCCATTCTGCCACATCGGCGAGAACCGCCTGTACGCGGGACCGGGCACCCGGTCAGGGCTCGACCGGGAGCCCCCGCTCCCGGTCCAACCCGAAGACATCACCGCTGTCCTGCTGTACCGCTCGTTCCGTACTGCTCGTACGGCCTGTATCGCCTGTACTGCTACCGCCCGTCACCGCTCACTCGGCGCTGCCGCCGCTGCCGGTACCGCCGGCCCCGCGTGCACCGCCCGTACCGCTCCACTCCGCTCCGCGCCGCCCATCCGGCCGGACCGCTGCCCGCACAGCAGCCCGTCGGGACGTCGACCGCTCAAGCGACGTGAGCGGCGTGAGCGACTTAAGCGATCTTGAACGGCTGCTGGCACGCGCCGCAGACGATGGACGCCTGCGCGAGCACCGAGGGAACGACCCGGACGTTTCGCCCGCACCCGCAGACCGCCTTGACCCGCACGCCGCCCCCGGAGGAGCCGTGCCGGGCCGCCGGACCGCGGAAGGCGCGCGTCGCGCCGTCGCCGGCCACCGCCTCCTGGTGCGCCCCGAGGGCACGGTCCAGGCGTTCGATGGTCTCGGCGTACCGCTCCTGGGTCTCCTTGAGCATGGTCACCTGGGAGAAGCCGCTGCTCGCGTGCGGCTCGACCGGGTGCGCCAGGCCCAGCTCGGAAGCGAGCATCAGGAAGCGCCGGTTGTGGTAGCGGCCGGCGCGCGAGGTGTCCCGGATGTCCCGGGCCGCGGCCAGACCGTGGGCGGCCTCGTGGAGGAGGCGCTCGAAACCGAGCCGCGTCCCGCAGGCCGAGGAGGACTCGCCGATCAGGGCCTCGGGCGAGGCCAGATCGGGAAGGTCCTGGTGGTAGGCCTGGATGTCACTCCAGGCGGCGGCCAGTTCGGCCGCGAGAACGAGGGGCTGTGTCGTGCTCACGCTAGACCAACGATGGAGTGCGAGCCGATGTTCCGCATGTTCTCGTTCCCGGGGAATTCACAGGGAACTCCCAGGAATGCGAGGCCGCGCGCGAATTGCGCGTTCCGGATCTGACGCAAGACCAACCCCCTGCCGGTTTGGGCCCGTCGCAACGTCGGCGGGCCTGATGAATTCCGTCCGGGGGGCGGGCTGTCGCCACCCAGGACGTACGGCCCGTGGGCCTGCCGGATTGACAGGGCCACGGGCCGTACACCGTACCGCTATTCGGTTAATACCGGGAGTTGACCGGCCAGTAGGGATGTCCCCCGCGGGGACGCACCGGAACAGTTACCGGATTCTTACCCATCCGCATTCCGGGCAAATGTCGCCGGTGCCGGTCATTACCCGTGGGCGACCGGCGCCCGGCGGACATCCACCGGACATCCACCGAACACCGAACGGATGTCAGTACGCCCGGGCGACGAGCGCGACATTGCCTTCCTGGTCGTCCGCCAGCGGCACCGAGCCGTCGGCCGCGACGATGCAGCGGACCGTGACGCCCTGCTCGGCCAGCTTGGCCTCGCCCTCCGCGCCGAGGTCGGCCCAGGAGATCCGGCCCCAGCCGGTCGCGGCGGCCTCGATGGCCTCGTCGATGGTCTTGACGTCGACCGTGCGGGACTCGCGGCGCTCGCGGGACTGGCGCAGCAGCAGCGCCTGGTCCTCCTCCAGCACGCCCGGGAGCAGCGCGGCCAGGGCGTCGATGGAGACCGGCTCCTTGCCGCCCGGGATGCGGCGGGCCAGCATCGCGGTGCCGTTCTCCAGGTCGCGCGGGCCGACCTCGATGCGCAGCGGGACGCCCTTGAGCTCCCAGTCGACGGCACGGCGGCCGAACGGGGTGTCGGTGCGGTCGTCGACCACGACCCGGATGCCGACGGCCTCCAGCTGGGCGCCGATCTCGCGGACCTTGGCGATGACCGCGTCGTCGCCCTTGATCGCGAGCACGACGGCCTGGACGGCGGCCAGGCGCGGGGGCACCCGCAGGCCGTTGTCGTCGCCGTGGGACATGATCAGGCCGCCGACCATGCGGGTCGAGACGCCCCAGGAGGTCTGCCAGACGTACTCGCGCTCGGCGCCCTGCAGCTGGTACGTGGTGTTGAACGCCTTGGCGAAGTTCTGGCCCAGCTCGTGGCTGGTGCCCATCTGCAGCGCCTTGCCGTCGCCCATCATGCCCTCGAGGGTGAGGGTGTTGATGGCGCCGGCGAAGCGCTCCTTGGCGGTCTTGCGGCCGAGCACGACGTCGATGCCGAGCACGTTCGTCATGAAGTCGCCGTAGACCTGGGTGTGGATCATCGAGGCGTACTCGCGGGCGTCCTCGTAGGTGGCGTGGGCGGTGTGGCCCTCCTGCCAGAGGAACTCGGTGGTGCGCAGGAAGACGCGCGGGCGGAGCTCCCAACGGACCACGTTGGCCCACTGGTTGATCAGCAGGGGCAGGTCGCGGTGGCTCTGCACCCACTTCGAGAAGTACTCGTTGATGATCGTCTCGGAGGTCGGCCGGACGACGACCGGCTCCTCCAGCTGCTTGCCGCCGCCGTGGGTGACCACCGCGAGCTCGGGGGCGAAGCCCTCGACGTGCTCGGCCTCCTTGGTCAGGTAGGACTGCGGGATGAACATCGGGAAGTAGGCGTTCTGCGCGCCGGCCTTCTTGATCCGCGCGTCCATCTCCTGCTGCATCCGCTCCCACAGGCCGTAGCCGTACGGTCGGATGACCATGGTGCCGCGCACCGGACCGTTGTCGGCCAGCTCGGCCTTGTTGATGAGGTCCTGGTACCAGCGCGGGAAGTCTTCCGCCTGAGGGGTGAGAACGGGTGCCTTAGCCATGGGGCGAATGGTACGGGGCCCGGGGCCCCGGTTTCGAATCGGTATCACCGGGCGGGGGCGCACCACCGCGACACGCGCGCACCACCCTGCACCCCTCTGGACGCCGGGCCCGACCCGCTGTTCGCTGGTGTGGGGCGGGACTTTGGGGGAGCCGTAGCAGCGCACCGAAGGACCGGATGGGAGGCCGCCATGGCTTCAGCTCGCACGACCGGCACGACCGGCACGACCGCACGACCGACGGGCGCACGCCCGCACCACCCGCGGACCGGGGCGGCCCGCCCCGCGCGGGCGCGCGACTGGGCGGAGATCCAGGAACGCATGCTGGTGCCGCTCTACGAGGCGGTCTACGACCGGCTGGAGGTCGGCCCGGCGAGCAGCGTGCTGGGCCTGGGCTGCCGCTCCGGGCTGGCCCTGCTGCTCGCGGCCGGCCGGGGCGCCCAGGTCTCCGGGCAGGAGCCGCGGGACGAGCTGCGCGAGCTGGCCCACGATCGCCGGCTGCGGGTGTGCGCGGGGCCCCGGACGTCGGCGGCCGTCGCCCGCTCGGCCCATTCGCTGGTGACGGTTTTCGAGCAGCTGCCCGGGGCCGCCGACGCCGGGCCGGTGGTCGCCGAGGCCGCCCGGCTCACCCTCCCGGGCGGGCACGTGGTGCTGGCCGCCTGGGGCCCGCCGGAGCGCTGCGAGAGCGCCCCGGTGCTGGACGTGGCCCGGCGGATGGCGGGCCGGACCACCGCGCGCGACCCGTTCGAGCTGAGCGCGCCCGGCGCGCTGGAGGACCTGCTGGCCCCGGCCGGCCTGCGTCCGGCCGGCAGCGGCCGGGTGAGCTGCCCGTTCGCCTACGCCGACCTCGACAGCGCGGTGCGCGGGCTGCTCTCCACCGGCCTGTTCGAGCCGGCCGAGGAGTTCTCCGGGGCCTCGCTGGTGGCCAAGGAGCTGGAGGAGGTGCTCCAGCCGTACCTGCGCGCGGACGGCTCGGTACGGATGGAGAACCTGTTCCGCTACCTGGTCGCCGAACGGTCGCGCTAGGCGGGACGAGGAGGCCGAGGAAGAGCGGGGACGAAAAACCGGGGGCGCCCGCCACCATGGCGAGCGCCCCCGGCCCCCGGCTTCACGCCCGGTCGATCGACTTCCCGTCGGCCCCGTCAGCGCCGTCGGACCCACCAGGCCCGCCGGACCCGCCGGCAGGCCCGTCGGCCCCGTCGGCCCCGTCGGCCCCCTCGGAGCCCTCCCGCGGCACCCCCGCCGCCCGGTACGCCGCCGCCTCGTCCAGCGTCTCCGCCTCCAGCAGCGCCGCCGCCAGCGCGTCCAGCCGGTGCCGCTGCTCGGTCAGGATCCGCACCGCGTCGTCGTAGCACTCGGAGACGATCCGCCGCGCCTCCTCGTCCACCGCGTCCAGGGTGGTCGGCGCGGCGGAGAGCCCGTACGCGCCCTGCGGGTCGGAGGGCACCGCGGTGAGCCGGCCGACCCGCTCGCTCATCCCCCAGCGTCCGGCCATCCCGCGGGCGATGCTGGTGACCTGCTCCAGGTCGCTCTCCGCACCGGTGGTGATCACCCCGTAGACCACCTGCTCGGCCGCCATGCCGCCGAGCGCGCCGATGATCCGGCCGCGCAGGTACGGCTCGGTGTACGAGTAGCGGTCGTTCTCCGGGGTGGAGAGCGTGACGCCGAGCGCCCGGCCGCGCGGCACGATGGTGATCTTGCGGACCGGGTCCGCGCCGGGCTGGAGCATGCCCAGCAGCGCGTGCCCGCTCTCGTGGTACGCCGTCCGCTCGCGCTCCTCCTGCGGCATCACCAGCGGCCGCACCGCGCCGAGCTGGACCTTCTCCAGCGCGTCCGAGAGGTCCCGCTCGTTGACCGCGTCCTGCTTGCGCTTGACGGCCAGCAGCGCGGCCTCGTTGACCAGGTTGGCGAGTTCGGCGCCGGTCATCCCCGGCGTGACCTTGGCCAGCTGGTTGAGGTCGGTGTCGCCCGCCAGCGGGACGCTGCGGCTGTGGATGCGCAGGATCGCCGCGCGGCCCTCCCGGTCGGGCGGGCTGACGGTGATCCGCCGGTCGAAGCGGCCGGGGCGCAGCAGGGCCGGGTCGAGCACGTCCGCCCGGTTGGTCGCGGCGATCACGATGACGCCCTCGGAGCCGCTGAAGCCGTCCATCTCGGTGAGGATCTGGTTGAGGGTCTGCTCGCGCTCGTCGTGCCCGCCCATGCCGCCGCCGGCGCCGCGCTGGCGGCCGATGGTGTCGATCTCGTCGATGAAGATGATCGCCGGGGCGACCTTGCGGGCCTCGGCGAACAGCTCGCGGACCCGGCTGGCGCCGACGCCGACGATCATCTCGATGAACTCGGAGGCGGAGGCGGAGAAGAACGGCACGTTCGCCTCGCCGGCCACGGCCCGGGCCAGCAGGGTCTTGCCGGTTCCGGGCGGGCCGCTCAGCAGTACGCCGCGCGGCATCTTGGCGCCGAGCCTGCGGTACCGCTCGGGGTTCTTCAAGTAGTCGACGACCTCGGTGAGTTCGGCCTCGACCTCGTCGATGCCGGCCACGTCGGCGAAGGTGGTGCGCTTGCCCTCCTCGGCGGTGACCGGCTTCGGCGGGGCCTTGCGGCCGAGCGGTCCGCCGCCGAGCCCGCCGGCCATCCGGCGGGCGAGCAGCACCCAGATGAAGATCAGCAGCAGCATCGGGGCGAGCGAGATCAGCAGGTTGGTGAGGAAGCTGCGCTGCTGGACCGGCGAGGTGGCGGTGACCTCGACGCCCTGCTGCTGCAGGGTGGTCCAGAGGTTGTCGCCCGCGAAGGAGGGCCGCTGGGTGTCGAACTCGGTGTAGTCGCCCTTGCCGCCGTCCGGCTTGGGCTGGGCGCTCTTGAGGGTGCCCTCGATCGCGTCGCCCTTGGCGTAGATCTTGGTGATGTTGCCCTTGTTCAGCTGGTTGTTGAACTCGGTGTACGAGATCGTGGTGGCACCGGCGGGGCCGAAGAAGGACAGCAGCAGGTCCGAGATCAGGAACACCACGAGGGCGGTGAGGGCGAGGCCCACCCAGCCCCCGGGCATCCGGCGCTTGGGCGGCGGCGGGGGCGGGGCGCCCTCCGAACGCCAGGGCTGGTCGGGGGTCTGACGTGGCGGCACGGGTTCGGTCACCCATCGGACAATACGGACAGGTGCTCGGGCGGGCCAATCGCAACGCCGCGCCCGGACCGCCGGACGGCCGCGCCGACCCCTCCCACCAGCGACTATGCCGTCGCGCCCGGCCACTCCTCGGCGGTCAGCGCGAACCGCTCGTGGTCGCGCCAGTCCCCCTGGAGGAACAGCATCCGCGGGGTGAAGCCCTCGTGCCGGAAGCCCAGCCGCTTGGCCATCGCGATCGAGCGCTCGTTCTCCGGCTGCACGTTGATCTCCAGCCGGTGCAGCCCGAGCCCGTCGGCGGTCTGCGGGGCGAAGCAGCGGTCCACGACCAGCCGCATGCCCTCGGTCATCCGCCCGGTGCCGTTGAACGGGACGTACGAGTCGTAGCCCAGCGAGGCGTTGCAGAACCGGCCCATCACGATGTTGGCGACGTTCACCTTGCCGACCAGTCCGCCGGTCTCCCGGTCGACGATCAGGAAGGTGCGCAGCCCGGACCCCTGGCGCTTCAGCAGGTCGGGCAGCCCGTCCGGTTCGACCGGGTTCCACCGTCCGATGTGTTCGGCGGACCGCCGGACCGCTTCGGCGTACCCGGCCGTGTCCTCGGCCCTCGGGGCCCTGATCATCACTCGCATGCCCCCATCATCGGACACGCGATCGGCCCGCCGCCCGGAAACACCGGACGACGGGCCGACGGGAGCCGGTCGGAGGACTACAGCAGGTCCTTGAACTCCTTGGGCAGCTCGAAGTCGGCCGGGCCCTTGCCCGCGCCGAGGCCGAACGCGCCGCCGTCCGCCGGGCCCTGGCCGGCGCCCGGGCCGAGCGCGCGGCGCTCGGCGGCCGCGGCCTCCTCCTGGGCGCGCTTCAGCGGGTTGCCGCTCTTGCGCTTGCCCTTGGCCTGCGGGGCCTTCTTGCCGGACTTCTTGGCGCCGCCGCCCATGCCCGGGATCCCCGGCATGCCGGGCATGCCCTTGCCGGAGGCCATCGCGGACATCATCTTGCGGGCCTCGAAGAACCGCTCGACCAGGTTCTTCACCTCGCCGACCTGGACACCGGAGCCCTTGGCGATGCGGGCCCGGCGGGAGCCGTTGATCAGCTCCGGCTCGGCCCGCTCGGTCGGGGTCATCGACTTGATGATCGCGCCGACCCGGTTGACGTCCTTGTCGTCGATGTTGTTGATCTGGTCCCGGATCTGGCCCATGCCGGGCAGCATGCCGAGCAGCTTGGAGATCGAGCCCATCTTCTGGACCTGCTCCAGCTGGGACAGGAAGTCGTCCAGGGTGAACTGCTTCGGACCGCCGCGCAGCTTGGCGGCGATCTTCTCCGCCTCCTCCTGCGAGAAGGTCTGCTCGGCCTTCTCGATCAGCGAGAGGACGTCACCCATGCCGAGGATGCGCGAGGCCATCCGGTCCGGGTGGAAGGCGTCGAAGTCGTCGACCTTCTCGCCGTTGGAGGCGAACATGATCTGCCGGCCGGTGACGTGCGCGACCGACAGGGCGGCACCGCCGCGGGCGTCGCCGTCGAGCTTGGAGAGCACCACGCCGGTGAAGTCGACGCCGTCGAGGAAGGCCTGCGCGGTGGTGACCGCGTCCTGGCCGATCATCGCGTCGACGACGAACAGGACCTCGTCCGGGTTCACCGCGGCGCGGATGTCGGCGGCCTGCTGCATCAGCTCGGCGTCGATGCCCAGGCGGCCTGCGGTGTCGACGACGACGACGTCGTACTGCTTCTGCTTGGCGTACTCGATCGAGTCCTTGGCCACCTGCACCGGGTCGCCGACGCCGTTGCCGGGCTGCGGGCCGTAGAAGGCCACGCCGGCGCGCTCGGCGACCACCTGGAGCTGGTTGACCGCGTTGGGGCGCTGGAGGTCGCAGGCGACCAGCAGCGGGGTGTGCTTCTGCTTCTTCAGCCAGTGGCCGAGCTTGCCCGCCAGGGTGGTCTTACCGGCACCCTGGAGACCGGCCAGCATGATCACCGTCGGGCCGCTCTTGGCGAACCGCACCCGTCGGGTCTCGCCACCGAGGATGGAGATGAGCTCCTCGTTGACGATCTTGATGATCTGCTGCGCCGGGTTCAGCGCACCGGAGACCTCGACGCCGAGCGCCCGCTCCTTGACCTGCTTGATGAAGGCCCGGACGACCGGCAGCGCGACGTCCGCCTCCAGCAGCGCGATGCGGATCTCGCGGGCGGTGGCGTCGATGTCCGCCTCGCTCAGGCGGCCCTTGCCCCGGAGGTTCTTGAACGTCGCTGCGAGGCGATCGGAAAGGGTGTCGAACACGTCGTCGCGGGTCCTCTGCGGCATCGGAATCGGTACGGTCGTCGCCCCCCAGGGTATCCGGCCGCCCCGGGTACGGTCTCCACCCCTGCTCCCGAAGCTCTTCCACCCCCGTTCCGGGAGCTCCTCCACCCTCGCCGCCGAGGCCCGACGGCCCCCGCCGCCGGAGCCCTCCGGGGCGCGTCAGCCCAGTGCGGCCCGGACCGCCGCCGCCACCTCGCCGGCCCGCCGGGCGGTCAGCGGACGGCCCGCCCCGTCGGTCAGGTAGAACGAGTCGACGGCCTCCGCGCCCAGCGTGGAGACGTGCGCGGTGCGCACCCGTACGCCCGCCCCGTCCAGCGCCCGGCCGATCCGGTGCAGCAGCCCGGGGGCGTCGTGCGCGCGGACCTCCAGCACGGTCGCGGTCGCCGAGGCCACCGCGGGCGCCACCGCGACCAGCGGCGGCGGGGTG
Source organism: Kitasatospora sp. NPDC056273 (assembly GCF_042268845.1). NCBI lineage: Bacteria > Bacillati > Actinomycetota > Actinomycetes > Kitasatosporales > Streptomycetaceae > Kitasatospora > Kitasatospora sp. NPDC056273. The sequence continues at coordinate 2,191 of NZ_JBHJSJ010000077.1, read as the reverse complement.
GGGATGCCCCGGCGGCGCGGGGCCGCGGCGTCCCGCTCGGCGAGGCGGCGGGTGACGTCCAGCGAGCCGTCCAGCGCCCGGCGCAGGTCGGCCCGCAGCCGGGCCGCCTCCGGCAGCTCGCCGTACTCGGCCGCCACCCGCCAGGACAGCAGCAGCACCGGCCCGGCGCCCACCGGGTCCAGCTCGCGCAGCCCGGCCGAGCGGACGGCCAGCCGGTGCAGCGCGAGCACCCCGGCGGCGGTGCCGAGCAGCCCGGGCCGGTCCGGGACGGCCAGGTTCAGCTCGACGCCCATCGGCTCGGCGCCCGGCTCCGCCCCCTCGGAGCGGGCCCGCAGCGACAGCGCCGGCTGCCCGGTCCGGGCGGCCTCGACCGCGAGCCGCTCCTGCTCGGCGGTCGGCGCGCCCTCCGCCGGCGGGGTGCCCGCCCCGGCCAGCCGGTCCGCCGCCCGGGCCACCAGGCCCTCCACCAGCGAGGCCCGCCAGCCGCTCCACGCGGCCGGGCCGGTGGCCAGCGCGTCCGCCTCGGTGAGCGCGTGCAGCAGCTCCAGCTCGGGCAGGGTGGCGACCACCTTGGTGACCGCCTCGACGGTGGCCGGGTCGTCCGGATCGCGCCGGGTCGCGGTGTCCACCAGCATCAGGTGGTGGCGGACCAGCACCGCCAGGGTCTCGGTGTCCTCGGGGCCGAAGCCCATCCGGGCGCCGAGGTCGCGGACGATCACCTCGCCGGCCTCGCTGTGGTCCCCCGGCCAGCCCTTGCCGATGTCGTGCAGCAGCGCGGCGACCAGCAGCAGGTCCGGGCGGGCCACCCGGCGGGTCATCGCGGCGGCCCGCACCGCCGTCTCCACCAGGTGCCGGTCCACCGTCCAGCGGTGCACCGCGTTGCGCTGCGGACGGCAGCGCACCCGCTCCCAGTCCGGGATCAGCCGGCGGACCAGCCCCTCCGCCTCCAGCGCCTCCCACACCGGGACGGCCGACTCCCCCGCGCCCAGCAGGGTGACCAGCTGCTCGCGCGCCTCGTCCGGCCAGGGCACCGGCAGCGGGCGGCACTCGGCGGCCAGCCGGCGCACCGTGGCGTACGAGACGGTCAGCCCGTTCTGCGCGGCGGCGGCCGCGGCGCGCAGCGGCAGCACCGGGTCGGCGGCCGGTCGGGCGCCCTGGGCGAGCACGGCCTCGCCGTCCTGCTCGACCACGCCCTCGGCGAGCGGCCGCCGCTCGACCGCGCCCCGGGCCACCGCGCCGGAGCCGCGTCCGGAGCCGGCGAACGGGATGCCCAGCCGGCGCACCCGCCGGCCGCGGCCGCCGCGGGCCGCGAGCACCCGGTCCACCGCCCGCCAGGTGACGTCGCCCGCGTACGCGACGGTGCGGGCGGCCTCGTAGACCCGGCGCAGCAGGGTGTCGGCGTCCAGCACCCCGAGCCGCTCGGCGACCTGGTCCTGGTCCTGGAGGCCGAGCCGGTCGGTGGCCCGGCCGGTGACCAGGTGCAGGGCGTCCCGCACGTCGGCCAGCCACCGCGCGGCGTCGTCCAGGCCGTCCCGGGGCGCGTCGGCCAGCCAGCTGGCGGCGATCGCGTCCAGCGCCACGACGTCGCGCAGGCCGCCGCGGGCCTCCTTGAGGTCGGGCTCCAGCAGGAAGGACAGCTCACCGTGTCGTTCGGCCCGCTCGCGGCCCAGCTCGCGCAGCTCGGGCAGGCGCGCGGGGGCGCTCGCGCGCCAGTCGGTGAGCACCGCGGCGCGCAGCGCGTCGGTGAGCGCCCGGTCCCCGGCGAGGTGCCGGGCGTCCAGCAGGCCGAGCTGGGCCTTGAGGTCGGCGGCGGCGACCGCGCGGGCCTCCGCGACGGTGCGCACCGCGTGGTCGAGCCTGGCGCCCGAGTCCCAGACCGGGTACCAGATCCGCTCGGGCAGCTCCCCGGCGACCGGACCGTCGTGCAGCAGCAGGACGTCCAGGTCGCTGCGCGGGGACAGCTCGCCCCGCCCGTAGCCGCCGACCGCGACCAGCGCGACGCCGGGCGGGGCGCCGGCGGCCGCGAGCAGCCCGGCCAGCCAGTCGTCGGTGAGCCGGGCGAGCGCCCGGCGGCAGGGGCGGCCGCCCGGGCCGGGGGCCGGGCGGGGGGCGGGGCCGGGCGGGGCGGGGCAGCCCGCGGGGTCGGGGGGGGGGGGAGGGGGGGGAGTGGGTGTGGGGTCACTGCCGCCGG
>NZ_JBHJSJ010000076.1:0-34887 GCF_042268845.1 Kitasatospora sp. NPDC056273 | reverse complement strand
TCGATGCAGTTGCGCCCAAGAACGCCGCCCCAGCGCAGTAAGGCAGTCACGAGGCGTCACCGCCCTGGCTTGACAACATCATTGGGAATCTCCCTGGTTCGGCCTCAGTCCGCCAGGCCCAGTGGGTCCGGGGCGGTGTCCAGTAGGTGGGGGCCGTTGTTGCGGACGCTGTTGACGGTGGTGGGGACGGCGCGGACGCGCAGGGTGTCGTCGGCGGGGCTGTGCAGCAGGTGGTGGAGTTCGGCGGGGTCGGTGTGGGCGGGGGAGAGCCAGGTGGCGAGGTCGTCGGGGGCGATGGTGAGGGGCATCCGGTCGTGGACGCGGCCGGCGGAGTCGGTGGCGTCGGTGGTGATGACGGTGGCGGTGGCCAGCCAGGCGAGCGGGTCGTCCTCGGGGCGGGTGTGGTCGCGCCAGAACTCGTAGAGGCCGGCCATCAGCATCAGGCCGCCGGTGCTGAGGAAGTAGGGCTGCTTGTACTTCTTCCGGTCGGCGGCGGCGGGGACCTCGCGCCACTCGAAGTAGCCGTCGGCGGGGATCACGCAGCGGCGGGTGGTGAAGGCCTTGCGGAAGGCGGGCTTGGTGTCGACGGTCTCCGAGCGGGCATTGATCAGGCGGGCGCCGCCGGACGGGTCCTTGGCCCAGGACGGGACCAGGCCCCAGCGCAGCGGGCGCAGTTGGCGCAGCAGTTCGCCGGTGTCCCGGTCGACGCGTTCCAGGACGGCCGGGACCGGGTCGGTCGGGGCGACGTTCCAGCTCGGCGCGAAGGTCTCGGCCGGGTCCCACCGGAGCTCCCCGAGCAGGGAGACGAGGTCCTGGGGCGTGGTGGTGGAGACGAAGCGGCCGCACATGCCCCCAGCCTGCCACGCGGTACGGACAACGGCGTTCAGCGCGGCGCGCGCCCGCCCGGGGTGTGTCCGAAGGCGCGGCGGTACACGTCGATGAAGGCGCTGGCGGAGGCCCAGCCGCAGCGGTGCGCCACGGTGGTGACGGGCAGGCCCTCGGCGAGCAGTACCAGGGCGTGGTGCAGCCGCAGCTGGGTGCGCCACTGGGGGAAGGTCATGCCGAGGTCGGCGCGGAACAGTCGGGAGAGGGTGCGGTCGCTGGCGCCGACGGCGTGGCCGAGTTCGGCGAGCGTACGGCCGTCGGCCGGGTCGGCCTCCAGCAGCGCGCACAGGGCGCGGAGCAGGGGTGTGGCGGGGGTGGGGAGGTGGAGCGGGCTCTGCGGGGAGGCGCGCAGCTGGTCGAGCAGGACGGCGCGCAGCCGGGCGCGTTCGGGGGTGTCCTGGTCGGGGGTGCGGGTGTAGGCGACGATCAGTTCGCGCAGCAGAGGGCCGACGGCGAGGACGGTCGGGCGGTCCAGGCCGAGCGGGTTGTCGGCGGCGGGCAGGCCGACCAGGTGGAGTTCGAGTTCGCCGTGGGCCTGGTGGGCGTGGACGGTGCCGGCCGGGATCCACAGCGCGCGGTCGCCGGGGGCGACCCAGGAGCCGGCGTCGGTGGTGATGCCGACCACGCCCCGGGCGGCGTAGGCGATCTGGTGGTCGTCGTGCCGGTGCGCGTCGATGGCGCCGCCGGAGGGCAGCAGGCGGGCCTCGGTCGACGCGACGGGAGTGTGGCGCGTCACGACGGGTGTATGGCGCGAGGCGACGGGAGCGTGGCGGATTCTCGGCATCGGATGGCAGGTTATCGGAAGTCCGACAGCGGGTGCGGGCCCGAGGCTGGCGGCATGCCGAAACGATCCTCCGACCGAAGGTCGATCCTCCTGCTCTCCGTCGGGCACTCCTGTGTGGACGTCTACCAGGGCGCGGTGGCGGCCCTGGTGCCGTTCTTCGCGGCCGAGCGCCACTACGGCTACGCCGCCGTGTCCGGGGTGGTGCTCGCCGCCTCGCTGCTCTCCTCGGTTGCGCAGCCGCTGTTCGGGGCGCTCACCGACCGCCGGCCGCTGCCCTGGCTGCTGCCGGTCAGCACGCTGCTGGGCGGCGCGGGCATCGCGCTCAGCGGGGTGGGCGGCTCGTACGGGCTGACGCTGGCCTTCGTGGCGCTGTCCGGGGTCGGGGTGGCGGCCTACCACCCGGAGTCGGCCCGGGTGGCCCGGCTGGCGGCGCGGCGGGCGGGGGACGGGCGGCGCGGCCTGGGCACCCATCGGGGGATGGCCTGGTTCTCGCTGGGCGGCAACCTGGGCTTCGCCGCCGCCCCGCTGCTGGTCGCCGCCGTGGTGGGGACGGGCGGGCTGCGGCTGACCCCGCTGCTGGCGCTGCCCGCGCTCGCGGGCGCCGCGCTCTGCCTGCCGGTGCTGCGCGAGCTGGAGCGGCGGCGGGCGGCCGGGGAGGCGCGCGAGCCGGTTCCGGGGGCCGACGACCGTGCGGCCTTCGTGCGGCTGTCGCTGGCGGTGGTCTGCCGCTCGGTCGCGTTCGTCGGGCTGAGCACCTTCCTCTCGCTGTTCACCACCCAGCGCCTGGGCGGCGGTGCGGCGGCGGGCACGGCGGCGCTGGTGGTGCTGTACGCGGGCGGTGCGGTGGGCTCGGTGCTGGGCGGCGCGCTGGCGGACCGGTGGGGGCGGGTGGCGGTGGCCCGCTGGTCGTACCTGGTGGCGGCGGTCGCGGTGGCCGGGGTGCTGCTGGTGCCGGGCCCGGCGCTGTACCTGTTCGTGGCGCTGACCTCGGCGGGCCTGTACGTGCCGTTCTCCCTGCAGGTCACGCTGGGGCAGGACTACCTGCCGTCGCGGATCGGTACGGCGAGCGGGATCACCCTCGGGCTGACGGTGAGCGTCGGCGGGTTGGCGAGCCCGGTGATCGGCGCTCTCGCGGACGCGACCTCGCTGCGTACGGCGCTGCTGCCGCTGGTGCTGATGCCGGTGCTGAGCTGGGCGCTGTTCCGGACGCTGCCGGAGCCGGTGGTGTCGGAGCGGGTGGCTCCCGAGGCCGGGACGGCGCCGGTCGGGCGGTGACCGCCTCCGGGTAGGCGGCGGGAAAGACGATCACTTCATTGCGTTCATGTCTGCTACGGTCGTTTTCGAAACGAACGATTGATGGGTGAACGCTATGAAGATGTTCGGCAGGCGCCGGTGGCTCTGGGGCTCACTGCTGTCCGTGGCCGTGCTGCTGGCCGGCGCGGGCGGCTGGGTGGTCTACCAGAACGAGTACGACCTCACGGAGGAGCGGGTCACCGTCACCGGCGGCAGGCAGCCGCTCCAGGGCGTCCTGGCCCGCCCCACCGGCGGCCACGGGCCGTACGGACTGGTGGTCTTCGTCCACGGCGACGGGCCCGTGGACGCCACCCACGACACCTTCTACCGGCCGCTCTGGGAGGCCATGGCGAAGGCCGGGTACGCGACGCTCTCCTGGGACAAGCCCGGCGTCAACAACGCCCCCGGCGACTGGCTGGACCAGAGCATGCAGGACCGCGTCGACGAGACCCTCGCCGCGATCCGCTGGGCCAAGGCCCAGCCCGGCATCGACCCGAACCGGATCGGGCTCTGGGGCGCCAGCCAGGCCGGCTGGGTGATGCCCAAGGCCGCCCGGCAGTCCCCGGACGTCAGGTTCGTGATCGCCGTCGGCACCGCCGTCAACTGGCTCCAGCAGGGCCGCTACAACCTGCTCGCCGAGCTGGGGGAACGGCACGCCTCGCCCGCGGAGACCGCGGCCGCCGTCGCCCGCAGCGACCGCAACCTGGCCGCCCTGCGGGCCGGTTCGACCTTCGAGGAGTACCGGGCCGCCGGCGGCGACGTCGACGGGCTGACCCCCGAGCGCTGGGCGTTCAACAAGCGCAACCACCTCGCCGACGCCACCGAGGACCTCGCCGCCCTCCGGGTGCCGGTGCAGCTCGTCCTCGGCGGCCGGGACGTCAACGTCGACAGCGACGACACCGAGGCCGCCTACCGCCGCCTCGTCACCACCCCGGGCCTGCTCCACGTCCTGCGCTTCCCGGACTCGACCCACAACATGGTGCCCAAGGACGTCGAGGACTCCGAGCTGCGCAGCACCTTCCTCGCCGTCGCCGCACCGCGCTCGCTGTTCACCCCCGGCTACCTCGACGGCATGCGGAACTTCCTGACCTCGCTCGACCCGGCCTCGCCCGACCACCCGAAGGGCTGACCCGCGACGAAACGTGGAGCTGTAGGACCACTCAGCGGCCGTGCGGTTCGCGCTCCGGGTCAAGGCCCGGCTCGTACGCGGTCCACGGGCGCAGCTTCTCCGGGTTGCGGACCGCCCAGACGCGGGTGATCCGGCCGTCGGCCAGGTCGAAGGCCGCCACCGTCGCGGTGCGGCCGCCGAGCCGGGCGACCAGGCCGGGGCGGCCGTTGACGGTCCGTTCGAGGAGGGTGAGCCCGGGGGCGAGGTCGGCGAAGTGGACCAGGTACCGGGCGATCCGCTCGCCGCCCACCACCGGGCGCAGGGCGGCGCCGGCCAGGCCGCCGCCGTCGGCGGTCATCGTGGCGTCGGGGGCGAGCAGGCCGACCAGGGCCGCGATGTCCCGGGCCTCCCAGGCCCGCTTGAAGTCCCGTACCAGTCCGGCCTGCGCGCCCGTCGGGGTCGCCGGGGCCCGGGCGGCCCTGATCCGGCGGCGGGCGGAGGAGGCCAGCTGGCGGCAGGCCGCCGGGGTGCGGCCGACGATCCCGGCCACCTCGGGGAAGGGGTAGCGGAAGACGTCGTGCAGGATGAACGCCACCCGCTCCGCCGGGGTCACCGCCTCCAGGACGACCAGGAAGGCCATGGTCACCGACTCGTCCAGGGTGACCCAGTCCGCGGGATCGGCCGGCCCGCCGCCGGCCGGGCCGCCGACCCACTCGCCGCGGTCGGGCAGCGGCTCGGGCAGCCACTCGCCGACGTAGCGCTCCCGCCGGGCCCGCGCCGACCCGAGCTGGTCCAGGCAGACCCGGCCGGCCACCGTGGACAGCCAGGCACCCGGCGAGGCGATGGCCTCCTGCTGCTCCCGGGACAGCGCGTACCACCGGGCGTACGTCTCCTGCACCGCGTCCTCGGCCTCGGCCAGCGAACCGAGCAGCCGGTAGGCCAGGTTGATCAGCTGCCGCCGCTCGCCGACGACCACGCCCGGGTCCGGTACGGAGGGGGTGCTCACGGTCGGGGCCGCTCCCCGGGTCTGCTCGTCCGTCATGGACCCTCGCCTCACACTTCGCCGGCCTGTGTCGTCGGATGAGCGGGACACTATCGATCGGCTGCCGCGAGGCAGAAGAGGGGAGCGCGTCATGGCCATCGGGACGACGGCGAAGGCGGCCACGGGCAGCACGGGCAGCACGGGCACGGCGGCGGGGCTGCGTGCCCACACCTTCCTCCGGGCCTCCGTGGCGCTCCAGACCGTGGCGGTCCTCTTCCAGGCGGTCACGGCCGGGCTGCTGCTCTCCACCTCCTACGGCGAGACGCTGCACAGCGTCGGCGCGCGCGTGATGTACGGGTCCTCGATGCTGTACCTGCTCGCCGCCGTCCTGGCCTGGCGGCCCGGCGGCGGCTCGCCCCGTCCGGTCCTGTACGCCACCGGGTTCCTGGTGCTGGCCTCGGCGCAGGTCGTGCTGGGCGTCGCGCACGTGCCGTCGGTCCACGTCCCGCTGGGCGTGGTCGTCTTCGGGCTGAGCGTGGCGGTACTGGTCCGGATGCCGGCCGTCCGCGCCACGCGGCGGACGGCCGGCACGAGGGACTGAGCGGGCCCTCAGGACCCGAGGGTCCAGCGCTGGCCGGTGGCCGGGCGGGTGGTGACGGGGGTTCCGGCGGTGCCGGCGCCCGCGTCGAGGGCGAGGCCGGTGGCGACGTTGGTGACGGTGACGGAACCGGTGGCCTGGTCCTGGGTCAGCTTCCACTCCTGCCAGGGGTTGCCGGGCGACAGGTCGAGCAGGTAGGCGCTGTCACCGGCCGAGGCCCCGGCGGAGAGCACGGTGTGCCGGTGGGTGCCGGTGGCGCAGTTGTCGCTGATCCGGACGGTCCCGTCGGGGTTACTGGCGAAGGTCCACTGCTGCGCCGGGTCGCCGGGGCGCGCGGGCTCCAGGTCGGTGATCGAGCCGAGCGGCGCGGTGCACGAGCCGAGCAGGGACAGCGCGAGGCCGCCGCTGCTCAGGGAGTGGTACGCACCGTCGTCGACCACGCCGGACGGCCCGCCGGTGCCCTGCTTGGCGAGCCGGTAGAGGGCCGCGCCGTGCGGCGGGAGGGAGGCGCTGATCGGGCCGGTGACGGTCGAACCCGCGCCCGTCCACAGCTCCTTGGCCTGGTAGCCGGAGCCGCCGAGGCCGAGTTCGGCCAGGCTGGTGGCGACGGTGCGGCCGGCCGACGGGTCCTGGTTGACCAGCAGCACGGCGGTGTCGCCGTTGGCGAGCTGCCGCTTGAGGACCACCGGGGCGTGCCCGTCGGCCGGCTTGGCGCCGACCAGGGTGGCGGGCTTCGCCAGGCCGTCCTGGTCGACGGCGATGACCTCCTTGTTCTTCAGGATCGCCAGGCTGGTGTCGTTGATCCCGGTGGACCAGGTGTAGCCGTCCGCGCTGTGCTGCGACTGCGCGGCGGTGCGCAGGTCGGCGCCGGAGATCATCGGCGCGGCGAGCATGGCGAGGACCGAGGCCTCCGTCCGCGACTCGTCGTCGGTGAAGGGCTTGTGGCAGGTGCAGGTGTCCGTGGTGCCCCACAGGCCGTAGACGTCCTGCCAGCCGGTGAACATCATGTCCAGGTCGTTCCAGCTGCCCGGGCGGACGTTGCCCGGGTACTGCAGCGCGGTCTGCAACTGCCCGTTCCAGAGCACCCCGTCGAGCTCGCTGTCCCGGTCGCCGCCGATCCGGCAGAGGTTGGCGACCTGGCCGCACCAGATGCCGGTGGGCGCGTAGCCGGGGGCGTGGAAGGGGGCCGTCCCGGCGGCCTGGACCACCGGGTCGGTGCGGGCCGGGTCGTCGGCGGCGAGCAGGTACGGGACCCCGCTGTGGACGGGCTGGGCGGAGACGCTGAGGGTGACCTTGGGCTTCCCCTGGGCGGCGGAGGCGGCGTCCAGGGCGTGCTGGAAGGTCTGCACCCGGGCGTAGATGGAGCGGGTCAGCTCCTTGCCCTCGCCCTGGGTGTAGTAGTTGTGCCCGTCCGGGCCGACGATCTGCGGGCCGTACGGGCAGTCGTCGTACTTGACGAAGTCGACGCCCCAGGAGACGAAGTCGGCGGCGTCGGTGGACTCGTGGCCGAGGCTGCCGGGGTGCATCTGGCAGGTGAGGTAGGTGTCGGTGGCGTAGAGGCCGAACTTCATGCCCTTGCTGTGCGCGTACTGGGCGAGGTACGCGATGCCGTTGACGGTGTGGCCGTCGACGGTCCGCTCGGGGAAGTGGTCGGGGCGCGGGACCAGGTGGCCGGAGGTGGGGTCGTTGCCGGTGCCGTCGGTGCCGCTGACCGGGTTGCCGGCGTTGTCGTACAGCTGGAGGCCGCCGTCGGCGTTGCGGACCAGGTCGGAGCTCTGGCCGTCGCGGTGCCAGAGCGACCAGCCGTCGTCGATGGTGACGGTGTCGTAGCCGGCCGCGACCAGGCCGTTGGCGGCCATGAAGTCGATGGTCTGGACGACCTGGTCCTGGGTGACCTCGGTGCCGAGGGAGTTCCAGGAGTTCCAGCCCATCGGCGGGGTCGGGGCGTTGCCGTTGCCGAGGCCGGGGCCGGTGCCGATCGCGGTGGGGGTGGGGGTGGCGGTGGCGGGAGCGGCCGTGCCGAGGCCGACGGCTCCGAGGCCGGCGGTCGCGAGCGCGAGGGAGAGCAGGGATGCCGCGAAACGGCGGCGGGTTCGGCGCATGAGCGCCCTCCTGAGGGGTGGGGGATGGTGAGATGACGAACCGTCAGGAAGTGAGGGGGTGCGGCCGGCCGGGTGGGGCCGGCCGGCCGCGGATTGTGCTGTGTGGGGGTCAGTCGGTGACGGTCGCGGTCGCGGAGTGTCCGGGCGCGAGGGTCACGGTGGTGGAGGTGTAGGTCGTGCCGTCGACGGTCGTGGTGCGGGCCTCCCGCTGCTCGCCGTCGACGGTGGCGCGGGCGTGCTGACCGGGGAAGCGGGCCTCCCAAGTCACAGGCTCCGTACCGGTGTTGGTGACGGTGCTGCGCTGCGCGCCGTCGTGGCGGACGGTCACCGTGCCGCCGCCCACCGGGATGCCCGCGACCTGGAGCCAGCCCATCGAGGCGGGCAGCCGCGGGGTGGTGGAGAGCGCGTGGCCGGCGGCGTCGGGGGTGACGCCGAGCAGGCCCTGGACGGTCTGGGCGAGCAGGGTGAACGGGACCTCGGGGTAGTCGCCGTTCAGCATCGCGCCGCTCACGTGCGGCTCGCCGACGCTCTCGTAGACGTGCCGCATCCACTTCCAGGCGGTGCTGCCGTCGTGGTTGGCGAAGAAGGCGTCCGGCAGGTAGGTGTAGGCCTCCAGGTTCGCCGAGCGCTCCGGGCCGGAGTCGGCGGCGTCGATGGCGGCGAGCTGGGCGTCCCGGCGCGGGCCCGGGTCGAGCAGCCCCTTGACCGGCATCAGCACGCTCGCCTCGTAGCCCCAGCCGGTGATCGGCTTGCTGGCGGTGTCGTAGCCGTGGACGACCTCGCCGGGCTGCGAACCGTCCACGCTCCAGGTGGAGTTGACGTACGTGCGCAGCTGATCGGAGGCCTTCCGGTAGCCGGCGGCGGAGGCGGCGTCGCCCCGGGCGTCGGCCAGCGCGGCGGCGGAGAGGTAGGCCTGGTACTGGGCGCCGACCGCGTCCCCGGCCTCGGCGTAGGTGCGGGTGGCGTTCTCGGCGTAGCTGGCGGTGCCGGCGAAGATGCTGCGGCTGGTGGCCTGCGGGATCGGCACCCCGCCGTTGTCGACCGGGCCGGGGCGGGCGGCGATGAACGGGCCGAGGGTGTTGCGCACGTACCGGCCCAGGCCCGGGTCCTCGGCGTAGTCGCGGTCGCCGGTCCAGCGGTAGGCCTCGCCGGCCTGCTGGACGAGTTCGAACGGCGCGGGCAGCTCGCGGACGAAGCGGTCGGGGCTCCGGTAGTCGATGGCGCCGTAGTTGCGGGCGTCGAAGTTGAGCGCCCAGACCGGGTAGAGCTTGTTGACCTCGGTGGCGGAGGCCGCGAAGCCGCGCAGCATGGTCTTGTTCTCGGCGTCCAGGCCGAGCAGGTGGGCGCCGACCAGCTGGTGGGCGAAGTCGCGGCTGTAGAAGGCGGAGCGGAACGGGTAGCCGGCCCAGTAGGTGGCGTCGTAGGTGGTGGTGCCGGTGCCGCCGGGGTGGTTCTCGTCCTGGTCGAGCACGCCGGTGGCGCCGGCCTGCTGCACCCAGCTGTTGGCCTTGGCCTTGGCCCAGTCGAAGAGGGCGACGGCCTCGGGGTCGGAGGAGCTGATCACCGGGTCGTTGGGGGCGGCCGGGGCGACGGCGGCGTCGTCCACGTTGATCCAACCCGTGGGGGAGGAGCCGATGGTGAGGGTCAGCCGGTCGCCGGGGGCGACCCGGACCCGGGGGAGGGTGTACTTCGCGTAGAGGGACTGCTCGGGCAGCGGGAGGGAGCGCACCACGGTGCCGTTGACGCTCACCGAGAGGCTGCCGCCGGCGCCGCCCGTCGCGATCCAGGCGGACAGGTCGTAGCTGCCCGCGGTGACGGCGGTCACCTGCTGGCTCACCGCGTAGCCGGGGCCGGCGTCGAGGTAGGCGAGGCGGGCACCGCCGTGCGGGTTGTTGGTGGCGGTGCCGGTGTGGGGGGTGAAGGTCCAGCCGCCGGAGGTGCTGCCGGCGGTGGCGGCGCCGTTCGTGCCGTTCGTGCCGTTCGTGCCGCTCGTGTCGCTCGTGTCGCTCGTGCCGCTCTGCTCGAAGCCGGGGTCGGCGAGGACCAGCGGCTCGGTGCGGGTGAGCGTCCAGCGGTGGGTGGGGCGGTTGTCGCAGTGGTGGGCCACCGGGGCCGGGTCGGCGGTCAGGCAGCCGCCGGTGCCGCGGGTGGTGAGGGTGTAGGTGCCCTGCGGCGCGCGGGAGACGGTGAAGCGCTCGGCCTCGGGGGAGCTGCCGCAGTCGGCGGTGGCGGGGCGGCGGTCCGGGCCGCCGAGGGTGAGGCAGCGGCCGCTGGCGGCGTTGACCAGCAGGTAGTCGGTGCCGGCGCGGCGCAGCTGCCAGCGCTGGCTGAGCAGCCGCCCGCAGGCGGCGCCGACCACCGGGGTGCCGGGGGCGGGCTGGGCGTACTGCGGGCCGAGGCAGCTGCCGTCCAGGGCGGAGCCGAGGAGGTAGCCGCCGCCGTCGACGAGCGGCGTTCCGGCGGCCGCCGGGGCCGGGGCGGCGCCGAGGGCCTGGGCGGCGAGGACGGCCAGGAGGGCGAGACCGGTGGGTAAGGCGCGGGGGCGGGGCGGCATGGCGGGAGCTACCTCCGGTCGGGGTCGGGTGGCGGGGCGATGGCGTTTGAACGTTCAAATCGGATGGGTGGTGTGCGTTACGATGCATCGCATGTGATGGGTGACATTTCACATGGTGGGCTCGGCCACGTCAACGGGATGCGCGGTGACGGCTTCCGGGAGACAGCTGGGAGAAGAGGTGAAGGCCCCTGGAAACCGCCCGGGGGTGGGCAGGGGCCTTCACGATCTGGGAACGGTCGCGGTCCGGGCCCCGTGACGGTCGGGGCCCGGCCCGCGACCGGGCTCAGTGGCCCGAGGGTCTCAGCGCTTAGGCTGGGCTCAGCGCGTCAGGGCCGCGAGCGTCTCGTCCAGGCTCGGCGTGCCGGGGCGGGGCCGGTTGTACGGGAGCTTGGAGAGCATCGAGCCCATCGCGCAGGTGTTGGTCAGCGCGGAGAAGGCCAGCCCGCCGCCGACGGCGGCGGAGACCCAGCGGGCACCCGGCAGGGCGAGGTCGACCAGCACGCCGGCCAGCACCAGCGAGCCGGCCACCAGGCGGACCTGGCGGTCCAGCGCCCACACCCGGCGGGCGCCGGCCACCTGGTCCAGCGGCCGCCCGGCGCTCGCCCAGGCGTTGGTGCCGCCGGTCAGGGTGAGGGTCGGGATGCCGGCGTCGGCCAGCACGCGGCAGGCGTTGTCGGCGCGCGGCCCGGCGGCGCAGACCACGGCGATCTCGCCCTGCCCGGCGGCCTCGCGCAGCGCGGGCAGGGCGCGGTCGAGCTGGTCGAGCGGGACGTTCAGGGCGCCGGGGATGTGGCCGGCGGCGTACTCGCCGGGGGAGCGGACGTCGATGAGGGTGAGCAGGCCGAGGCGGGGCTGGAGCTGCTCGACGGTCAGCGGCGTGGTCATGGGGGTGGGGGTCCTCTCGGGTGGGGGTGTCGGTGGTGGTGCGGGGAGGTTCGGGGGAGGCTCGGGGGCGGCTCGTCGTGGTGATCAGCCCACCGTGGTGATCAGCTCACCGTGGTGATGAGCATCAGCGCGGCGACGGCGAGCAGGGCGACGGCGAAGGCCTTCTGGAGGGTGCGCCCGCTGAGCTTGTCGGCCAGCCGCTTGCCGTCCCAGGCGCCGAGGATCGCCGCCCCGGTGAAGGGGGCGGCCACGGCCCAGTCGATCGCCCCGGCCGAGCCGAGGCGGGGCAGCAGGGCGGCGAGCGAGTTGGCGGTGATGACCAGAAGGCTGGTGCCGACGGCCTCGGCCATGGTGAAGGCGAGCACCGAGACCAGGGCCGGTACGGCGAGGAAGCCGCCGCCGACGCCGAGCAGTCCGGTGACGGCGCCGAGCCCGGCGCCCGCCGCCGTGGAGCGGCCGACTCCGGCGGCGGAACGTTCCTGCGCGTTCTTCGCGGGCGGCTTCAGCATCCGCCAGGCCGCGAGCGCTGCCAGTACCGAGAAGGCACCGGTCAGCAGCGCGCCCGGCAGATGGGCGGACAGCGCCCCGGCGGCCATGGCGGCGGGCAGTCCGGCGGCGGCGAACAGCGCGCCGGTGCGCCAGCGGACCCGGCCCGCCCGGGCGTGGGCGAGCAGCCCGGTCAGCGAGGTCGCGGCGACGATCACCAGGCTGGCGGTGGTGGCCAGCGCCGGGCTGAAGCCCAGCAGGTAGACCAGGGCGGGGACGGCGAGCATGCTGCCGCCGCCGCCCAGCCCGCCCAGGGCCAGCCCGACCACCGCACCGGCGGCGAGCGCCAGGATCAGCGTGGTCATATCACGTGCCCGGCGCCGCCGTCGGACGTGGTGACCGGCAGCCCGGCCAGCGCCCAGGCACCCATGCCGCCGACCACGTTCAGCGCCTCGACGCCGCGCCGCGCGAGCAGTTCCGCCGCGCGCCCGGATCGGTTGCCGGAGCGGCAGATCGCCAGCACGGTCCGCCCGGCCGCCCCGGTCGGCAGCGGGACACCGGCGGCCAGCCCGATCAACGGCTGGTGCAGCGCGCCGGGGGCGTGTCCGGCGGCGAACTCGGCGGCCTCCCGGACGTCCAGCAGCACGGCGGCGCCGGTGCGGGCGAGCTCGTGGGCCTCGGCGGGGGTGGCCCGCCCGGGGGCGCCCGGTCCGTGGGCGTCGGGCCGGCGGGCGTAGGGCCCGTGGGCGTGCGGCAGCAAGGGCATGAGGTGTCTCCAGTGGTGCAGACCGGACCGCAGTGGTCCGGCGGGTCGGGGGCGGCGCGGGCGTCCGTACGGGCCCGGTGGCCCGGTGCGGGTGGTGTGCCGGGTGCGTGGCATGACCGGTGCGTCCTCGGCCCCGCCGGCGACTGGCCCGTACCTGGCTCGGCGGCGGTGGCCGGCCCCTCGGTGCCTCACCATAGTACCCCCGGGGGTATTATCGAAATCGCTCGGCGATACCCCGTCCCGTATCGGCTCGGGCAGTCGTATGCTCGCAAATATACCGAGGGGGGTATCAGAACGGCGCTGCGGCGCCCGACACCGCCCAGGCCTACGAGCCGCCCACCCCCGCACCGCCCGGCCCCGAGCCGCCCAGTCCTATGCCGCCCAGGAAGGTCCCCCGTGTACTTCGCCCAGTTCTACCTCGACTGCCTCTCCCAGGCCTCGTACCTGATCGCCGACGAGCGCACCGGCCAGGCCGTGATCGTCGACCCCCGCCGGGATGTCGACGAGTACCTCGCCGACGTCACGGCACGCGGCCTGACCGTCGTCGGCGTCATCAACACCCACTTCCACGCCGACTTCCTCGCCGGCCACCTCGAACTGGCCGACCGCACCGGCGCCTGGATCGGGTACGGCCGCCGCGCGGAGACCGACTACCCCATCCGCCACCTCACCGACGGCGAACGGATCGAACTCGGCGACGTCACCCTGCAGATCATGGAGACCCCCGGGCACACGCCCGAGTCGATCAGCATCCTGGTCTTCGAGCAGCCCGACGACACCGTCCCGTACGGCGTGCTCACCGGCGACGCGCTGTTCATCGGCGACGTCGGCCGCCCCGACCTGCTCGCCTCGGTCGGCGTCACCGCCGCCGAACTCGGCGCGATGCTCTACGACAGCGTCCACCGCAAGCTGATGGGCCTGCCCGACGAGACCCTCGTCTTCCCCGCCCACGGCGCCGGCTCGGCCTGCGGCAAGAACCTCTCCACCGACCGCCAGTCCACCATCGGCGCGCAGCGACTGACCAACTACGCCTGCCAGCCCATGGACCAGGACACCTTCGTCCGCATCGTCACCGCCGGCCAGTCCGCCGCCCCCGCCTACTTCGGCCACGACGCCGCCCTCAACCGGCAGGACCGCCCGCTGCTCGACCGCACGCACGCCACCCGCCCCCTGTGCCCCGAAGGCTTCAAGGAGGCCCGAACCGCGGGCGCCGTCGTCCTCGACGCCCGCAACCCCCAGGACTTCGGCGCCGGACACCTGCGCGGCGCCGTCAACGTCCCCCTCGACGGCCGCTTCGCCGAACAGGCCGGCACCGTCCTCACCCCCGACAGCACCATCGCGATCATCGCCCCGCAGGACCGCGAAGGCGAGGTCGTCACCCGCCTCGCCCGCATCGGCTTCGACCACATCGCCGGCTACCTGCGCAACCCCGACAACGCCCTGCCCGCCCTCGCCGACCACCTCACCCCCGCCAGCCGCCTCACCGCCGACCAACTCCGCACCACCCTCACCGCCGAACAGCCCCCCACCGTCCTCGACGTCCGCACCTGCGGCGAACGCGAAACCGGCTTCATCGAAGGAGCCCTCCACATCCCCCTGACCGAACTCCCCACCCGCCTCGACGAAATCCCCACCGACCACCCCCTCGTCATCCACTGCGCCAGCGGCCACCGCTCCTCCATCGCCGCCAGCCTGCTGCGCCACCACGGCCACCCCGACGTCTCCGACCTCCTCGGCGGCTACGGCGCCTGGCACGCCCTCACCCACCCCGCCCAGGCCTGACCCCAGCCGACCCGGCCAACCCCGTCCGGGCCACGGGCAGGGAAGCGGGACGTGGCCGTGGTGGGGGCGGGGGAAGGTGGGTGTCGGTCACTGCTGCGGCAGCGCGAGCAGTCGGGCGTGCAGGCGTTGTGCATCCCGGCTGCTGCCGATGCTCCGGGCGTGGAGGGCGAGGGTGGCGCCGGCCCACACTTCGGCGTCGTCGGGGGTGTGCGGCTTGACGCGGGCGGCGCGGACTTCAGCCTCGCCCTGCTGGAGAACGGCCAGGTCTTCGCCTGGGGGCGCGGCATCAACGGCCAGCTCGGCACCGGCAACCGGGCCACCAGCTCGGTGCCGCGCCAAGTGACAGGCCTGGAGGTCGTCCTCGCCATCGCGGCCGGCGTGTACCACGCCCTCGCCCTGATGCCGGACGGCCATGGGCACCCGTGCGGCGCCGGGCGCCCGGCCGGCGCACTTCGTGCGGTCAGCCGGCGGCGCGCAGCCGGGCGAGGGTGGCGTCGATATCCAGGTGGTCGGTTTCCGATCCTGCGGGCACCAGGGTGAACGAGTCCGTGAGGAAGGCTGTCACGGCGTCCTCCGGGGCGCTGAGCACCGCCCGGCCGTCGGGGCCCTGCAGGGTGATGAGGACTTCGCCGACCGGTCCGGGGCTGATCTTGACGTCCCCGGTGCCGGTGGGGACGTGGCGCCCCTCGTTCAGTAGATCCCGGCTGAAGTACCAGCACACCTCGGCGTCGGAGCCGGTGCAGCCGCACGGGGTCAGCGGGAACACCAGGCATGCCGCATACGGAAGGGCCGTGTCGAAGCGGAGCTCCACGTCGACCGGGACGTCGGGCAGCGGGCTGTCGGGGAACGTGACGGGCATCGGGCGGACAGCGGACTTCTGCATCGGATCACCCTCCTGCGACGGCTGTGTGCGTCGGCCTCCGGTGGGCCGACGCATGCCAACGCGCCTACCCCAGCGCCCACGCGCCAGTCGGCAGGCTGGATATCTGCACAACTCCCTTGCTTTCGAGGAGTGTTGCATGTCGCAGCCACATGGGTGGAGCTCGGCAGGCCGGACAGGGACGAGCGCGCCGACGCCCTCTGCAACGTGATTCTCCGCCTGCCGGGAGCGCCAGGAGCGCACGGCCGGCGCGGACCACCGGCCTGTCCGGCAGGTATGCGTACCGGGCGGGGCAGGTCCTCCGGCGGACGGCTGCTCATCACGGACCTGTGGGAAACGACGGGCCAGAGCCGCCGTGCGGATCGTCTCCGACGATGCGTGGTGGCATGCTCGGATGATCGCGGCCCGTGTACGGAGGGAGTTTGCTGCGTCGCCACCGTCGTCCTCGGCGCCGTCGCCACCGGAGCCCTGATCGCGCCCGTGGCCTTCCACCGCTTCCTCACCGGCCACGGCATGAAACCCGAACTGGTCCACGTCGCCAGTCGCCTCATCGCCGTCGGACTCATCACCCTGGCCCTGACCATCGCCGCCGCGCTGCTGCTCCTGCTGCGCACCGCCACCGGCAACCCGGCCGCCGCCTGGGGCCTCAGCGCCGCCTGCCTGATCTGGTTCGCCACCAGCTGGCTCGTCCTGCCCCAGGTCGTGCTGCGTCGCACAGCCGCCGCGCGCCGGGCTGCCGTATCCGGGCTCGGTGCCCCCTGCGGCGGTGGCCGCCCCCCGCAGTGACAGCCCCTGCAATCCCGGCCTACCCGGGCCGCGGGTCCCGCCCGCCCGACGGCGTCACGCCGTCTCGCCCCCGCCTGGGTCGGCCAGGGCCCGCTGGGCGCGGGCCAGGGCGGGTCGCAGCAGCCGGCCGGTCCGGGCTTCCTGGGCGCGGAGCGCGGCGCGGGCGGCGTTCGCGCCGCAGGCGCCGTGCACGCCACCGCCCGGGTGGGCCGAGGCGGAGGCGAGGTAGAGGCGCTGGATGGGGGTCTCGGGCCGCCCCGTGCCGGGTAGCGGGCGGAGCAGCGCCTGTTGGTGGAGGGCCGCGGTGCCGCAGTTGATCGCCCCGCCGACCAGGTTCTGGTCCAGGTGTTCCAGCACCGGCGGGGTGAGTACGTGCCGGGCCTGGATCCGGCCGGTGAAGCCGGGGGCGAAGCGTTCGACCTGTGCTTCCATGCGGCGGGCGATGGCTTCGCTTTCCCTGTCGTCCCAGGACCCGGTGATGCCGTCGGGCCCGAGGTCGTCGGCGATGTGCTGGGGGACGTGGGTGTAGATCCAGGCCGATTCGGTGCCCGCGGGTGAGCGGGACGGGTCGGCGGTGGTCATCTGGCCGAGCAGCCCGAAGGGGCGGGCCGGTAGACGGCCGGTGCTGACCTGGAGTGCGTAGTCGCTCAGTTCCGTCCAGTCGGCGCCGAGGTGGACGGTGCCGGCCCGGTGTGCCTGCTCGGCGGTCCAGGGGATCGGCGCGTCGAGGGCCCAGTCGACCTTGACGGTGGCGAAGTCCCACTGGAAGCGGCGTACGGCGTCGCGGAATCCGGGCGGCAGGCGTCCTTCCCGGACCAGGCGGCCGTACAGGTGCGGAGCGGGCACGTCGGCGAGCACGGCTCGGCGCGCGCGGACGTAGTCTCCCTGGGCGGTGCGGATGCCCAGCGCCCGGCCGGCGCGGACGACGACCTCGCTGACCGGGGCACCGCGGCGGATCGTTCCCCCGCGCGATTCCAGACGCCGCACCAGGGCGCCGCTGAGGGCGCTGGCTCCGCCGACCGGTACCGGCCAGCCGTACTGCTCGCCGAGCATCGCCATGAGCCAGCCGAAGGCGGCGCTGCCCGGCGATTCGGGCAGTAGATCGGCGTGCAGCGCGCAGCCGGCCAGCAGCAGCCCCGGGCCGTCCCGGTCGAACTCCTCCTCGGCCAGTCGCCGTACGGGCAGCGCCGCTAAGCGGGCCAGCCGCAGCAGGCCGGGCGCCCGGAGACGCGCGGCCAGCGCCAGGCAGGCGCGTACCGGCGGGAACGGCGCGAACATCGCCCCTACCAGGTACGGGTCCAGGTCCTGCCAGAGCTGTGACAGCCGTCGCCAGGCGAGCGCGTCCGGCCGGCCGAAGCTCCGCCCGATGTCGTCGATGTTCGCCTCCGGTCCGCGCCGCAGCAGTGCGCAGTGACCGTCGGGCAGGGGATGGGCGAGCACGATCGGCGCGTGGCTCCAGGCGAGGCCGTGCTCTTCGAGGCGCAGGGCCGCGATCACCGGCGAGGCGGCGGCCAGCGGGTAGAACGAGCTGAACAGGTCGCTGACGTAGTCGGGGTGGACGCCGCGGTCGCTGCGGACAGCGCCGCCGGCCTGGTCCTGGGCCTCCAGCACCTCCACCTCCCAGCCGGCGTCGGCCAGCACGTTCGCGGCGACCAGGCCGTTCGGCCCGGCCCCGATCACGACGGCGTCGGCCATGACGGACCTCCCCCCGACGCGGACGCTTCCAGGCCGGCCGCCCGGGGCGCCTGCTCGACCGTGCGGGCGAGGCGGGCGAGCAGTCGGCGGTGGCGCAGATCCAGCACCAGGTCAGCGGGCGCCGTGTGGAGGCTCCCGCCCAGGCCCCGCAGCGGGTGCTCGTCGACGATCACCAGTGTGGCGTCGCCCCACGCGATCAGCTCGATGGCGATCCGGACGGTGCCGAGCCGCCCGGCGAAGGCCTCCAGTTCCAGCCGGTGCCCACTGTCGGACACACGTACGACGATGTGGCCTTCGAAGCGGAACGGGCCGGCGCTGACGGTGTAGCGCAAGCTCGACCCGACTGCGGGCCACCGGCCCTCACCCGGGCGGGTCCGCCCCGTGCCGGGCACCCACCGGCCGTACGCGGCCGGGTCGCCCAACACGCTCCACACCGCCTGCGGAGCCCGCTCTATCAGGACGTGTCTCACAGCCATCGGCTGTGCCTCCTTGTGTCCGGTCCCTGACGAATCACCCGTACCTCAAAAGGCGCATACCCGGTTAGTTCCCCTGAACGCGACACTCGCAGCGGCCCGTTCTCCGCCGTGGGGCAGGGCCACCCGTCCCACCGGAACCCCGACTGGTCGCCGCCGGGCCCCGTCCAGGGCAGCGTCTGTGCCGAGCCCGGCATGCCCGCCCACGGCCTGCGGGCCGGCAGGTGATTCCGCACGGACACCGGGCGGTATCACCCACGGCGGTTTCATCGCGGCGCGAGCGGTTAGCCGCTCTCCGGGCCTCGTTCGCCCACCAGGAGCCACGCCCGCGCTGTGGAGGAGTTCGGTGATGAAGGTTTCCGACTACGTGCCGCCGGCTGGGAGGCGCTGGCGGATGCGATCCTCGCGGAGACCTCCGCCGACTGCCTGCACCCCACCGGCCGGTGGCAGCGCTCCCCAGGCCGGACGGGCGTGGACGCGGCCCTGCTGCTGCCCGCCATCCGCGGCGCCCTGCCTGCCGAAGACCCGCGCGCCGTCGCCACCCTGCGAGCGGTGCGCGCCGATCTCGCGCAGGACCACCACGTCTACCGGTTCCGCCACGACCGGAGACCCCTTCAGGACGCCGAGGGCGCCTTCCTGCTGTGCGGATTCGTCATGGCCCTGGCGGAACACCAGCAGCACAACGACGTCGAAGCCGTGCGCTGGTTCGAACGCAACCGTGCCGCCTGCGGTCCGCCCGGCCTCTATGCGGAGGAGTTCGACGTCGCCCAGCGCCAGCTGCGCGGCAACCTGCCCCAAGCGTTCGTCCACGGGTTGATGCTCGAAGCCGCCGCGACGCTCGCACCCGGTCACTGAGCCCGTTGTGATCCGCCGCACCCGCGTGTCGGAGCAGCAGCGACCGCTGCGGGGTCTCGCCCGCTCGGCCCTGCCTGGCCTACTGCCCCCGCGGTTGTGCGAGCGCGCATGGCGGCGGTGTTCGCCTGCGTACGGCTTCGGGCTGCAGGACTGCCCCGGCGCCTCCAGGCTCCAGGCTCCAAGCCGGGCGCGAAGGTTTGAGCCGTTGTCCGGCGGGCAGCCGCGCCCCACAGCGCGGGCGGCCGTGAGCCGCCTCGCACCGACCTCAGGACGGAGGGCTTTGAGATGACCACCAATCCCGGACCGCCTGGAGGACGCCCCCAGCCGCCCCCGGTCACGGAGGCTCCCCATCCAGGCCCTCCCTCGGGGGGCGAGCGCGATGCCAAGGACATCGCGCTGGACGCCTTCCGGGCCCCGGAGCCGGACGGTGCGCTCACCACCGATCAGGGGATCCGGGTCGACGACACCGACAACTCCCTGACCGTGGGCGAGCGTGGCCCGACGCTGTTGGAGGACTTCCACCTGCGGGAGAAGCTCACCCGCTTCGACCACGAGCGCATTCCCGAGCGGGTGGTGCACGCCCGCGGTGCCGGCGCGTACGGTTTCTTCGAACCGTACGAGTCGCTGGCCGAGTTCACCTGCGCCGACTTCCTCCAGGAGGCCGGCCGCCGGACCCCGGTGTTCGTCCGCTTCTCGACCGTCCAGGGGCCGCGCGGCTCCGCCGACACGGTGCGCGACGTCCGCGGCTTCGCCACCAAGTTCTACACCCGGCAGGGCAATTACGACCTGGTCGGCAACAACATGCCGGTGTTCTTCATCCAGGACGCGATCAAGTTCCCCGACTTCGTGCACGCGGTGAAGATGGAGCCGCACAACGAGATCCCCACCGGCGGCACCGCACACGACACGTTCTGGGACTTCTGTTCGCTGCAGCCCGAGTCCACCCACATGCTGATGTGGGCGATGTCGGACCGGGCGATCCCGCGCAGCTTCCGGATGATGCAGGGCTTCGGCGTGCACACCTTCCGCCTCGTGACCGCCGACGGGCGCGCCACCTTCGTCAAGTTCCACTGGAAGCCAAAACTCGGCGTCGCGTGCCAGGTCTGGGACGAGGCCCAGATCACCGCCGGCCGCGACCCCGACTTCCACCGCCGGGACCTGTGGGAGGCGATCGAGGCCGGCGAGTTCCCGGAGTGGGAGCTCGGCGTCCAGCTGATCCCGGAGAAGGACGAGTTCTCGTTCCCGTTCGACCTGCTGGACCCGACGAAGCTGGTGCCGGAGGAACTCGTGCCGGTGCGGCCGGTCGGCCGGATGGTCCTCGACCGGAACCCGGAGAACTTCTTCGCCGAGACCGAGCAGGTCGCCTTCCACACCGCCAACGTCGTTCCCGGCATCGACTTCACCAACGACCCGCTGCTGCAGGGCCGCAACTTCTCCTACCTGGACACCCAGTTGATCCGCCTGGGCGGCCCCAACTTCTCCCAACTGCCGGTCAACCGTCCGCTCGCCGAGGTGCGCACCGACCAGCGCGACGGCTACGGCCAGCAGGTGATCCACTCCGGGACGAGCTACGCGCCGAACTCGGTCGGCGGCGGATGCCCGGCCACCCTGGGCGGCGGGCGCCTCGCCGAGGGGGTGTTCGAGCACTATCAGGAGCGTGTCGACGGGCAGGCGATCCGCCGGCGCAGTCCGAGCTTCGCCGACCACTACGGCCAGGCCGCGCTGTTCTGGCGCAGCATGGCCGGCTGGGAGCAGGAGCACATCATCGCCGCGTTCTCCTTCGAGCTCGGCAAGGTCGGGGACCAGGCCGTGCGGCACCGGATGGTCGCCAACCTGGCCCGTGTCGATCAGGAGCTGGCTGTGGAGGTCGCCCGCCGCATCGGCGAACCCGAGCCCGCGCCCGAGCCCGCACCGGACCGGCCCACCGGCGACCGCGAAGCCGGAGCAGTGGGGGAGCGGGTCTCGCCCGCGCTGAGCCTGGAGAACCTGCACGGCCACGGCATCCGTACCCGCAAGGTCGCCGTCCTGGTGGCGCAGGGCGTGGACGCCGCCCAGGTGCGGGCGGCGCGCACCGCCCTGCGGGCCGAGGGCGCCACGGTGGAGACCCTGGCCCGGTACGGCGGGAGCGTGGCCGGCAGCGACGGCCAGGACGTGGAGGTCGACCGGGCGTTGGCGACCACCGCCTCGGTGCTGTACGACGCCGTGGTCGTCCCGGACGGCGCAGAGGACGTGCTGGTCGTGGAACCGGACGCCGTCCGGTTCGTCAACGAGGCACTGCGGCACGGCAAACCGGTGGCCGCGCTCGGCACCGGCACGGCGCTCCTGCGGGCCGCAGGGGCCCGCGAGGCGGAGCAGCTCGCCGGGGTCGCCCTGTGCGGCCCGGACCGGCAGCCCGGCGCCTCGTTCTGGGAGGACTTCGTCCACCTGATCGAACAGCACCGGTTCCCGCAGCGCTGAACCCGAGCCCGAATCGCCCGCGCGACCTGCCCAGGAGGACGAGGTCGGTGGGCCCTGCCCCGTTCGCCGGCTTGGCCCGTTCGCGGTCGAGTCCGTCGGCCTGGTGGTGCTGTCAGGGAGCACTCGAAGGACCTTCGGCCTAGCGTGGTGGCGACAGTGCCCGGGGGCCGCCGCCGCCCGAGGCGGGGGAGGACGTTCACGAAGGAGCGGATTCCGATTGACCGAGTACGGCTACTTCCTGTCGTGTGAGGAGTTCACCCCCGCGGAGCTGATCGACCAGGCCCGTCGCGCGCAGCAGGCCGGGTTCACCCGGTTGGCGGTCTCCGATCACTTCCATCCGTGGAACGACGCGCAGGGCAACAGCGCGTTCGTGTGGTCGGTGATCGGGGCGCTGTCGCAGGCCGTCTCGCTGCCGGTCACCACGCTGGTGACCTGTCCGACGGTGCGGCTGCATCCGGCGGTGACCGCGCAGGCCGCCGCGACCTCCAGCGTTCTGCTGGGTGGGCGTTTCGCTCTCGGTGTCGGGACGGGGGAGGCGTTGAACGAGCACGTGCACGGCGATGCGTGGCCGTCCTTCGAGGTACGGGCCGAGATGCTGGAGGAGGCCGTCGAGGTGATGCGCGAGTTGTTCACCGGGGAACCGGTCAGCCACCGCGGCCGGCACTACACCGTCGACAACGCCCGCCTGTACACCGTCCCCGACCAGCCGCTGCCGGTCTACGTCTCGGCGTTCGGGCCGAAGGCCGCCGAGTTGGCCGGCCGGATCGGGGACGGTTTCGTCACCATGACCCCGGACGCCGACCTCGTGGGCGCGTTCCGCGAGGCCGGGGGCCAGGGCAAGAAGGTGGTGGGCGGCGTGAAGGTGTGCTGGAGCAGCAACCGGGAAACGGCCGTGGACGTGGTGCACCGGCTGTGGCCGACCGAGCTGCTGCCCGGCGAGCTCGCCCAGCTCCTGCCCACCCCGGCGCACTTCGAACAGGCAAGTCAGCTCGTCACCCGCGACATGGTTGCCGACGCGGTCACCTGCGGCGACGACGTGGAGCAGCACGTGGAGACAGCGCGCGCATATGAGCGCGCCGGGTTCGACGAGGTCTACGTCGGACAGATCGGCCCCGATCAGGAGGTCTTCTTCGACGCCTACCGTGAGCTGGTCCTGCCCGCCCTGAACCGCTGACCCGGTCTGTCCGACCTATGGCCGCTGAAGCCGCGTCCGCACACGGGAGAGGCCCCGCTACAGGGTCCGGCCCCGGCAGGTGGCCCCTTCGGGCGCAGACGCCTTCGAGAGGCAGAGGTGGTTGCGGCGGCACGGCAGGGTACTTCGCGGCGCCGGGGCGCTCGGCGCCGGCCGGATGCCCCGGGTTCTGGCACCTGACCGGCGTGCGAAGGCGTGCACTGTGAGAGCGGTCTGGCACCGGTTGCGCTTTGTGTGCGGGCGGGCGTGGGGGCGCGGGTTGGAGATCGAGCTGATGCAGCGTTCGCTGGCCTTCGCCGCGCTGTTCTTCGTGACCCTGGTGCCGTTGCTCATGGTCATCGCGGCGGCTTCCCCTGCCCGCGGCAACGGGATCGCCCAGTGGATCACCGACGGCCTGGGGCTGTCGCCGCGCGGTGGCCAGGCCGTCGAGACGCTGTTCGGTTCACGCGGGCAGGTCCTCAGCACGACCACCGGGTTCAGCCTCGCCGCGCTGGCTTTCTTCGGCGTCTCGCTGACGGGTGCGATGCAGGGCGCCTACGAGCGGATCTGGGGCCTGCCGCGAGGACCGTGGCACCGGGTGGGGCGCCAGGTCGTCGCGCTGGCCGGGGTGACCGGCTACCTCGTCCTCGCGGCCTGGAGCGGCGTGCCCTGGCAGCACACCGCCGTCCAACCGACCCTGCGGATCCTCGCCACGGTGCTGGGCGGTCTGCTGCTGTTCTGGTGGCTTCCGCGCTTCCTGCTCGGGGCCCGTGCCCCGCGGCGAGGGCTGGTGCCCGGGGCGGTGGCCACGATGGTCGCCCTGGCCGGTCTCCGGCTGTTCTCCCGGCTGGTCTTCGCCCCGCTACTGGTCTCCAACGCCGTTTCCTACGGCACGGTCGGCGCAGTCCTGGTGGTCCAGTCCTGGCTGATCGGGGTGGGCTTCACGGTGTACGGCGGAAGCCTCGTGGGGTGGGCGCTGTCCGGCGGCGACCGGTCAGCCGCGGGCGACGGTGGTGAGGGGGGCCGCGGCACACCGGCAGCCGGCGAGGAGCCGGCTGACGAGGCCGGCGGGGCGCCAGGCGGAACACCACCGGGCGAAGCGGACGACTGATCCGGTGCGGCACGGGACCAAGGCCCGCAGGCGGGCGAGGTCGGGTCTAGGGAGCGGGACGGCGAGCCGCCACCAGGTCGGATCCGGGCGCCCGCACAACACGCAGTCCTGCGGCATCGAGTTCCTCCGCGAGCTGTTCGGGCGGGACGGGCCACATGTCGAACGCCTCCCGGGCCTCGCGCAGGAGCTCCTGCGCGCGTTCGACGCGGTAGGTGAAGACCACGCGCAGGACGCCGCGATGGGGCCGTCGGGTGACGTCGGCGCTGTACAGGTCAGGACCCACCCGCACCGGGCCGAGCCGTCCCGCCGCCTCGCACCCGTCGGGCAGGCCGGCGGGCGGCGGATCGAACAGGAGCAGGCCACCGGGCAGGAGGGCTGCCGAGATCGCCTTCCAGGTGGCCCGCCTGGTCGGGGGATCCAGACAGGCGATCACGTTGGAGGCGACGGCCAGGTCCGCCACGGCCGTCAGGCCTGTCGCCGCGAGGGGCTCGGGGTGCACGGTGACGCGAGCGCGCTGGTCCGCCCCGAGGTGCGCCAGGCGCGACAGCAGGGCGGCGCGCATGGCCGGGGCCGGTTCGACGGCGTGGACGGGCACACCGGAGGCGCGCAGCAGGACCTCGGTGGCGGTGCCGGTGCCCGCGCCGACATCAAGGACGGCGTGGCGGGCCCGCGTGGCGGCCGCGGCGAAGCGCCGCTCGGCCAGACGGCGGTCGGTCTCGGCCTGCAGGAGATCGTAGAACTCCGCGGAGACCGTGTACCCGCCGTCGGGGGAGTCGTCCACGGCCGCGCGCTCAGCCGCGTACGGGCTGGAAGTGCGTCGGGTCCGCGAGGGCGCTGGAATCGAGGCGGGCAAGGAGGTCGCCGACATCGGTGTGGACCTCAAGGGCTCCCGCCGAGCGCAGGGCCCGCTCGCCGAAGCCGCCGGAGAGCACCGCCACGCCGGTGACCGGGGCTCCGGCGGCGGCCTGGACGTCCCACGGGGTGTCGCCGACGAACAGCGCCTCGCCTGGCATCGAAGCCTCCCTCACTCACGCCCCCGGCATGTCCACCCTGTCGACGCTACGGCCCGACGACCGGCCACGCACGCGGCGCGGCGCCGGGCCGTTTGCCCCGCTGTTTCCCGGAAACCCGAAGCAGTATGGAAACTTCCTGCCGGACCATCGTCATCTACGTCTACGCCACCCGGGCCGCCCTGGCCCGGATGCTGCCCCGCGATGCCGGGGTGATCGTGCAGGTCGGCTCGGCGATCGCCTACCGCGGCATTCCGCTGCAGAGCGCCTACAGCGGCGCCAAGCACGCCATCCAGGGCTTCAACGAGGCGCTGCGCTGCGAGCTGCTCGCTTCCGGTACTCGGGTGCGGACCACGATGGTGCAGATGCCGGCCGTCAACACCCCGCAGTTCGACTGGGTCCGGTCCCGCCTGCCCCGTCGGGCGCAGCCGGTTCCACCGATCTACCAGCCCGAGGTCGCTGCCCGCGCGGTGCTGTTCGCCGCCGACCACCCCGGGCGGAGGGAGTACTGGGTGGGCGGCAGTACGGTGGCGACCCTGGTGACGAACGCCGTCGTGCCCGGGCTGCTGGACCGCTACCTGGCCCGCACGGGCTTCGACTCCCAGCAGGAGGACCGTCGGCGCCGCGCCACGGACCCGGACAACCTGTTCGAGCCGGTGGACGCCCGGCGGGACTTCGGGGCGCACGGCCGGTTCGACGGCCGGGCCCGGGATCGCAGCCGCCAGCAGCAGGTGGCGCACGCCCTCGGCGGCCTCGCCGACGCGCTGGGGCGCGCGGCTGGACGGGTGCAAGCCGGTTTGCCCGGTGCCGGTAGCGGGTTCCTCTCACGGATGCGGGGAACACGCACCCCGCAGTCATCGGACAGGAGTGTGTGACCATGCCTCGCGGATCGAGTCCCAAACGGGAGCGGCAGTACGAGCACATCAAGGACAGTGCGCTGGAGCGCGGTGAGAGCGAGAAGCGCGCCGAGGAGATCGCCGCCCGCACCGTGAACAAGGAGCGGGCCCGGCACGGGGAGTCGAAGACCGCCAGCCGCAGCTCGCTGAAGGACATGTCCTCCTCCCGTCGCGGTGGGCTGCGGTCGCACAGCGGCGCCCAGGGGCCGACGAAGGAGCAGCTCTACAACGAGGCGAGGCAGCGCAACATCCACGGGCGCTCGAAGATGAACAAGAAGGAACTCGAACACGCCCTGGGCCGATAGGAGCTGGTCACCGTGGGTACCGTTCCCGTGCCGCCCGACCCCGATGTCACCCCGGTTCCGCCGTCGCCCAGCCCGCCGGAGCCGGTGGAGCCACCGGTGCCGCCGGATCCGCCCGCGCCTCCCGGAACGCCCGAACCGCCCCCTGAGCCGCCGGCCCCGCCCGGCCCGGGCGAGCCCGCGGAGCCTGCCCCTCCGGAGCCCGGGCACCCCCGCCCGTCGGAGCCTCCCGACTGACCCGGAGGCCATGACACGGCCGGGCGGTGGACGGCGTGCGCGGAGGCACCGCCTGCGCCGCGGAGTCGCCAGGTGGCCGGCAACCGAACAACGGCCCGGAGGACTACAGGAGGTCAGGTGCTCACCCGGCTGGTGGAGACCGTGGTGTGGGGTGCTGCCCTGACGGGGCTGACGGTGGTGTTCGTCAGCTCCGTCTCGCCCGTCGAGCTGCTGGTCGCCGTTCTCGCCGCGTCGGGCGGGGCGGTCGCGGCCCGCAGGATGCGTCTGGCCGCACGTGTCCGCGTCGGAGGAGGGCGTGGCGCGGTGCGTGCGCTCCTCGCGCTGCCGGGCTCGGTCGTGCGCGGTCTGGCCGTGCTGACGGCCGCGATGGCCCCCGGTCACGGAGACGGGAGGGTACGGCGCATCCGGCTGCGCCCCGGAGCGGGAGCCGGGTGGGCCGGCACGCTGCTCGCCGCCTCCCCGGACACCTGCGTGATCGACGTGCCCCGCGACGACGAGGTCGTCGTGCACGCTCTGCGCCCGACCGCGGGACCGGTCGAGGAGGCCGTGGCCCGCACGGACGGCGCGCGGTGAACGCCTGGACAGCGGCGGCCCTGGTCCTGTTGGCGATTCCCGCGCCGACGTGCCTGTGGGTCGCGGCGCGCGGCACCGCGGTGCGCCGACTGCTCGGGGCGTCGATGCTGTCGACCGTGGCCGGCGCGGTGTTCCTGCTGCTCCCGATGGCGTACGACCGGTCCTCCTATCAGGACCTCGCGCTGATGCTGGCCGTCCTGGCCCCCGCCGGCACCCTTGTCTTCGCCCGCTTCGTCGCCGGCCGCCGCCACGACGCGCACCCGTACGGTTCCACGCCCGAGAACTGACGAGACCCCGCCCGGCCGGCCAGACCGGGGGTGGGGGAGGGAGTTCGGATTGACGCCACGCCATGTGATCGTGCTCGTGCTGCTGTGGGCCGGCGTGGGGTGTGTGCTGCTGTCCGCGGCCGCGGTGCTGCGGCTGCGCGGAGCGCTGGCGCGCCTGCACGCCCTGGCCCCGGCCTCGGTGGCCGGTGTGCCGCTGATCGCCGCGGCCGTGGCAGTCGACCAGGGACCGGGCCGGGGGGCGGCCAAGACGCTGTTCATCGGCCTGGTCTTCGCCGTCGGCGGGACGGTCACCACGATCGCCGTCGGCCGTGCCACCCGTGAAGCCGAGGCCGAAGCGGTGAGCAGGCCGTGAACGCATGGCTGATCGGATTCGTCGTCGCCTTCGTCGTCCTCGCCGCCACCACGGCGGTCCTCACCCGTGACCCGGCCCGCCAGGCGGTCGTCCTCTCCGTGCTCGGTCTGGGCCTGGCGATGCTGTTCGCGGTGCTGCAGGCGCCCGACGTGGCGCTCTCCCAGCTCGCCGTGGGCACCGCGCTGACCCCGTTGCTGATCCTGCTGACCGTACGCAAGGTCACCCGCCGACCCACCCGCACCGACGACCGGGCCAGCGCCGGCGACAACGGGCGGGAACGGAAGTGACGGCCCGCGCCCGGCTGACGATGTTCCTGGCAGCGGCCGCCGTCATCGCCGCGTTCTTCACGGCCGCGTGCACTCACCTCCCGCCGTTCGGCACGGACAGCCATTCCTACGGGGACCGGGCGGTGGCGGCGGCGCTGGACCGGCGCACCGCCAACGTCGTCTCCGCCGTCAACTTCGACATCCGCGCCTTCGACACCCTCGGCGAGGAGTCCATCCTCTTCGGCACCGTGCTCGGGGCGACCCTGCTGCTGCGCCGGGCCCGCGACGAACGCCACCGCCGCGCCGAAGCGGAGCGGGTCATGCCCACGACCCGCCTCTTCGGCGCGCTGCTGCTACCGGTCACCCTGGTCGTGGGCGTCTACATCGTCGCGCACGGCCAGCTCAGCCCCGGCGGCGGCTTCCAGGGCGGTGTCGTCCTCGCCACCGCCCTGCACCTGGCCTACGTGGCCGCCGACTACCGGGCCCTGAAGCAGCTGCGCCCGCTCGCCGCCCTCGACGTCGCGGACTCGCTCGCCGCCGCCTCCTACAGCCTCGTCGGCCTGGCCGGCCTGATCGCAGGCGGCGCGTTCCTCAAGAACGTGCTGCCGCTGGGCACCTTCAACACCGTCACCTCCGGCGGCACCGTCCCGGTCCTCAACGCCGCGGTCGGCGTCGAGGTCGCCTGCGGCCTGATCGCCCTGCTCGCACACTTCCTCGACCAGGCCGTCGAACTCACCGAACCCGACCAGCAGAGAGACGGAGACACCTGATGGGAACGTGGGTCTTCCTGGCCGCCGGATGGGTCCTGCTCATCGCCCTGTACGGCCTGGTCACCAGTCGCAACCTGATCCACGCCATCGGCTGCCTGGCCGTCGCCCAGTCCTCCACCTACCTCCTGCTCCTCGCCGTCGGCTACCGCCGCGGCGCGACCGCCCCCGTCTACTCCGACCTCACCCCCGGAACCCGCCCCGTCGTCGACCCCGTCGTGCAGGCCCTCGCCCTGACCGACGTCGTGGTCGGCGCGACCGTCACCGCGCTGTTGCTCGCCCTCACCATCCAGTTGCGCAAACGGCACCACACCGTCGACCCGCAGGCCCTCACCGGCCTCAAGGGCTGACCGTGACCGAAGCAGCCCTGCTGCCGCTCGCGGTGGCCATTCCCCTGCTCGGCGCCGCACTGCTCGCCGTCGCCGGCCGCAGACTTCCCCGGACCGGTTGCGACATCCTGGCCACCACCTGCGCCGGTGCCGAGGCAGCGTGCCTCGCCCTGCTCTGGGCGCGCACCGACGGGCGCCTCGTCACCGCCGACCTGGGCGGCTGGCCCGCCCGCCTCGGCATCGTGCTCGCCGCCGACCCCATCGGCGCCGGACTCGCGCTGCTCGTCGCCGTCCTGGTCCTCGCGGTCGTCGTCTACGCCTGGCGGTACTTCGACGAACCCACCGGCGAGCACGCCGGCGCCTTCCCCGCCCTGATCCTGCTGTTCGAAGCCGGCATGGCCGGCTTCGCGCTCACCGGCGACCTGTTCAACGCCTTCGTCTTCTTCGAACTCATGGGAGCCGCCGCCTACGCCCTGACCGGCTACCGCATCGAGGACCCCCGCCCGCTCCAGGGGGCGCTCACCTTCGGCATCGTCACCTCCTTCGCCGCCTACTGCTCCCTGCTCGGCATCGGCCTCCTCTACGCCCGCACCGGCGAACTCAACCTCGCCCGCCTCGGCCGGCAGCTCGCCGGCCACCACACCGACGTGCTGACCGTGGCCGCGTTCGCCCTGATCGCCACCGCCCTGCTGGTCAAGGCCGCCGCCGTGCCGTTCCACTTCTGGCTGCCCGACGCGCACGCGGTGGCGCCCACCCCGGTGTGCATGCTGATGTCCGGCGCCATGGTCGAACTCGGCGTCTACGGCATCGCCCGCGTCTACTGGACCGTCTTCTCCGGCCCGGGCGGCATCCACCCCCAGGCCTTCCGCACCACCTTCACCGCGATCGGTCTGCTGACCGCACTCCTCGGCGCCCTGATGTGCTGGCAGCAGCGCCACCTCAAGCGCCTGCTCGCGTTCTCCACCATCAGCCACGTCGGCCTGTTCCTCATCGCTGTCGCCCTGCTCACCCCCGACGGCGCCACCGGCACCGCGGTGTACGTCGCCGCGCACGGCCTGGTGAAGGCCGCGCTGTTCGCCCTCACCGGTGTACTGCTGGACCGGTACGGCTCCGTCGATGAACACGGGCTGCACGGCAAGGCACGCGACCTGCGCACCGTCGGCGTGCTGTTCGTGGTCGGCGCCCTGGCCCTGGCCGGCATGCCGCCGTTCGGTACCGGCCTTGGCAAGGCCCTGAGCGAGGAGGCCGCCGGCCACTGGCAGCCGTGGCTGCCCGCCGTGTTCGTCGCGGCCTCCGCCGCCACCGGCGCGGCCGCTCTCCGCGCGGCCCTGCGGATCTTCTTCGGCGCCGGCCCGGCCCCACAGAGCCGACCGGACGGGGACGAGACCACCGGCGAGGGCGAGGAACCCGAAATCCGCTCCCCGCAGCGCGCCTTGCCGCGAACCATGACGATCGTCCCGGCCGGTCTGATCGGCCTCGCCGTCCTCGTCGGTTCCCTACCCGCCATCCCCGCCGCCCTCGCCCGTGGCGCGGCCGTCTTCACCGACCCCGACGGCTACAGCGCCGTCGTCCTCACCCAGGCCAACACGCCGCCCGGACCCGTGCCGGCCGCGGACTGGACCGTGACCGGGGTGCTGCTGGGCCTGCTGTCCGCAGCCGTCGCCCTGGCCCTGGCCACGGCCGCCCTCCATCGGTCCGCCGCCGACCGGCACGCGGCTGCCCGAGCCGTACGGGCGCTGCGCCGCCTGCATTCCGGACACCTCGGCGACTACCTCGCCTGGCTCGCCCTCGGCGTCGCGGTGCTGTGCGTCGCGATCGCCGCCCAGACCTGAATCCTCCCAGGGTCCTACAGCCGCTCCTCCATCCCGATGGCTGCCTTCAGATCCTCGTAAGCCTGACCGCGCTTGCCTTCACGCTGCTCCAGCATCGCCCGGACGATCGCATCCAGCCTGTGCTGGATGGATACCGTCCCCGGTGGGTCGCGGGCGCGGCAACACGCTACACGGTGCCCTCCGCAGGCGGCGATCGCCGTCAGCCCGTCGCCGTCGCCCACGGCGTTGCCCGCGGACAGGCGGGGCGGGAGGCCTCTGGGCAGCGAGGATGCGGGGTGGGGGGTTACCCCGATTGGCGTGGTGCCTCAAGGGTGTCGTCGAGGCCGGTCGGGCGGGCGACTCAGGCGGCCCCGGACGGTGGATTCCGAGCGCGGCGGGGCAGGATCACAAGCGGACAGCTTCCCTCGCGCGAGGAGGCCGGTCATGTCCCCCCACTACCGTCCGCTGAGGGCGTGCGCCTGTCGGGCCCCGCGGACCACGACCGCAGACCTGCCCGGGAGAGCCGGCAGCGCCCGCCTGGACGGCAAGGCCGACCATGATCAGCGCGGCGGGTTGGAGGACGCCTTGGCGCGCTCGGTCAAGGAGGGCATGCCCTGTGTGATCGTCGACTTGCCCCGTCTCCTGTCGCGCGACTCCACTCGTCCTGACGCTCTGCTCCCAGTGCGCTTCACCGTGTACGCCGCCGCAACCGCCCCGGTGGTGGCCGCTTCGTTCCCTCAGACCCGGCGCCTGCGGCAGATCACCGGCGCAGACGAGATCTTCACCCGTCCGCGACACCGTCCGCGCCCTCACAGACGCCGGCGCACCCTGCAGAATGAGGCCCGCCATGGACATCCCTGAACGCTACGCGATCACCCTGCCGGGCCCACCAGGAGCGCATCGTCCGCCCGAGATCGTCGTTGTCCACGTCATCGGCGACAGGACACCCGACGGTACCCCGATCTACGCCGACGACACCGGAGCCTTCCGGGTCGAGATCCAAGCCGGTGTGGCCAGGCCCCTGGACGTCGCCACAGGGCCGGGCCAGCACACCTGCCTGCGCGCCACCCCGCTGACCTGACCGCGGCGTTGCCGGCCAGGCGTGATCGGCATCTCCCGTTCGGGGTCGTACATGTCGTCGTCCGGGAAGCAGCCGTGGCGCATCCGAGCGGAAACAGCGGATTCAGGCAGTGGACCCCCCGGTCAAAGCCCCGGGGCGTAGGGGGCGATTCCGATGATGAGGATGTCGCGGCGCCCTTCGTTCCCGTCGTCGCCGAGGCGGACCGGGCCGACGTAGTGGCTGACGCGCCGGTCGTGGACGCCGTAGCCGTCCAGCGGCTCGGTCAGTACGAAGCGGTCGTGGATCGCTTCCGGGGGCAGCGCGTCGGGTTGCCGGCCGGCGCTCTCCGGGGTGGCGATGACGTTCTCGCCGCCCTTCACGTTCCGGCGGCCGATCAGGTGGGCGAAGGTGAAGGTGGCCGGTGAACCGCCGTCCTGATGCAGGCAGTTCGGTGAGGACACCGCCTCCTGGTCCTGGTCGTGGACGCCGAGCGAGATCAGGTGGATGCCGACGTAGACGGGGACGCGGCGCAGGTCCTCCAGCCACAGGGCACGGTCCAGGTCGGCATGGACGAGGGCGTCGAGCAGCCGGTTGCGGTGCAGGGCTTCCGGGATGTCGGGCAGCCGGCGCCGCACCCGGGGGTACTCGGGGTTGTGCTCGTCCTGCCAGTACTCCGTGACGGTGCCGAACTCCTCGTCGGGGGTGCCCGGGATGTAGGAGAGCTCGCCGGTCCAGGGCAGGTGGACGGCGTGCGAATAGCGGCGGAAGCGGTGGGTCTCACGGGCGTACGGATCCGGCGGCAGGTCCTGGTAGGAGTCGGCGAGCCGGGTGAAGTCCTCGGCCAGGGCCACGGTGTCGATGCCGAGGTCGGCGGCGTTCAGGCGGGCGTACCCGTCACGGCGCACCCGCCCGCCGCGCTCCGGCGGGCGTCCGTGCTGCTCCGGTCTGTCGTCCATCGGCTTCTCCGGGTGGTCGCGGGCGTCCGTGGAGATGGGGCCGCGTGCCCCTCCGGCTTCCTCCACGCTGACACACCCGTCGGGGTCGCGCCCCTGGGGTGACCGCTGTGCGGATGACCGGGGCGGGACGGCCTGCGGGCTGGTCATGCAGGTCGCGAGGTCGTCCACGACCGCCGACAGGCCGCCGGCCCGGTGTGCGGCGCGCTGGCGGTGGGCGCCGCTGCCCCGGGCGGCCAGCCGGTCGACGAAGGCGGCGACCCGCTCCAGGTCCCCCAGCTCCTCCAGCGCGGGGCCGATGTGCTCGACGAGCCTCCGTGCGCGTTCCGGGGCGGGCAGGACGCGTCCGGTCAGCGCATCCGCTCCCGGCCCCGGCCAGCCGTCGCGGGTCGCGTACCAGTACGAGCCGCGCAACAGCTCACCGCGAAGCTGCGGTCCCTTGTCGCCGCGCTCCGCCAGGCGGGCGGAGGTCACCACCAGGCCGCGCACGACGGCCGCCAGGGCCACCGAGTCGGCGGACTCGGCCGGAACGTCCATGCACCGCACTTCCAGCGTCGGCAGGCGCGGGTGCGGCCGGGTGTCCCAGAACGGCAGGTCGGCGAAGGAGCTCCCGCCGACCTCCGCCATCGCGGCGGCGACGCGCCGGTAGTCGTCGAAGGACTCGACCCACGGTGGCGGTCCGAGGGAGGGGAAGCGCAGCCGCAGCACCGAGCGCCAGCTCGCGTACCGGGTGTCCCGTCCGGCGTGGAAGGGCGAGTTGGCGCTCATCTCCACCAGCAGCGGCAGCCACGGGCGCAGATGGTTGCCGACCAGGGCCGCCACCTCGCGGTCGGGCAGGCAGACGTGGACGTGCAGGGCGCAGACGGCGAAGTCGTCCATCAGGCCGCGGAACAGTTCCACCCCGTCCAGGTACCGGGGGTGGTGGCCCACCGGCACCACGCCGCCGCCCCCGATCACGGGCGTCGCACTGGGGCACACGGCCAGGCCCTCGGCCTCGGCGCACGCGGCGAGCTCGCGGCGCAACCGGGCCAGCTGGGCGGACAGCTCGCGCATGGTGGCGCACGGCGGTGTCCGCACCTCGACCTGGAGGTCCGTGAACTCACCGGACACCAGGTCCCCCAGCACGCCCGCGGCGCGGGCGGCCAGCCGCGGGCCCGCGGGAACCACGGCCCGGGACACGGGGTCCACGAGGAAGTGCTCCTCCTCCACGCCCACCGTCGGCGTCGGCCCCCGGCCACGGCCCGCAGTGCCTGCCACGGGCTGCCGAGCTCCTCGCGCGCCCGGGGCGCCGCTGCCGTCCACCTGACCAGAGTCCCTTCTCCCGGCCACGTCGGCATCACGGATCCGGGGTCCGGCCCGAAGACGAGCGCTCGGGGCGGACCCGAGCAGACGCTCGGGACAAGTCCCGGTACGAGCCGCCGTGCGGCAGGTGTGAACCGTGCCGGGCCGGGCAACCGCTCGGCATGCTGCTGATCCGCCCGCCCGGGGTCTACGCGCCCCAGGGCGACACCGAACTGCTGGCCGCCTGTGTGCGCCGGGAGCCGCTGGACGGCTCCAGCCGGGTGCTCGACCTCTGCACCGGGACCGGGGCCGTCGCGATCACGGCGGCGCGCAGCGGGGCCCTGGTCACGGCGGTGGACCTGTCCGCCAGGGCGGTGGCCACCGCCTGGTGCAACGCCCGGCTGCACCACGACCGGGTCCGGCTGCGCCGGGGGGACCTTCTGGCCCCGCTGCCCGGTGAACGCTTCGACCTGGTGACCGCGAATCCCCCGTACGTCCCGACGGACCCGGACGGCGCGGCTCCCGGCCGGGGCGCCGCGCTGGCCTGGGACGCCGGACCGGACGGACGGCTGGTCCTGGACCGGATCTGCCGGACGGTTCCCGGGGTGCTGGCCGAGGGCGGCGTGCTGCTGGTCGTGCAGTCCGCGCTCGCGGGCGTGCCGGCCACCCTGGCGCTCCTGCGCGCGGCCGCGCTGCGCACAGAGGTGGCGGCTCGGCGGCGGCAGCCCTTCGGGCCGGTGATGACGGCCCGGGCCGCCCTGTTCGAGCGGCTCGGAGTGATCCGGCCCGGCGAGCGCGAGGAGGAGTTGGTGGTGGTGCGCGGTGTCCGCGGGCGCTGATCGCTACGCCACCCGGGTGGTCGTCGTGCCGGGCGGCCCTCTGCTGGTCGAGGGCCCGGTGGAGGTGGTCCTCCCCGACGGCACCCGGAGGCTGTCCGAGCGCCCGGTGGTGGCCCTGTGTGCCTGTCGGCGCAGCCGCACGTACCCGTTCTGCGACACCAGCCACCGGCGGCACGGACGGCCGCTGCGGGCCCGGGAGCAGGGCCCGCGCGACTCGGACGGTGCGGCCGGTGGGAGGTGAGCGGACGGACGGTCCGCACCGCTCACCGCG
>NZ_JBHJSJ010000075.1:0-35651 GCF_042268845.1 Kitasatospora sp. NPDC056273 | reverse complement strand
GCCCCGCCGGCGCCCGCGGCGCGGCCGGTGGACCGGCGCGCCGAGGTGGCCGCCGCGCTGGCGGAGCGGGCGCGCTCGGCCCCGCCCTGGGCCGGGCTGCCGGTGGCCGAGGCCGGGTACCGCAACCTGGTGCTCGGCGCCGCCGGCGGGGAGCGGGTGACCGCCGCCGCCGACCTGGCGGTGCGGATCGCCGGGTACGACGAGCACCCGGTGGTGTACCCGCGCCGGATCGGGCTGGTACGGGCCGGGGACGGCTGGCGGGTCGAGCGCGAGGAGAGCGCGTCCGGGCCGCCCGCGCCATGGGACTTCGGGCCGCTCCGGTCGTCGCCGGGCGCGCACTGCCTGGTGGTCGGGCCGGCCGCGGGACCCGACCAGGCCGAGCTGGTCGCGGTGGGGGACCGGGCGGTGCCCGCCGTCACCGAGGTCTGGGGCGGCGCCTGGCCGGAGCGGCTGCTGCTGGAGCGGCCGGCCACCGAGGAGCAGTTCGCCCGGCTGCTGGAGGGCGACCCGGCCGGCTGGACGGGCATGGCGGCGGTCACCGTGGCCGCCCCCGGCGCGCCCTGGCACACCCCGGCGGACCGGGTGCTGGTCAACCCGGAGGCGTACGGGCGGCTCAGCGGCTTCGGCCGCCAGGTGGTGGTCACCCACGAGGCCACCCACGTCGCGACCAGGGACGACACCAGGGCCTGGACCCCGCTGTGGCTCTCCGAGGGCGTCGCCGACTGGACGGCGTACCGGGACTCGGGCCGCGGCCCGCAGCAGATCGCGCCCGAGCTGGCCCGGGACGTGGCCGCCGGGAAGCTGCCCGCCGCGCTGCCCGCCGACCGGGACTTCGCCGCCGGGGCCACCGGCATCGCCCAGGCCTACGAGCAGTCCTGGCTGGCCTGCGAGCTGATCGGCCGCACCCACGGGCCGCAGCGGCTGGTCGCCTTCTACCGGGCGATCGGCGCGGCCGACGGGCAGGGCGAGGACCGGGAGCGCCGCACCGACCGGCTGATGCGCCGCGAACTGGGCGTCGGCCTGGCGGAGTTCACCCGGCTCTGGCTGGAGCAGGTGGCGGCGCTGAAGGGCTGACCGGCCGCGGAGGGCAGGTCAGCGGCGCTGTTCGGCCGGGGTGCCCGGGTGGTCGATGCCGTCCAGCAGGTCCTGCTCGTAGGCGATGCCCGGGCGCACCGGGTAGCCGGCGGACGGCAGCGCGGCGGGCTCGCGGTCCAGCACCACGGTCGGCGGCAGCGGCGCCTCGCCGCGGGTGGAGCGCCAGAGCCGTACGCAGGAGAGCACGGCGGCGGCCAGCAGCAGCAGGTTGCGCGCGGCCAGGACGGCGACCGCCGCCGGCTCGCTGGCCAGGACCTGGGTGAACATGGTCGGGAACTCGACCAGGGTCAGCGGGCAGGCGAGCAGGATCAGCACCGCCACCGGCCGCTGGCTGCTGTTGCGCACGGTCAGGCAGACCGCCGCGACGCCGACCAGCCAGACCAGGTACTGCGGGCTGATCACCCGGCTGGTCACCACGAAGATCAGCAGCGCGCACAGCGCGGCGTCGTACATGGTGGCCGCGCTGCGGCGCTTGGAGGTGTAGCGCCACAGCAGCAGCCAGGCGAAGCCCAGCAGGGTGCCGGCCAGCATGACCTTGCTGATCACGTCGACCCACGGCCCGAGCATCTCGGGGGAGCCGTAGTTCATGGTGACCTTGCCGTCCCAGGCGTCGGCGATCCGGGCGAAGTGCAGCGGCAGCGCGCCGAGCGACTCCACCTCGATGCCGCGGTCCTTCTGGAACGCCAGGAACTCGAAGGCGCCGTTCATCCCGGCCGTCAGCAGGAAGCCGATCGAGACGGCGGTGGCCGCCGCCAGCGTCCAGGAGCGGCGGGTGCGGCGGCCCGAGGGGGTGCCGATCAGGCCGATCAGCGGCCAGATCTTGACGATGCCGCCCAGGCCCAGCAGCAGCCCGCCGACCGCCGGGCGGCGGATCAGCGCCAGCAGGCCGGCCAGGGCGACCGCGGTGACGATGACGTCGAAGCGGTTGTAGATCATCGGGCCGAGCAGCGGGACGCCCACCACCCACATCCAGGCGCCGGTCAGCGCCCGGCCCCGGCGCAGGCCGGTGCGCACCAGCAGCGCGGCCGCGGCGGCGTCGGCGATCCCGCAGATCACCCAGAACGAGACCAGGTACGACCAGGGCAGCAGGCCCGGCAGCAGGATCACCAGGGCGGCGCCCGGCGGGTACTGCCAGGTCACGTCGTCGAACGGGAAGGTGCCGGTCTGGAGCACGCCGTACCAGGCGTGGTAGATCATCCAGACGTCCGCCGTGACGTCGCCGCCGGGCGCCTTCAGCACACCCGTCGCCAGCAGCACCAGCAGGGCGCGGGTGGCGACCCAGGTCGCGCCGAGCGCGGCGAGCGCCCCGAGCGGGCGGCCGAGGCGGCCGCGCGAAGAACCGGGCTCGGTGGCCGGGGCCAATTCCACTGCGCTCCCTCGTTCGTCTCGGACGTCCCCACCGGAGGCGTCGTACCGACGGACGCCCGGGCCGCGTGCTGGACGACGGCCTAGGTACTAGGACTGACCCGGGGGTCAAACGGTTGCCGTGCGCGGTTCCGTTCCCGGTGGGTCATGGTGTTGACCTATCGTACGGATCACCCAGCGGTACACCGCGCACCCCCCGACCGAGCGAGCCGTGGCCTGATGCACAGAACCTTGATCGTCACCAACGACTTCCCGCCCCGCCCCGGTGGCATCCAGGCCTTCGTGCACAACATGGCCGTGCGTCAGCCCGCAGGCAGTGTCGTGGTCTACGCCTCGACCTGGCGGGACGGCACCGAGGTGGCCCGGTTCGACGCCGAGCAGCCGTTCCCGGTGATCCGGGACCGGACGAAGGTGATGGTTCCCACACCGCGGGTCACCCGGCGGGCCGCCGAGATCCTGCGCGCGGAGAAGTGCGACTCGGTCTGGTTCGGCGCCGCCGCCCCGCTCGGCCTGATGGCGCCCGCGCTGCGCCGGGCCGGCGCCGGGCGGCTGCTCGGCATGACCCACGGGCACGAGGCCGCCTGGGCCCAGCTGCCGGTCTCCCGGCAGCTGCTGCGCCGGATCGGCGCGGGCACCGACGTGCTGACCTACCTGGGCGAGTACACCCGCTCCCGGATCGCCGCCGCGGTCGGGCCGCAGGCCGCGGCCCGGATGGTCCAGCTGCCGCCGGGCGTGGACGAGACGACCTTCCACCCGGGCTCCGGGGGCGCCGAGGTGCGCCGTCGGCTCGGGCTGGCGGACCGGCCGGTGGTGGTCTGCGTCTCCCGCCTGGTGCCCCGCAAGGGCCAGGACACCCTGATCGAGGCGATGCCGCAGATCCTCGCCGACGTGCCGGACGCGGTGCTGCTGATCGTCGGCGGCGGCCCGTACCGGGCGGACCTGGAGAAGCTCGCGGACGCCACGGGCGTACGGGACTCGGTGCGGTTCACCGGCTCGGTGCCGTGGGAGGAGCTGCCCGCCCACTACGGGGCCGGGGACGTCTTCGCGATGCCGTGCCGCACCCGGCGCGGGGGGCTGGACGTCGAGGGCCTGGGCATCGTCTACCTGGAGGCCTCGGCGACCGGCCTGCCGGTGGTCGCGGGGGACTCCGGCGGCGCGCCGGACGCGGTGCTGGAGGGCGAGACCGGGTACGTGGTGCCCGGCGGCTCGGCCCCGGCGGCGGCCGAGCGGATCGTACGGCTGCTGCGCGACGAGGAGCTGCGGCGGCGGATGGGCGAGGCCGGGCGGCGCTGGGTGGAGCGCTCCTGGCGCTGGGACCTGCTGGCCGGGCGGCTGACCTCGCTGCTGGCCGGCTGACGCGGGTACGCCGAAGGGCCCCGGGGAGTCACCCCGGGGCCCTTCGGCGTACCGGTGCGGCCCTACTTCCGGTACAGGGCCTCGATCTCGGCGGCGTAGTCCTTCAGCACGACGTTGCGCTTGAGCTTGAGCGAGGGCGTCAGGTGGCCGCTCTCCTCGGAGAACTCGGTGTCCAGCAGGCGGAACTTCTTGACCGCCTCGGCGTGCGAGACGGCCGCGTTGCCGTCGTCCACCGCGCTCTGGAGGGCGGCCAGCAGGTCCGGGTCGGCGGCGAGGTCGGCGACGGTGGCGTCGGCGGGCTTGCCGTTGAGCTCCTTCCACTTCGGGAAGAAGTCCGGGTCGACGGTGATCAGGCAGGCGATGAAGGGCTTGCGGTCGCCGACCACCATGACCTCGCCGACCAGGGCGTGGGCCCGGATCCGGTCCTCGATCACGGCCGGGGCGACGTTCTTGCCGCCGGCCGTGACGATGATCTCCTTCTTGCGGCCGGTGATCGTCAGGTAGCCCTCGGAGTCCAGCGAGCCGAGGTCCCCGGTGGCGAACCAGCCGTCCTTGAAGGCGTCCGCGGTGGCCTGCGGGTTGTTCCAGTAGCCGGTGGAGATGTGCGGGCCCTTGAGGAGGACCTCGCCGTCCTCGGCGATCCGGACGGAGCAGCCGGGCGTCGGCTGGCCGACCGTGCCGATCTTCGGCTTGGCGCACTCGTTGAAGGCGGTGGCGGCGCAGGTCTCCGTCAGGCCGTAGCCCTCCAGGACGGTGAAGCCGATGCCGCGGTAGAAGTGGCCCAGGCGCTCGCCGAGCGGGGCGCCGCCGGAGATGGCGTGGGTGGCCCGGCCGCCGAGCGCGGCGCGCAGCTTGCTGTAGACCAGCTTGTCGAAGACGGCGTGCTTGAGCCGCAGGACCAGGCCCGCGCCGCCCGCGTCCAGCGCCCGGCTGTAGGCGATCGCGGTGTCGGCGGCCTTGTCGAAGATCTTGCCCTTGCCGTCGGCCTGGGCCTTGGCGCGGGCGGTGTTGTAGACCTTCTCGAACACTCTGGGCACGCCCAGGATCAGGGTCGGCTTGAAGGAGGCCAGCTCGGCGGTGACGTTCCGGACGTCGGAGACGTGGCCGAGCTTGATCGGCGCCATGATCGGGGCGATCTCGACGATCCGGGCGAACACGTGGGCCAGCGGCAGGAAGAGCAGCACGGAGCTCTCGCCGGTGTGGAACAGCGGGGCCAGGCGCTCGACCACGTTGCCGCACTCGGCCAGGAAGTTGCCGTGGGTCAGCTGGCAGCCCTTCGGGCGGCCGGTGGTGCCCGAGGTGTAGACGATGGTGGCGATGTCGTCGGGGCCGGCGGTCCGGCGGCGCTCGTGGACGGTCGCGTCCGGGACGTCCTGCCCGGCGGTGGCCAGCGCGGCGATCGCCCCGCCGTCGATCTGCCAGGTGTGCTCCAGCCCGGGCAGCCGGTCGCGGACCTCGGCGACCACCCCGACGTGCTGGTCGGTCTCGGTGATCACGGCGACCGCGCCGGAGTCGCCGAGGATCCACTCGACCTGCTCGGCGGAGGAGGTCTCGTACACCGGTACGACGATCGCGCCGGCCGTCCAGATCGCGAAGTCCAGCAGCGTCCACTCGTAGCGGGTGCGGGACATGACGGCCACCCGGTCGCCGGGCTCGATGCCCGCGGCGATCAGGCCCTTCGCGGCGGCGTGCACCTCGGCCAGGAACTGGACCGACGTCAACTCCTGCCAGTGGCCGTCCACCTTGCGGCTGAGCACGGCGACGTCCGGGTGCTCCTCGGCGTTCCGGTGCACCGGGTCGGCGAGGTTGCCGCCGCTCGGTACCTGGTAGAGGGCCGGAAGGC
This sequence comes from Kitasatospora sp. NPDC056273, assembly GCF_042268845.1. Classification (NCBI taxonomy): domain Bacteria; kingdom Bacillati; phylum Actinomycetota; class Actinomycetes; order Kitasatosporales; family Streptomycetaceae; genus Kitasatospora; species Kitasatospora sp. NPDC056273. Next base: position 29,992 of record NZ_JBHJSJ010000075.1, on the reverse strand, counting down.
TGAAGTCGAGCAAGACTGCTCCTCGTTCGCGACGCTGCGGGACGGCAGGACGTTACTGCCCGGTAGGCAGCTTCGACCAGGGGGTCGGCTCCGGTGTTCGAAGTGTCACACCCGGCCGGGTCCGACCTGGCCGTGACCGGGTCGTTCGAATGGCACCCTACGACAGCGCAGGGCGACCGGCCGGTAACATGCCCGCCCGCCCGGCGCCCGCCCGCACCTCGGCCGCCCCGCGCCGCCGCGCCGCCCACCGGGCGCGATAGCCTGCTCCGGGCGGACCGGGCCGAGCGCGCCCCGGCCGGACCGGCAGGCAGATGGACGAGGCGGAGGGCCATTCCATGGCGGAGCACACCAGGTCGAGCATCACCATCGACGCGACCCCGGCCACGGTCATGGCGGTGATCGCCGACTTCGCCGCCTACCCGGCCTGGACCGGCGAGGTCAAGGAGATCGAGGTCCTCGGCACCGGCGAGGACGGCCGCGCCGCCGAGGTCCGGCTGCTGCTCGACGCCGGCGCCATCCGCGACGAGCACGTCCTCGCCTACACCTGGGACGGCGACCGCGAGGTCTCCTGGACCCTCGTCCGCAGCCAGATGCTCCGCTCGCTGGACGGCTCCTACACCCTCGCCCCGCTCGCCGGCGGCCGCACCGAGGTGACCTACCAGCTCGCCGTGGACGTCAAGATCCCGATGCTCGGCATGATCAAGCGCAAGGCCGAGAAGGTCATCATCGACCGCGCCCTGGCCGGTCTGAAGAAGCGCGTCGAAGGCTGACACGACCGAACGGGGGCCGGACGGCATGACGGCGACACGCACCATCCTGGTCAGCGGCGACGCTGGCGCACCCACGGTGGCCGCCGCCACCGCCCTGCACGCCGCCCGGCGCGGCCACCGCACCTGGCTGCTGGCCGCCGACGACCCGCACCGTGCCCTGGACTCCGCCCTCGGCACCCGGCTGGAGCCCGAACCGCTCCACCACGCACCGGGCCTGACCGTCTCCCGGATCGACGAGCAGGCCGCCTTCCGCTACGCCGTCGGCGCGCTCACCGGCCGGCTCAAGCCCGCCCTCGACCTGCTCGGCGCCGAACAGCTCGACCCCGAGGAGCTCACCGCCCTCCCCGGCATCGCCCGGCTCGCCCTGCTGCGCGCCCTGCCCGCCGCCGACCAGGACGTCCTGGTCGTGCTCGCCCCGCCGCCCGCCGAGCTGATCGCCGCCCTCGCCCTGCCCGAACAGCTCGCCCGCTACCTGGACCGGCTCGTCCCCGAGCAGCGGCAGGCCGCCCGGGCGCTGCGCCCGCTGCTGGCCGGGCTGGCCGGCGTCCCGATGCCCGCCGACTGGCTGTACGAGGGGCGCACCAAGGCCGCCGCGGCACTGGCCGAGTCCCGCGCCGCGCTCACCGACCCCGGCACCAGCGTCCGGCTGGTCGTCCGGGCGGACGGCCACCCGTACACGGAGCTGCGCCGGATCCGGGCCGGGCTCGCCCTGCACGGGCACCGGCCGGACGCCGTGGTGGTGCACGGCGCGCTGCCCGCGGCCGCCGCCTCCTCGCCCGACCCGTGGCTGGCCGCCCTGGCCCGCCGCCGGCAGGAGGAGCTGACCGGGCTCGCCGCCGAGACCGACGCCCCGGTGCTGGTCGCCGGCCTGGACGACGCCACCCTGGAGGCCGTCGCCGACCGGCTCTACGGCGACGGGGACGGGCCCGGGCGGCTCGCCCCCGAGCCCTGGCCGGTCGAGGACCGGCTCGCCGAGGAGGGCCTGCTGGTCTGGCACCTCGACCTGCCCGGCGCCGACCGCTCCGAGCTGGACCTGGTCCGCCGGGGCGACGACCTGGTCGTCGGGGTCGGCACCCACCGCCGGGTGCTGACCCTGCCGTCCGCGCTGCGCCGCTGCACGGTGGCCGGGGCGGGGCTGCACGACGGCGTGCTCTCGGTGCGGTTCGCGCCGGACCCGGCGCTCTGGCCCCGGGGCTGACGGGGGGTTCGGCGGGGGGACCGGCGGGATTCGGTCGGGGCTCCGGCGGGTCCTGGACCGGGTTCGGCGGCTTTCCGGGCGGCCCGGCCGGTCGGGTAGCGTCGGGCCGGAGGGCCGCGGGGTGCGGCCACGGCTGAGGAGGCGCCCGCGATGACCAGCACCGACGACCGCACCGAGCCCGGCGGCCGGCCGGACGGCGAGCAGGGCGGCCAGGGGCACCCGTTCGGCCCGGAGCTGGGCCCGCTGGTGGACGAGGTGCGCCGGTTCGCCGGTGCGCTCGGCGACAAGGCCCAGGAGGCGAGCGCCACCACCCTGATCACCCTCTCCGGGCTAGCCGACAAGCTGCGCACCCAGCAGCCGGAGGTCTACTCCCACCTCGCCGCCGCCGGCACCGGGCTCGCCGCCGCGGGCAGTGAGCTGCTGGCCGCCTACCGCGCCGCCGTGGCCGGGCACGAGAGCCGCTGGACCGCCGGGCAGGGCGCGCCGACGGAGAAGATCGACCTCGACCTCGACGGCGACGGCGACGGCGGCCGTGGCTCCGGCTTTGACGAGGCTGACGGGCCGTCCGCCAAGCAGTGAAACCGTGACTTCCGGAGGGTGATCGAGCTGCTCTCGTACGTCACGAAGAAGGAGATTAGATACGACTTTTGAAGCATCCCGGCCGCGTCGGCCCAGAGTTGTCTTCGGATAATGTATGCGAGGCTGTGTACGGGGGCCGGGTTGGGCGGTAGCGTTCCGTCCAGCGGAACGAGTGAATAGCTGAGGGACACATGGCTCTGACCATCGGCGTCGATGTCGGCGGGACCAAGATCGCGGCAGGCGTGGTCGACGAGGCGGGCGCGATCCTGGCCCGGACCAGGGTGCCCACCCCGGCCGACCCGCAGTGGGCGGTCGACGCCATCGCGCAGGCCGTGCGCGAGCTCAAGGAGGAGCACCCCGACGTCACCGCGGTGGGCGTCGGCGCCCCCGGCTTCGTCGACAGCAACCGCTCCACGGTGATCTTCGCCCCCAACATCGACTGGGAGAACGAGCCGCTGCGCGGGCGGGTCGAGGAGCTCACCGGCCTGTCCACCGTCGTCGAGAACGACGCCAACTGCGCGGCCTGGGCCGAGTTCCGCTTCGGCGCGGCCGCCGACCACCAGGACATGGTGCTGATCACCGTCGGCACCGGCATCGGCGGCGGCATCGTCCTGGACGGCCGGCTGCACCGCGGCCGCTTCGGCGTGGCCGGCGAGATCGGCCACCTCAACATGGTCCCCGACGGCCTGGCCTGCGGCTGCGGCGGCAAGGGCTGCTGGGAGCAGTACGGCTCCGGGCGCGCGCTGCGCCGCTACGGCCGGGAGAAGGCCGCCGCCGACCCGCAGCGCGGCCACCGGATGCTGGAGCTCAACGACGGCGTGGCCGAGACCATCCGCGGCATCCACATCACCCAGGCCGCCGAGGAGGGCGACCCGCTCGCCCTGGAGTGCTACGCCGAGCTGTCCGACTGGCTGGGCCGCGGCATGGCCGACCTCGCCGCGCTGTTCGACCCGGCCGTCTTCGTGCTCGGCGGCGGCGTCTCCGACTCCGGCCGACTGCTGCTCGACCCGGTCGCCAAGGCCTTCGAGCACTACCTGACCGGCGGGGTGCACCGGCCGCGCGCCGAGGTCGTGCTGGCCTCGATGGGCTCCGCCGCCGGCATCGTCGGCGCGGCGGACCTCGCCCGCGTCCCGTAACCGCCGTACCCCTTCGAGCCCGCCGGCGGCGGTGCGACCGGGCCCCGACCGCTCCCGGACGCGCCGCCGCCGTCGCACGTCCCGGCCCGGCCGCGTACGGTCGGAGCGTTCCGGTGACCGCCCAGGGGAGGACCATGAGCGCCGCGACCACGACCGCCGCCGAGGCCGGGCCCGCCGCCGCGACCGCCGTACGGGCCGAGCCGCTGCCGCCGCCCGGCCCGGGCCGGCTGCGCCTGCTCAGCTACAACATCCGCTCGCTGCGCGACGACCGGCGGGCGCTGGCCCGGGTGATCCGGGCCTGCGAGCCCGACCTGGTCTGCGTCCAGGAGTCCCCGCGCTACTGGCGGCCCGAGGGCCAGGCCGCCTGGCTGGCCCGGAGCACGGGGACGGCCGTCCTGGCCGGCGGCGGCCGCACCGCCGCGGGCCCGCTGCTGCTCGGCCGGCCCGGCGCGGTGGAGCTGCTGGGGGTGCACGACCGGCTGCTGCCCAAGACCCGCGGCCTGCACGCCCGGGGCTTCGCCGGCGCGCTGCTGCGGCTGCCCGGCACGGCGCCGTTCACCGTCACCAGCTGCCACCTCAGCCTGGACCAGGAGGAGCGGTACGGGCAGTTCGAGCTGCTGCTCGACCAGCTCGGGATCACCGAACTCGGCATCGTGGCAGGGGACTTCAACGAGCACCCGGACGGGCCGGGCTGGCGGCTGCTGGCCTCCCGGCTCCAGGACGGGTACCCGACCGCGCCCTGGGGAGGCGAGTTCACCTCCGTGCCGGAGCACCCCTACCAGCGGATCGACGCCGTCTTCGCCACGCCCGGGATCACCGTCCTCGGCTGCGGGGTGCCGCACGGGCTGCCCGGTGTCACCGAGGCCGACCTGCGGGCCGCGACCGACCACCTGCCGGTGCTCGCCGTCCTCGAACTGCCGCCCGGCCGACCGGACAGCGCGACGGGCGGCCGGACGGACGGCTAGACGACGGCGCCGTGGTCCGGGTCCTCCGGCTCGTCCTCGTCACGGTCCTTCATCCGCGCGACCAGGGTGACGAAGCCGCCGAGGAAGGCGGTGATCCCCACCCAGGCGGGCCAGCCGGAGATCTCCCGCCAGACCACCGCGTCGACCAGCAGCAGCGCCGGGCCGCCGAGCACCGCCAGCCAGGCGAACTTGGCGGTCACGTCGGCGGGCGGCAGCGGCGGGGGCTCCGGCGGGACGAAGTGGCCCTCGTCGGTCTCCTCGGCCAGCTCGAAGTCGCGCGGGCCCGCGCCGCCCGCCGGCATCACCGGCCGGCCGGAGCGGGGGCGGGGCTGGGGGGCGAGGTCGGAGAGGTCGTCCTGGTCGCCGCGACCGCCGGGGCCGCCCTCCTTGTGGCCGCCCTTGAGCTCGTTCTGCGCCCGGAGGTTCTCGACCTCGGGCCAGTTCGGGTTGTTGAGGTCGACCGGGTCGTCGAACTGGGCCACCAGGGCGGCGAAGATCGCGTCCTGCTCGGCCTGGCTGCGCTCGGGCGCGCGGCGCGGGCGGCGTTCGGCGGCCTCCCCCGGGGCGCCCTCGGCGGTGTTCCCGGCGGAGCCCCCGGCGACGTCCTGGACGGGCGGGGGCGTCGGGGTGCCGTCCGGGCCCGTACGGTCCGTCGGCGCACCGCCCGGGGCGGCCGCGTTCGTCCCGCCGTCCTTGGTCGCGCCGTCCTCGCGGGGAGTCTCGTCCCCGCCGCCCGCCGTGCTGCTCTCGTGCACTTCCGGCCCTTCAGCCATGGTGATCGTCGGATTCGACCCGGGTGACGCCCGCCGCGTGCGCGGGAGCCAGCCGTCGGATGAAGTCCTGGCCGGCCGCGAATATTTCCGCCGCGTCGTGGTCCAGCGTCGCGACGTGGAAGCTGCGCTGGCACAGCCGCTCCGTCACGTCCGTCGAGGATATCCGGGCCAGCACCAGTTCCGAGTTGGCCGGCGAGACGACGTGGTCCTGCGGGCTGTGGAAGAGCAGCACCGGCTGGGTCACCTCCGGCAGCAGCCGCTGGACCTCCCGCCACAGCAGGCTCAGCGACCAGGCGGCGTGCAGCGGGGTGCGGTCGTAGCCGACCTCGGTCACGCCGACCCGGGCGATGTCATTGGCGACCCCGGGCAGGCTGGGGACCAGGTGGCGCAGCACCGGCAGCAGCGCGCTCGCGGGGGTGTCCGAGCGCACCGACGGGTTGACCAGCACCAGGCCGGAGACCGTCGGCCCGTGCAGCGCCGCGAGCCGCAGCGCCAGCGCGCCGCCCATCGACAGCGCGCAGACGAAGACCTGCTCGCACTCCTCGGCGAGCGCCAGCAGCTCCCGCTCGACCTCGGCGTACCAGTCCTCCCAGCGGGTGAGCTGCATGTCCTGCCAGCGGGTGCCGTGCCCGGGCAGCAGCGGCAGCGACACGGTGCAACCGGCCGCCGCCAGCTCGTCGGCCCACGGCCGCAGCGACTGCGGCGAGCCGGTGAAGCCGTGGCAGAGCAGCACCCCCACCGGTCCGCCGCGGTGGCGGTACGGCTCGGCACCGGGCAGCAACGGCATGGCGGACTCCTTCGCGGGCGGGTGGCGCTGGGGGAGGGGACGCTGGAGGGGAGGTGCTGCGAATTCGCATCGTCCCACGCTCCGCGCCGGGTCGTACACCCCCTACGAGCAGGCCGGGTACGGCCGCTTCGGCGGGGCCGGGCACAGCGGGCGGCCGCGGGGCATTAGGATCGACCGGTCCGCATAACAGGAGGCCCGGGTTGTTCTACCGACTGATGAAGATGATCGTCGCGCCACTGCTTCGGATCTTCTTCCGGCCCTGGATCGAGGGCGAGGAGAACATCCCCACCGAGGGTGCGGCGATCATCGCGAGCAACCACCTGTCCTTCTCGGACTCGTTCTTCTTCCCCGCGCTGATCAAGCGCCGGGTCACCTTCATCGCGAAGGCCGAGTACTTCAACACCCCGGGCCTCAAGGGCCGGCTGACCGCCGCGTTCTTCAAGGGCGTCGGCCAGCTGCCGGTGGACCGCTCGGGCGTGCGCGGCGCCGGCGAGGCCGCGATCCGCAGCGCGATCGCGGTGCTGGAGGAGGGCGAGCTGTTCGGCGTCTACCCCGAGGGCACCCGTTCGCCCGACGGCAAGCTGTACCGCGGCAAGGTCGGCGGCCTGGCCCGCGTCGCGCTGGCCACCGGCGCCCCGGTGATCCCGGTCGCCATGATCGACACCGAGAAGGTGCAGCCGCCCGGCCAGGTGGTCCCCAACTTCGGCATCCGCCCCGGCATCCGGATCGGCCGCCCGCTGGACTTCTCCCGCTACCACGGCATGGAGAACGACCGCTTCATCCTCCGTTCGGTGACGGACGAGGTGATGTACGAGATCATGCGGCTCTCCGGCCAGGAGTACGTGGACATCTACGCGACCGCCGCCAAGCGGCAGATCGCCGAGGACAAGAAGAAGGCCGACGCCGAGCGCCGGGCCGCCGCCAAGGCGGAGAAGGCGGAGGCGGCCGAGGCCGAGAAGGCGGAGAAGGCCGAGCGGGTCGCCGAGGCGGAGAAGGCGGCCGAGGCCGAGAAGTCCGCCGGGGCGGGCACCGCGGAGAAGCCGGAGTAGGCGTCCGGGCGGCCGCTCCGAGCGGCCGTCCGGACCGGCCCGGGGAGGGGCGGGGCGGATGACGGACGACGGCGGCAGAGCCGGCGCGGTCGGCGGCACGGTGGCGGTCGGCGGCATGTCCGTCGAACTCCCGCTCTGGAAGGCGATCTCCTACTTCCGGGTGCTGGCCCTGTGCTACGCGCTGCTGCGGTACTTCAACTCGTACCTGCACTTCCTGCACCCGGTGGCCGGCTGGATCTTCCTCGGCGCGCTGACCCTGTGGACCCTGGCCAGCACCCGGGCCTTCGCCAACCCGCAGCGCTGCACCCGGTTCGTCCTGGGCACCGACCTCGCCCTCGCCGTCACCGGCATCGTGATGAGCGGCATGACCGACTCCCCGGCCCGGATCAGCCACGGCGCGCCCACCCTGCCGACCATCTGGGCGGCCGGCACGGTGCTGGGCTTCGCCGCGAAGGGCGGCTGGCGCCCGGCGGCGGCCTCGGGCTCGGTGATCGGCGTCGCCAACATCCTCGGCCACGGCGGGCCGAGCGGCGACAACATCCACAACATCGTGCTGCTGATGGTGGCCGGCTGCGCGATCGGCTACGTGATCGAGCTGGCCCGGGGCAGCGAGGCCACCCTCACCCGGGCGCTCCAGGTCGAGGCGGCCACCCGGGAGCGCGAGCGGCTCTCCCGGGACATCCACGACGGCGTGCTCCAGGTGCTCGCCCTGGTCCAGCGGCGCGGCGCGGAGCTGAGCGGTACGGAGCCGGGCGGCGGGACGGGCTCCGGTACGGACTTCGCCGAGCTCGGCCGGCTGGCCGGTGAACAGGAGCGCGCGCTGCGGGCCCTGATGACGGGCGGTCCGCTGCCGGAGCAGCGCGCGCCGCGGTCCGACGCCGCCGAGCCGCCGGACCCGGACGCCCCGCGCGACCTCACCGCGCTGCTGCGCCCGTACGCGGACGAGCGGATCACGCTCTCCGCCCCCGGCACCCCGGTGCCGCTGCCCGGTGCGGCGGCGGGCGAGCTCGCGGCGGCGGTCGGCGCCGCCGTCGACAACGTGCGCAAGCACGCGGGGGAGCGGGCCCGGGCCTGGATCCTGGTCGAGGACGAGCCGGAGGCCGTCACGGTCAGCATCCGCGACGACGGCCCCGGCTTCGCCCCCGGCCGGCTCGGCGAGGCGGAGCAGGCCGGCCGGCTCGGCGTCTCCCAGTCCATCCGCGGCCGGCTGCTGGACCTCGGCGGCACGGCCGAGCTGTACTCGGCGCCCGGGGAGGGCGTCGAGGTCGAACTGCGCGTCCCGAGGAAGGCCACTCCATGACCGACCAGCCGATGACCGATCAGCCGACCGCCGACCGGCCGGTGCGGGTGATGGTGGTGGACGACCACCCGATGTGGCGGGACGCCGTCTCGCGCGACCTCGCCGAGGCCGGACTGGACGTGGTGGCCACCGCGGGCGACGGCGAGGAGGCCGTGCGCCGGGCCCGTGCCTGCACGCCGCAGGTGGTCGTGCTGGACCTCAACCTGCCCAGCCTGTCCGGCGCGGAGGTGTGCCGCCAGGTTGTCGCGCACGACCCGGCGGTCCGGGTGCTGGTGCTGTCGGCCAGCGGCGAGCACCAGGACGTGCTGGAGGCGGTGAAGTCCGGCGCGACCGGCTACCTGGTGAAGTCGGCCGGGCGGGAGGAGCTGCTGGACGCGGTGCGCCGCACGGCCGTCGGCGACGCGGTGTTCACCCCGGGCCTGGCCGGCCTGGTGCTCGGCGAGTTCCGTCGGCTGGCCTCCGAGCCGGCCCCGGCCTCGGCACCGGCCGCCCCGCAGCTGACCGCCCGGGAGACGGAGGTGCTGCGGCTGGTGGCCAAGGGGCTGTCGTACCGGCAGATAGCCGACCGGCTGGTGCTGTCGCACCGGACGGTGCAGAACCACGTGCAGAACACGCTCGGGAAGCTGCAGTTGCACAACCGGGTGGAGCTGGTCCGGTACGCCATCGAGCAGGGCCTGGACGACGAGATCTGAGCGCCGCCCGGCCCCGCGCCGCCGCCCCGTCGGACGGCGGTGCCCGGTGCGACGGCGCGGCCCGGTTCGACGGCGCGGCCCCGGGCGGGGCACATCCGCCCGGGGCCGCGCCGCCGGCTCAGCGCAGCGCGGCCGTCGCCTCGCGCAGCAGGCCCGCCACGATGCCGACCCCGTCACGGGTGAGCACCGACTCCGGGTGGAACTGGAGCCCTGCGAAGCCGTGCCCGCGCAGCGCGTGCACGTCGCCGGTGGCGGCGTCCCGGGAGACCTCGACGCCCTCGCCGAGGAGCCGCGCCGCGTCGGCCTCCGAGCAGCGCGCGGTGAAGGTGTTGTAGAAGCCGACCGTGCGCTTGGCGCCGAACAGGTCGATGCGCTCCTGCGCCCCCTGGTACGGGACGGCCTTGCGGCCCAGCGGGAGCCCCAGTTCGGCGGCCAGCAGCTGGTGGCTCAGGCAGACCGCGAGCAGCGGTGAGGTGCGGGCGCCGGAGCGGACGGCGGCCAGCGCGTCCGCGACGATCGGCCGCAGCAGCACCATCTTGGGGTCGTCGGCGAGCGCCGGGTCGCCCGGGCCGGGGCCGAGCACCAGCGCGCCCCGGTGCGCCGCGACCCGTTCGCGCAGCCCCGGCTCGTCGTAGCGGGCCACCGTCACCCGGTGGCCGAGCGAGCCGAGCAGGTGGGAGAGCATCGAGGTGAAGGTGTCCTCGCCGTCCACGACCAGGGTCGGCTCGGCCTCGGTGATCTCGGCCGGCTGCTGCATCCGCAGCCAGAACGGCGCGAGGTCGGCCCGGCGGGAGTCCAGGGCGGCCTGCACCCGGTGGTCGTCGGCGAGCCGGGGCCCGGTCGGGTGGGGCAGCCGGGTGGGCGCGGGCCGGGCGCCGATCGCGGTGAGCACGCCGGCGGCCTTGGCGTGGGTCTCGGCGACCTCGGACTCCGGGACGGAGTGGCGCACCAGGGTGGCGCCGACCCGGACGACCAGTCGGCCGGTGGCCGGGTCGATGTCGGCGGTGCGGATGCAGATCGGCGAGTCCAGCAGCTGCCCGCCGCTGGCGGCGCGGCCGATCAGGGCGAGCGCGCCGGAGTAGTAGCCGCGTCCGGTGGGCTCGTAGCGCTTGATCACCCGGGTGGCGTTCTCGACCGGGCTGCCGGTGACGGTGGCCGCGAACATCGTCTCGCGGAGCACGTCGCGGACGTCCAGCGAGGTGCGCCCGCGCAGCTCGTACTCGGTGTGGGCGAGGTGGGCCATCTCCTTGAGCCGGGGCCCGAGCACCTGGCCGCCGAGGTCGCCGACCGTGCACATCATCTTGAGCTCCTCGTCCACGACCATGGTGAGCTCCTCCAACTCCTTGGGGTCGTGCAGGAACTGGAGCAGCGAGTCGAGGTCGGAGCCGCCGGCCGGGTAGCGGTAGGTGCCGGAGATCGGGTTCATCACGACGGTGCCGCCGCTCTGCCGGACGTGCACCTCGGGGGAGGCGCCGACCAGGACCCGGTCGCCGGTGTGCACCAGGAAGGTCCAGTACGCGCCGCGCTCCTGCTCCAGCAGCCGCCGGAAGAGCGTCAGCGCGAGTTCGGGGGAGAAGTCCTCCATCGTCGCGTGGAAGTCGCGCCGGATGACGAAGTTGGCGCCCTCGCCGTTCCCGATCTCGTCCTGGATCACCCGGCGGACGATCGCGGCGTACGCGTCGTCGTCCACATCGAACCCGCCACCGGCAAGTGAGACCGGCAACTTCGGTAGGGCGTAGGTGAATTCGGCCAACGGCAGGGCGTGCTGCTCGGTCACCGAGAGGGCCTGGAGCGGGGTGTCGTCGTCGTGCGCCTCGAAGCCGCGCTCGCGGATCTGGCGGTACGGGACGAGCGCGAGCAGGTCGTGCACCGGGCCGCCGCCGGCCGGTGGGCCGCTGCGTACGGGCAGGTCGGCGAGGTGCTCGTAGCTGTCGACGGTGCCCAGCAGCACCTCGACGGTGTCCGGGCTGAGCCGGGGCGTGCGGCGGTGCAGCAGGGCGAACGCGGGGGCATCGGGGCCGGTGAGACGGGCGAGCAGGTCGACAGCGGTGGTCACGGGAACGGCTTCCTTCCGGGTGGACTGGTGAGAGGCGGTGCAAGGTCCGCTCCCGGAGGGCCGTCTGCTCAGACGCCGACGGCCGCCCCGAGGGGCGGCCGTCGTGTTCGTCTAGGAACGCGCCAGTTGTGGGCCACCCTGGGGGGAGGCCCACCACCAGGAGTGGCTGTGGGGCGCGTGCATGGTTCGAGACTAGCGGATGCGTCGGGGCGGGTGAGGGGCATCACGTCTTTGTCCGAGATGTGTCTCATTCCTCGGGCAATAGGCACGAGTCACTCCTGCCACCCCGTAGCCTTGGCGGTGTGACCGCTACGACTGAGACATCGAGGGCTGCCCACTCCTGGCAGTCCCTGCCCGCGGCGCAGCAGCCTGAATGGCCGGACCAAGAGGCTCTGCGCAAGACCCTTGCCGAGCTCGCGTCCTATCCGCCGCTCGTCTTCGCCGGCGAGTGCGACCAGCTGCGCGCCCGGCTCGGAGCCGTGGCGCGCGGGGAGGCCTTCCTCCTCCAGGGCGGTGACTGTGCCGAGGCCTTCGACGGCGTTTCGGCGGAGCACATCCGCAACAAGCTGAAGACGCTGCTCCAGATGGCCGCCGTACTGACGTACGCGGCCTCGGTGCCGGTGGTGAAGGTCGGCCGCATCGCCGGCCAGTACTCCAAGCCGCGCTCCAAGTCGACCGAGACCCGCGACGGCGTGACCCTGCCGGTCTACCGGGGCGACTCGGTGAACGGCTTCGAGTTCACCCCCGAGTCCCGCATCCCGAACCCCGAGCGCCTGAAGCGGATGTACAACGCGTCCGCCGCGACGCTCAACCTGGTGCGTGCCTTCACCACCGGTGGCTACGCGGACCTGCGCCAGGTGCACGCCTGGAACCAGGACTTCGTCCGCAACTCGCCGGCCGGCCAGCGCTACGAGCAGCTCGCCCGGGAGATCGACAACGCCCTGGCGTTCATGAGCGCCTGCGGCGTGGTGCCGGAGGAGTTCAAGGCGGTCGAGTTCTTCTCCTCGCACGAGGCGCTGGTCCTGGACTACGAGACCGCGCTGACCCGCGTGGACTCGCGCACCGGCGAGCTGTACGACGTCTCCGGCCACATGGTGTGGATCGGCGAGCGCACCCGGCAGCTGGACCACGCGCACATCGAGTTCGCCTCCAAGATCCGCAACCCGATCGGCGTCAAGCTCGGCCCGACCACCTCGGTCGACGACGCGCTCGCCCTGATCGAGAAGCTGGACCCGGAGCGCGAGCCCGGCCGCCTGACCTTCATCACCCGGATGGGCGCGGGCAAGATCCGTGAGCACCTGCCCACCCTGGTGGAGAAGGTCACCGCCTCCGGCGCCCGGCCGGTGTGGATCTGCGACCCGATGCACGGCAACACCTTCGAGGCCTCCAGCGGGCACAAGACCCGCCGCTTCGACGACGTCCTGGACGAGGTCAAGGGCTTCTTCGAGGTGCACCGCGCGCTCGGCACCCACCCGGGCGGCATCCACGTGGAGCTGACCGGCGACGACGTCACCGAGTGCGTCGGCGGCGGCGACGAGGTCCTGGTGGACGACCTGCACCAGCGCTACGAGACGGCCTGCGACCCGCGCCTCAACCGCAGCCAGTCGCTGGACCTGGCGTTCCTGGTGGCGGAGATGTACCGCGGCCAGTAGGCCCGGTGCCCGTCCGATGTGACGAAGGCCCCTCCGGATTCGGTGTCCCCGAGCCCGGAGGGGCTTTTTCGTACCCGTTTCGCCGGGTAAGGTAAGCCTCAGTGAACTAAGGCTGACCTTAGTCAAGATCCACTCCGCTTCACTCCCGGGAGAGACCGCGATGTACGTGTGCATGTGCCATGCGGTCACCGAGGACCAGGTGAAGAAGGCGATCGACGGCGGTGCCAACACCCCGCGCCAGATAGCGAGGGGCTGCCGGGCCGGCACCGACTGCGGGTCCTGCGTGCGGCGCATCCAGGCGCTGCTCGGCGAGCACGGCGCCCGCCCCTGCCCGACCGCCCGGCTGGCCGCGAAGCTCGGCCTCGCGGACCCGGAGGACCCGGCGGCGCCGTCCGCTCCGGCCCCGGAGGCCGCCCCGGTGGTCCCGCTGCGGGTGACCCGGGCGAACCGGGCGGCCTGACCGGGCCGGGTGGCCAGAGCGGGCTGCGGCCTCAGGACTCCGGCTGCTCGATCACCGTGGCGAGGTAGAGCGCCTCGCCGAGCTTCTCCAGCAGCTCCAGCTGGGTGTCGAGGTAGTCGATGTGGTGCTCCTCGTCGGCCAGGATGTCCTCGAAGATGTTCGCCGAGGTGACGTCGTTCTTGGCCCGCATCACCACGATCCCGCGCTTGAGCCGGTCGATCGCCTCGACCTCGATCTGGCGGTCCGCCTCGAACATCTCCTTGACCGTCTGGCCGATCCGGACGTGGAACAGCCGCTGGTAGTTGGGCAGCCCCTCCAGGAACAGGATCCGGTCGGTGAGCGTCTCGGCGTGCTTCATCTCGTCGAAGGACTCGTGCCGGGTGTACTTGGCGAGCTTCGTCCAGCCGAAGTTCTCCTGCATCTTGGCGTGCAGGAAGTACTGGTTGATCGCGGTCAGCTCGGCGGTGAGCTGCTCGTTGAGGAACTCGATGACCTCGGGATCGCCCTGCATGGTGATGCCTCCTGCACTCGTGCTGCCGTGTGTCCTGCGCTGAGTCCTGCGTGAAGTCCTGCGGTGGGTCCGGTACTGAGTCCTGCGCTGCGCATCCTGGCACCGCTTTGGGAGGAAATTCCAGTAAGTTCACACTCACTAGGACATGTGTCGGAATATCCGATTCATGGTGAAACGTACTGGTGGGCGGCCGACCGCTGGGCCGTACGGGCAGGGGCGCGGATCCGCGCAAAGGGGCGCGCGCCGAGGCTCGTCCGCCGTCTGTCACCATGGATCCATGGGTCAGTCGAAACACGAACCGCTTCCGCCGTCTGACCCGAGGCTCCCCCCGGGACAGCGCGCGCAGCGCGGCTGGCCCGCCCTGCACTACGGGCCGGTGCCCCGCTTCAAGCCGCTGACCTGGGACCTCCAGGTGTTCGGCGCCACCGCCTCGGCGGAGAAGCACAGCTGGGACTTCGAGGCCTTCGGCGCCCTGCCGCGCAGCACCGTCGTCGGGGACCTGCACTGCGTGACCAAGTTCTCGGTGCTCGGCAACGAGTGGACGGGCGTGTCGGCCGCCGCCGTGCTCGACCTGGTGCCCCCGGCGCCGGGCGTCACCCACGTCATGGTCTGGGCCGAGTACGGCTACAGCGCCAACCTGCGCCTCGCCGACTTCGCCGACCCGCGCACGCTGCTCGCCACCCACCGCAACGGCGAGGCGCTCACCGCCGAACACGGCTTCCCGGTCCGGCTGGTGGTGCCGCGGCTGTACGCCTGGAAGGGCCCCAAGTGGGTGCGCGCGGTCGAGTACATGCGGGCCGACCGGCGCGGCTTCTGGGAGGAGCGCGGCTACCACAACCTCGCCGACCCCTGGGGCGAGCAGCGCTACTCCTACCAGGAGGAGCCCGGCGACGGGCCGCTGCGCTGACCGCGTCCTAGAACAGCGAGAACTTGACGGTCACCACGCTGCGCTGCGGGCGCCGCTCGCCCGCCGCCGGGCTCTGGCCGGAGGAGGTGACCGCGCCGAACACGTCCCAGCCGCTGGTCTGCATGGTGAAGCCCGCGGCCTGGAGCGCCTTCTGCGCCTCGTCCTTGCCCATCCCGGTGACGTTCGGGACCGGCACCATGCCCTTGCTGACCACCAGCGAGACCGCGCTGTTCTCCTGCAGCAGCTGCCCGGCCGCCGGCGAGCTGCTGATCACCGAGCCCTCGGGCACCGTGTCGTCGTAGGTCTCGGTCACGCCGCCCCTGGTCAGCTGGGCGCCGGTCAGGGCCGCGGCGGCGTCGGCGGCGCTCTTCCCGGTGAGGTCCGGCACCGCGATCCGCTTGGGGCCCTTGGAGAGGGTGACGGTGACGCTGTCGCTCTTGCGGGTGCGCGCGCCCACCCCGGGGTCGGTGGCGATCACCTGCCCGGACGGGACGGACTCGCTGAACACCTCGACGAACCTCCCGTGCAGGCCCTCCTTGTCCAGGACCCGCTGCGCCTCGGCCCGGTCCTTGCCGAGCACGCCCGGCACCGAGCCGTACAGCCCCTCGGAGATCCCGTAGGTGACGCCGCCGATCGCCAGCACCAGCGCGGCCAGCGCGGCCGTCCAGACCAGCGTCCGGCGGGGGAGGCGGCGCAGCGGGCCCGGCCGGGGCCGGCGCCGGTGCACCGGGGTCGGCTCGTCGTACGGGCGCGGCTCGGCGAGCAGCTCGTCCATCAGCTCCGGCGGCATGTCCAGCACGCTGGTGCGCTCCGTCGGCGGGGCCTCGGCGGGCCGCGGCAGCGGCTGGATCACCGAGGTCGGCTCGCTGGTCGGGTAGCGCGGGCTGGGGCGGGTGGAGGCCGGCGGCTCGGCGTCCAGCGCGGCCGGGGCGAGGGTGCGGCGCACCCGCTGGAGGGCGGCGAGCAGCTCGACCGCGTCGTACGGGCGGGCGCCGGCGGACCGGGCGCAGGCGGCGGCCACTATCGCGTCCAGCTCGGGGCCGACGGCGGGGGCGACCAGCGAGGGGGCCGGGACGTCCTCGTGCAGGTGCTTGTACATGACCTGGACGGGGTTGTCGCCGGTGTGCGGGCGGCGGCCGGTGAGCATCTCGTACAGCAGGATGCCGGACGCGTAGACGTCCACCCGCTGGTCGGTGGGGGCGTCCGGGAGGATCTGCTCGGGGGCCAGGTAGGAGACGGTGCCCATGACGGTGCCGCCGGTCGCGGTGGTGGTCGAGGTGGGCGCGCCGTCGGCGCTGCCGAGCACCCGGACCAGGCCGAAGTCGGCGACCTTGACCAGGCCGCCCTCGGTGATCAGCACGTTCTCGGGCTTGACGTCGCGGTGGACCAGCCCGGCCCGGTGGGCGGCGCCCAGCGCGGCGAGCACCGGCTCCAGCACGTCCAGCGCGGCCCGGACGGACAGCGCGCCGCGGTCGCGCAGCAGGTCGCGCAGGGTGCGGCCGGGCACGTACTCCATGGCGAGGAAGACGTGGCCGCCGTCCGCGCCCTGGTCGAAGACGTTGACCACGTTGGGGTGGGTGAGCCTGGCGACCGCCTTGGCCTCGCGGATGAAGCGGGCGGTGAAGCCCTCGTCACCGGCCAGCGAGGGGTGCATCACCTTGAGCGCGACCACCCGGTCCAGCCGGGTGTCGGTGCCCCGGTAGACGGTGGACATCCCGCCGGTCGCGATCCGCTGCTCGACCCGGTACCGGTTGTCGAGCAGGGCGCCGATCAGGGGGTCGTGCAGTGCCATGTCCACTCGGAGAGTCTAGGGTGCGGGACCGCCCGGTCCCGGCGGACACCGCCTCCGGGACCGGCTTGTGACATGCGCGACGGTTCAGAACGCCGGGTGCTCGCGGGTGTCCAGGTCGGCCCGGCCGGCCATCGCGGAGGAGGCCTCGGCGTGGAAGCGGCGCGGGATCCGGCCGGCCCGGTGGGCGAGCCGGCCCGCCTCGGCGGCGTGCCGCATCGCCTCGGCCATCAGCACCGGGTCCTGAGCCCTGGTCACCGCGGAGGCGAGCATCACCGCGGCGCAGCCCAGCTCCATCGCCAGCGCCACGTCGGAGGCGGTGCCGGCGCCCGCGTCCAGGATCACCGGGACGCCCGCGCCCTCCACGATCAGCTGGAAGTTGTGCGGGTTGCGGATGCCCAGGCCCGAACCGATCGGCGAGCCCAGCGGCATGATGGCCGCGCAGCCGACGTCCTCCAGCTTGCGGGCCAGCACCGGGTCGTCGTTGGTGTACGGCAGGACGGTGAAGCCGTCGTCGACCAGCGTCTCGGCGGCGTCCAGCAGCTCGATCGGGTCGGGCAGCAGGGTGCGCTCGTCGGCGATCACCTCCAGCTTGACCCAGTCGGTGCCGAGCGCCTCGCGGGCCAGCCGGGCGGTCAGCACGGCCTCGCCGGCGGTGAAGCAGCCGGCCGTGTTGGGCAGCACCCGGATGCCGTTGCGGGTCAGCACGTCCAGCACGGAGCCCTGGGTGGTGGCGTCGACCCGGCGCATCGCGACGGTGGTCAGCTCGGTGCCGGAGGCGAGCAGCGCGCGCTCCAGGACCTCCAGGCTGGGGGCGCCGCCGGTGCCCATGATCAGCCGGGAGGAGAAGGCCGTCCCGGCGATGGTCAGCAGATCGTCGGCCATGGTTCAGCCTCCCTGGACGGCGGTGAGGATCTCGATCCGGTCGCCGCTGCCCAGTGCCGTCCCGGGCCACGAACCGCGCGGCACCACGGCCTCGTTGAGCGCGGCGGCGACACCGGTGTTGGCGGCGCTGACGGAGGCCACCAGCTCGGCGAGGGTGGTCGTGGCGGGCACCCGGCGGGGCTCGCCGTTGACGGTCAGGGCGATCTCGGCCGGGGCGGCCGGGTTCGGGGCGTCCTCGTTCACGGCGTTCTCGTCTGGGGCGTTCTCGGTCAGGGCGATCTCGGTCATGCGGAGGCCTTCGCGACGGGGGATTCGGAGGAGAACCGGGTGGGGGTGAACGGCCTTGCGAGCTCGGGGACTTCACCGGTGACCAGGTACTCGGAGACCAGGTCGGCGGTCACCGGGGTGAGCAGCACGCCGTTGCGGTAGTGGCCGGTGGAGGCGACCAGCCCGGGCAGCGGGGTCGGGCCCAGCAGCGGGGCGTTGTCCGGCGAGCCGGGGCGCAGCCCGGCCGAGGTCTCGCGCAGCGGGAGTTCGGTGATGCCCGGGACCAACTCGTGGGCGTCCCGCAGGAGTTCGTACACCCCGCCGGCGGTGACGGTGGTGTCGTAGCCCTGCTCCTCGGTGGTCGCGCCGACGACCAGTTCGCCGTTCTCCCGGGGGACCAGGTACAGGTGCCGGCCGCGGACCACGGCGCGGACGTTGCGGGAGAGGAACGGCCGGTAGGCCTCCGGCACGTGCAGCCGCAGCACCTGCCCCTTCACCGGGCGGATCGCGGGCAGCACCCCCTCGGGCAGACCGGGCAGCCGGTGGCTGTGCGGGCCGGCGGCGAGCACGACCTGGTCGGCGGTCACCGTCTCGTCGGTGCTCAGTCGGGCGCCGGTCGCGCGGCCGTCCTCGACCAGCAGCTCGACGGCCTCGGCGCGGTGCAGCAGGACGCCCGCGCGCCCGCAGGCCGCGACCAGGGCGGTGAGCAGGCGCCGGGGGTCCACCTGGTGGTCGTCCGCGGCGTGCAGGGCGCCGCGGACGGCGGGGGCCAGCATCGGCTCCAGCCTGCGGGCCTCCCGGCCGGTCAGCCAGGTCGAGTCCAGGCCCAGCCGCTGGTGGAAGGCGTACAGCTCGCGCAGTTCCTCGCGGTCGTCGGAGTCCAGCGCGACGGCGATCGTGCCGCAGCGGCGGTAGCCGGTGTCCAGGCCGCCGCTCGCCTCGGAGAGTTCGGCGGCGAAGGCCTCGTACCGCTCGTTCGAGGCCATCCCGAGGCGCAGCAGCGGCTCCTCGCCGTACTGGAGCTCGGTGACCGGGGCGAGCATCCCGGCCGCGACCCCGGCGGCCCCGCCGCCGTGGGCGGGGTCGACCACGATCACGTTCCGCGCCCCGCGCCGCGCGGTGCGCCAGGCGACGGCGAGGCCGATGACGCCCCCGCCGATCACCAGCACGTCGGCATGGGTGCCTGATGGCAAGCGTGACAAGGCTGCTCTTCTCCCTTCGCCGGTATGACCCGGATCAGGTTCGGACGGTCGCAGGCCGTGTCAGCCCGCCTCTCAGCCCGGTCCGCCGGGCTCCCGTGTGGTCCTCCCACCTTAACGCCGGGGGTCGGCCCGGCCGAAGGCCCGTACGCGGGGCGGATGGCCCGGAGGCCGCCGCGTCGCGCTGAGTACAGTGGCGGGCGTGGCAGAGCTGAGCGGAACGGATCGGGTGGTCGTCGTCGGAGCCGGGCTGGCCGGGGCGCAGTGCGCCCTCAAGCTGCGGCAGGGCGGCCGGCAGGGGCGGATCACGCTGGTCGGCGAGGAGCCGCACGCGCCGTACGACCGGCCGCCGCTCTCCAAGGACGTGCTGCTCGGCAAGGCCGACTCCACGGCCCTGGACATCGACTACGGGCAGCTCGGCATCGAGCTGCTCACCGGCCGCCGCGCCACCGGCCTCACCCCCGGCGTGCTGCACACCGACGGCGGCGACCTCCCGTACGGCTCGCTGGTGATCGCCACCGGTGCCGTGCCGCGCGCCCTGCCCGGCGCCGAGCGGGCGCACCTGCTGCACACCCTGGACGACGCCCTGGCGCTGCGCGCGCTGCTGCGCCCCGGGCTGCGGCTGGTGCTGGTCGGCGCGGGCTGGATCGGCGCCGAGGTGTCCACCGCGGCCCGCGCGGCGGGCTGCGAGGTGACGGTGGTCGAGGCCGGTCCGGCGCCGCTGCCCGGCGCGCTGCCGACGGAGCTCGGCTCGGCGATGGCCGCCTGGTACGCCGACGCCGGGGTCGAGCTGCGCTGCGGGGTCGGCGTGGCCGCCGTCGAGCCCGGCGCGGTGCTGCTGGCGGACGGCTCGCACCTGCCCGCCGACGAGGTGGTGGTCGGCATCGGGGCCCGCCCCGCGACCGGCTGGCTGGCCGGCTCCGGGGTCGAGCTGGACGCGACCGGCGCCGTCGTGGTGGACGGGCGGCTGCGCACCTCGGTGCCCGGGGTCTTCGCGGCCGGCGACTGCGTCAGCTACCCCTCGGCCCGGGCCGGCGCCCGGCTGGCCGTCCAGCACTGGGACCACGCGCTGCGGTCCGGCGAGGCGGTGGCCGCCGCCGTCCTGGGCGCGGACGCGCCGGCCTACGACCCGGTGCCGTACTTCTGGTCCGAGCAGTTCGGGCGGATGGTCCAGTACGCCGGCCGGCACGCCGAGGGCGACGAGCTGGTCCGGCGCGGCGACCCGCGGGGCGCCGACTGGTCGGTGCTCTGGCTGCGCGACGGCGTGCCGAGCGCGCTGCTGACCGTCGACCGGCCGCGCGACCTGGCCCAGGGGCGGCGGCTGATCGAGCGCGGCACCGCGCTGGACCCGGCCCGGGCGGCCGACCCCGCGGTACCGCTGAAGGCGGCCGTCGCGGGGTAGGCGCGGGGCAGGTCTGGTGCGCGGTGGGCCGCGGAGGTGGCAGTCTGGTGGCGTGAGTGAGATCGAAAGCAAGATTGAATCCCTGGTCACCGACTGGATGTACCTGCCCGACATCTCGGAGCAGTGGGGGGTCCGGGTCACCGAGGTGCGTGACCTGGTCAAGAACGGCGGCCTGATCGCCGTCCGGCGCGGCCCCAACAAGTCGCTGCAGGTCCCGGCCGCGTTCATCGACGGCCCGGGCCTGGTCAAGCACCTGTCCGGCACCCTGACCGTCCTGCGGGACTGCGGGTACAACGACGCGGAGATCCTGGAGTGGCTCTTCACCGAGGACCCGTCGCTGCCCGGCAGCCCGATCCAGGCGCTGCGGGAGAACCGCGGCACCGAGGTGAAGCGCCGCGCCCAGGCGATGCTGATCTGATGGCGGCGGACACGCCGCGCGCCGGGCTCGCCGACGCCCGGCTGTACCTGTGCACCGACGCCCGCCGGGAGCAGGGCGACCTCGCCGAGTTCCTGGACGCGGCGCTGGCGGGCGGGGTGGACATCGTCCAGCTGCGCGACAAGGGCCTGGAGGCCAGGCAGGAGCTGGAGGCCCTGGAGGTCTTCGCCGACGCCTGCCGCCGGCACGGCAAGCTGCTGGCCGTCAACGACCGCGCCGACGTCGCCCACGCGGCCCGGCCGGACGTGCTGCACCTCGGCCAGGACGACCTGCCGGTGCCGGCCGCCCGGGCGATCCTCGGCGAGGACGTGCTGATCGGCCGCTCCTGCCACGCCGAGTCCGAGGTGGACGCGGCGATCGCCGAGCCCGGGGTGGACTACTTCTGCACCGGCCCGGTCTGGCCGACCCCGACCAAGCCGGGCCGCCCGGCCCCGGGCCTCGGCCTGGTCTCGTACGCGGCGAAGCAGGACACCGACCGGCCGTGGTTCGCGATCGGCGGGATCGACCTCGGCAACCTGGACGAGGTGCTCGCCGCCGGTGCCCGCCGGGTCGTCGTGGTGCGGGCCGTCACGGCCGCGGCGGACCCCCGGGCGGCCGCCGCCGAGCTGTCCCGCCGGGTGCGCGCCGCGCTCTGAGCCTCCCGGATCCCGATAGGACCCGCAGGACCCGCAGGACCGGCCCGGGGCCGTCGCCGCCCGTCAGTGCGTTCAGTACTTGCGGACGGTGGCGGCCTCGGCCAGTGCCAGCAGCACCGTACGGGCCCGCTCGTCGGCGAGCGGCGCCGCCTCCAGCGCGGCCAGCGACTGCCGCATCAGCTCCTCGATCCGGCGCTCCACCAGCTCCGGCGCCCCGCTGCGGGCGACCAGCCCGCGCAGTTCGGCGACCTCCGGGGCCGCCAGGTCCGGCGCGCCCAGCCGCTCGTCCAGGTGCCGGGCGTCGGCGGCCGGCAGGCCCCGCATCGCGTGCGCGACCAGCAGGGTGCGCTTGCCCTCGCGCAGGTCGTCCCCGGCCGGCTTGCCGGTGACCGCCGGGTCCCCGAAGACGCCGAGCAGGTCGTCGCGCAGCTGGAAGGCCTCGCCCAGCGGCAGCCCGAACGCCCCGTACGCCTCGACCAGCTCCGGCCCGGCGCCGGCCAGCAGCGCGCCCACCTGGAGCGGCCGCTCGATGGTGTACTTCGCGGACTTGTAGTGCAGGACGGTCTGCGCCCGCTCCAGCGCGCCCTCGTCCGTCGAATCGCCGGCCACCGGCTCCAGCACGTCCAGGTACTGGCCGAGCATGACCTCGGTGCGCATCAGGTCGAACACCGGCTTGGCGGCGAGCACGGCGGCGGGCTCCAGGCCGGAGCGCAGGAACAGCTCGTCGCACCAGATCAGCAGCAGGTCGCCGAGCAGCACCGCGGCCGAGGCGCCGTACTGCTCGCGGTCGCCGCGCCAGCCGCTGTCGCGGTGCAGCGCCTCGAAGCGGCGGTGGACCGAGGGCAGGCCGCGGCGGGTGTCGCTGCGGTCCATCAGGTCGTCGTGGACGAGGGCGCTGGCCTGGAGCAGCTCCAAGGCGGCGGCCGCGTTGGCGATCGCCTCGCCGGTCGCGCCTGCGGCCGGGCCGCCGGCGCCGCGCCAGCCCCAGTAGCAGAAGCCCGGGCGCAGCCGCTTGCCGCCGTCCAGCAGGAAGTCGCGCAGCGCGTCGGCGGCGGGGGCCAGCTGGGGCGAGATCTTGTCGAGGAGCACGGACTGGCCGTCCATGAACGCGGCGAGCGCCGCGTTGACACGGGTGCGGACGTCCTCCACGTCCATGGGATTGGCCGCACTGCTGGCCGCGTTGCCGGCCGCACTGGTGGCCGCACTGAGGGCCGAACCGGGGCTGGCCGGCCGGGTGCTGGACGAGGTCACGATGGGGCTCCGCTGGTTCTCTGGGGTGCAGCAAGCGTAGCGGTGCGGCCGGGAACGGCTGTGCGAGCGGCTCGGCCCGGGGTACGGAGGAGGGGCGGCGGAGCCGTTCCGGGGCGAAACGGAACGTCTTCCATCAGTTGTCTCAATAGATGGAATACGGTTGTCCGGCCCCTTCGAACGCCGGATAGCCTGCCAGCATGGCACTCGGAATCGCTTCCACGAGAACGGATCGCGCACTGACGGTGCGCGAACTCCTGGCGGCCGGCAAGCGCTCCTTCTCCTTCGAATTCATGCCGCCCCGCACCGAGGCCGGCGAGCAGAAGCTCTGGGACGCCATCCGCCGGCTCGAACCGCTCGACCCCAACTTCGTCTGCATGACGTACGGCGCCGGCGGCTCCTCGCGCGAGCGCACCGTCAACATGGTCGGCCGGATCGCCACCGAGACCACCCTGACCCCGGTCGCCCACCTCACCGCGGTGGACCACTCGATCGCGGAGCTGCGCAACATCATCGGCCAGTACGCCGACCAGGGCGTGCGCAACGTCCTCGCGGTCCGGGGCGACCCGCCCGGCGACCCGATGGGCGAGTGGGTCAAGCACCCCGAGGGCGTCACCTACGCGTACGAGCTGGTGGAGCTGATCAAGGGGATCGGCGACTTCTGCGTCGGCGTCGCGGCCTCCCCGAACATGCACCCGCGCTCGACCGACTGGGACGAGGACATCCGGCACTTCGTGGCGAAGGTCCGCTCCGGGGCCGACTACGCGATCACCCAGATGTTCTTCGAGGTGGACGACTACCTGCGGCTGCGCGACCGGGTGGCGGCCGCCGGCTGCGAGACGCCGATCATCCCGGAGATCATGCCGGTCACCAACGCCAAGCAGCTGGAGCGCTTCCCGCAGCTCAGCGGCTCGGCCTTCCCCGTCGACCTGGAGGCCCGCCTGCGGGCGGCCATCGACGACCCGGCGGCGCTGCGGGCCATCGGCATGGAGCACGCCACCGCGATGGCCGAGCGCCTGCTCGCCGAGGGCGCGCCGGGTCTGCACTTCATCACGCTGAACCACTCGACGGCGACGCTGGAGATCTACCAGAACCTGGGACTGCACCAGCGCTGAGCGGGCGCTGCGGGGGCCTGCTCCCGCCGCGCCGACGCCGGGTGTTCACGAGCCCGTCACCGTACCGACGGTGGCGGGCTCGGTCGTGTGCGGCCGGTGCCCGGGCGGCGGGAACGCGATGCGGTACCCCGGCCGTTGAACCGGTACAGTCGCCGCACACGCGCGGCGCACACGCGCGGGTACGCGACTGGAGGTAGCGGGGCGGATGGGCATCGGATACCTGCTGCTGTACGTCGCGTTGGCGGTGGTGGCGCTCTGGCTGGTCGCGGAGGTGCTGCTGCAGAACCGGGCACCGCTGCACTGGCGGGTCCTGGCCCTGGCCGGCTTCCTGGGCGTGGCCGCCGGGATGGTCCTCGGCTCGGTCGTGGTGATCGGGGCCGGCGCCGCGCTGTTCGCGGTCGGACAGGCCTTCGTCACCCTCTCGGTCAAGCGCGGCCACCAGACCGGCTGGTCCCTGCGGAAGCCCGACGGCAGCCTGCCCGGCCCGCTCGCCAAGGTGCCGCTGCTCGGCGCCCTCACCGGCGGCGCCGCCGCGGTGGCGGCCGCCGCGGTCGCCCGCAAGCGGGTCGGCGAGGTCAGCCCCGTCGAGGAGACCCCGGCCCCCGCGCCGCTGCCCTCCCCGGCGCCCGACGAGGTGCCGGAGGTCGAGCAGACCGCCGCCTTCGAGATGCAGGAGCTCGCCCAGGACGGCGTCTACGCCCCCGGGTACTACGAGCAGCAGCAGCCGCAGGTCCAGCAGCAGCCCCAGGACCCGTACGCCCCCGCCTACCAGGCCGGCTACGACCAGCAGCAGTGGCAGACCCAGCAGCAGCCCGCCTACGCCTACGACCAGCAGCAGACCTACGGCGGCTACCCCCAGCAGCAGCCCGACCCGTACGGCGGCTACCCGCAGCAGCAGCACCAGCAGCAGGACCCGTACGCGGGCTACCAGCAGCAGCCGCAGCACCAGCAGGCCTGGGACCAGACCGCCCAGCAGCAGCCCCAGCAGTGGCAGCCCCAGCCCGACCCGCACACCCAGGGCATCCCGCAGCAGCCGATGTACGACCAGAACCACGGCTACCAGCAGCAGAACACCTGGCACCAGCAGGGCTGACCCGCCCTGACCGGCCCGACCGGGCCGTTACGCCGGGCCGATCAGGCCGGCGGTGATGCAGGCCGACATGCCGACGCGGGCGAGGCCGCCACCGGGGTGGGCGTTGCCGCCGATCAGGTAGAGGCCGGGGACGGGGGACTCGTTGGCGGCCTTCAGCCAGGAGCCCGCGGAGCCGGCCAGGGCCGGGCGGGCGACCGCGCCGAACAGCGCGCCGGTCTCCCGGCGGGTGTCCTCCGGGGTGCGCACGACCCGCCACAGGATCCGCTCGCGCAGGCCCAGGCCGGCCGCGTCCACGTGGGCGAGCAGCCGGTCGGCGTAGCGGTCGGCGAACCCGGGGACGGTCCAGTCGACCTCGTCCTGGGCCGGGACGGTCGCGGTCAGCACCACGCTCTCGTGGTCGTCGTCGGGCCGCAGCGCCGGGTCGTCCGGGCGCAGCACCTGGACGGTGGGGCGCTCGCAGGGCGGCGCCGAGAGCGTCAGGGCGTTCGCCTCGGCGGCGGGGTCGGCCGCGTGGACGACCGTGCGGTGCGGGGTGCCCTCGGGCCGGGGGCCGCGCAGGGCGAGCAGCACGCTGAAGCGGCCGGGCACCTCCACCGGCTCCCACTCCCCGGGCGGCAGCCCCGGCCACTCGGCCAGGCCGTGGCGGTAGAAGGCGTCGGTGTCCATCGCGGAGACCACCAGGTCCGCGTCGATCCGGCCGTCCGCCGTCTCGACCCCGGTCGCCCGGCCGCCCTCGACGACCACCCGGGTGACCGGGGTGTCGAAGCGGAACGCGACCTTGCGCAGCTCGCAGCGCCGGTACACCGCGTCCGCGAGGGCCCGCAGCCCGCCCCGGACGTACCAGACGCCGAAGGACTGCTCCATGTACGGCAGGACGGTGGCCCCGGCGGGTGCCATGGCCGAGGTGAAGCCGTGCCGCAGCGCGGGCTCGCACAGCAGGGCGGTCAGGCCGGGGTGGCCGTCGAGCTCGCGCGCGGCCACGTGCTCCAGGGACCACGGCTGGGCGCGGCGCAGCCGGGCCAGGCCGGTGCGCGGCGGGACGGGGTACGGGTCGGTGCCCACCAGGGCCCGGTCGGCCGGGGACAGCACGCCGCGCTCGGCCGGCAGCGGCTCCTCCAGCAGCGGGCGGCGGGTGGCCTCCCAGACCGTCCGGCCGTGGTTCATCACCGCGCTCCAGCGGGCGCCGGAGC
The DNA here is from genome assembly GCF_042268845.1 of Kitasatospora sp. NPDC056273. NCBI lineage: Bacteria > Bacillati > Actinomycetota > Actinomycetes > Kitasatosporales > Streptomycetaceae > Kitasatospora > Kitasatospora sp. NPDC056273. The sequence goes on along the minus strand of NZ_JBHJSJ010000075.1, from coordinate 3,898 downwards.
CGGCCCCGAAGGCGGCGTCCAGCGCCTGGCTGACGCCGCCGCGGGAGGCGTTCGGCAGGGTGACGGCGGTGCCGTCGGGGAACAGGTGTCGGCTCTCCGGGTCGACCGGGGCCAGCTCGACCAGCTGCTCCAGGGGCTCCTTGCCGGTCTTCAGCGCGAGGTCGCGGTAGACCGCCGGGAGGGTGAGCAGGCCGGGCCCGGTGTCGAAGGCGAAGCCCTCGCGCTCGTACCGCCCGACCATGCCCCCGTAGGTGCCGCCCGCCTCGCAGACCGTCACCCGGTGGCCGAGGGTCGCCAGCCGGGAGGCCGCCGCGAGCCCGCTCATTCCTGCGCCGATGACGACGATCTTTGCCATGGCACCTGATCCTAGGACCAGTCTCAGGCGCTCCCCGCCGCCGCCCGGGCGGCCCGGCGTTCGCGGCGGCGGGCCCGGAAGGCGCGGATCCGGCTGACCGCCAGCCAGACCAGCAGCAGCCCGGCGGCCAGGACCACGGCGGCGACCGAGGCGGCCAGCCAGGGGTGGAAGATCGCCAGGGTGATCAGGCCGGCCACCGAGAGGTCCTCGGCCATGCTGACCACGATGTTGCTGGCCGGTTCGGGGGAGGTGTTGACGGCCATCCGCAGCGAGGCCTTCACCAGGTGGCTGACCAGGGCCGAGGCGCCGCCCATCGCGCCGGCCGCGACCTCGCTCAGCGAGCCGGGGTCGTTGCCCGCGATCAGCACGCCGACGGTGGCGCCGGCGACCGGCCGGATCACCGTGTGCACGACGTCCCAGACGCTGTCCACGTACGGGATCTTGTCGGCCACCGCCTCCAGCGCGAACAGCACCGCGGCCACGACCAGCACGTCGGTGCGCTCCAGCGCCTGCGGCACCGAGTCCGCGTCGGCGAACCTGCCCAGCAGGCCGAGCAGCAGCACCACCGCGTAGGCGTTGATGCCGCTGGCCAGTCCGCTGGTGAAGATCAGCGGCAGGACCGTCATCGCGTCCCCCTCCTCGTCATCGCGTCCCCTGGTCGTCCGGCGGGCCGGTACCGCCCGGCCCCGCCGTACCGTACCCGGCACCCGGGACGCCGTGGACGCACCCGCCGGTTCCGGCGGGCGGCCGGACCGGGACGGGCCGGGGCGCACTGAGTACAAATACTCAGATCCGCGGTTGAGTACGTCAGCGGATGGCCCCCGACCTGCGGAGACGGGAGAGTGGTGGCACCCGGGAGGGCGGCGCGTCGGGCGCCGGGCCCGCCCGGGCGGCGGATCCGTCCGTCCCCCGGCCGAACCGGCCCGGGGAGGCGGCGGACGGACCGCCACGGGGCTGGTCACGGTCCCCGCACCGCCGACACGGGGCGGCGGAGCGGGCCGGGGGGAGACCGGCCGCGAGGGGGGAGCTCGCCACCGCCGACCACGGGGGAGCGGCGGAGCGACGGCACGGCGGCGGCGCGGAACCGGGGGAGGACCGCGCCCGCCGCCGCTACGCCTTTTCCGGACGCCCTTCCGGAGCCGCCCGGGGCGCGGCCGGCCCGGCCGGATTGTCAGTGGTGCCGTTCACGATGGAGGGGCACGGACCACCCGGTCCGCGCGCTGCCTCGGAACGGGGGAGACCATGACCGTCAGCCGTCCTGAGCCCGTCACCGCCCGCCTCCACTCCGCCGCCCCGCCGCACCTCCCGGGCCCGTCCGCCGGGCGCCCGGCCGGAGCCGACGTCCACCCCGTGCTGCGCCGGGTCGCCGCGCCGCCGGCCGCCCTCGACCTGCTCGCCGACGCCCACCGCACCCTCACCCGGGCCCGTGCCCTGGAGGACCCGCTGGAGCGCTACGCCACCGCCCACCTGGCCGCGCTGCGCACGGTGGCGGCGGTCCTGGCGGTGCGCGGCCGCCCGGAGAAGAGCCCGCGCCGGCGCAAGGCCATCCGCAGCGCCTGGGAGGTGCTGCCCGAGGTGGCCCCGGAGCTCGCCGAGTGGGCGGTCTACTACGGTGCCGGCGCCCGCCGCCGGGCCGCCGCCGAGGCCGGGATCAGGGGCGCCGCCTCGGCCCGCGACGCCGACGACCTGGTCCGCAACTCCGCCCTCTTCCTGCGTCTGGTCGAGCGCCTGCTCGGCCTGCACGCCGCGCCGCCCCCGCCCCGGCTCCCGTCGGACGGCGTCGTGGGCCCGGCAAGGATCCCTGGGACAGGCTCTAAGGTGGAGGCAACCTGATCGAACTGCACGTGCCAAGGAGTCCCACCTTGTACCCGACGCGTCCCCGCAGTGCCCTGCGTACCGCCGTGGTGTGGGAGGTGGTCCGGGCGGCCCTGGAGAAGCGGTCGGCCGAGCTGGACCAGCCGGTGCTCGACGTGGTCGACACCGGCGGCGGCACCGGGAACTTCGCGGTGCCGGTCGCCAAGCTCGGCCACCGCGTCACCGTGGTCGACCCGAGCCCGGACGCCCTGTTCGCCCTGGAGCGCCGGGCCGCCGAGGCCGGTGTGACGGACCTGGTGCGCGCCGTCCAGGGTGACACCCAGACCCTGCCCGAGCTGGTCGCCCCCGGCAGCGTGGACGCGGTGCTCTGCCACGGCGTGCTGGAGGTCGTGGACGACCCGGCCGAGGCGCTCGGCAGCCTGGCGGGCGCCCTGCGCAAGGGCGGCGTGGTCAGCCTGCTGGCGGCCAACCGCAACGGCGCCGTGCTGGCCCGCGCACTGGCCGGCCACTTCACCGAGGCCCGCACCGTGCTGTCCGCCGCCGACGGCCGCTGGGGCGAGCAGGACCCGATGCCGCGCCGCTTCACCGGCGAGGAGCTGGGCCGGCTGGCCGAGGCTGCGGGCCTGCGGGTGCAGTCGGTGCACGGTGTACGGGTCTTCTCCGACCTCGTCCCCGGTGTGCTGGTGGACACCGAGCCGGGCGCGCTGGACGCGCTGCTGAAGCTGGAGGAGGCCGCCGCCGCGCAGCCCGCCTTCCACGCGGTGGCGACCCAGCTGCACCTGCTGGCCACCCTGGCCTGAGGCGCCCCTCCCGGCCCGCGCGCCCCTTCACGCGCGCCTCCGCCGTCGTACGGTTTTTTTTGCCCGCCGTACGGCGGTGGTTCGCGCCCTGGAGGCCCGCCCGTTCCCGCGCCGTGACCCCTCGGAGGCCCGCCCGTTTCCGGGCCCGGCGGCGGCCGGGCGGTGCGGCCCGGCGGCAAACCTCCCCAGGTCCGGGACGATTCCATCCGATCGGGCACTTGTCCGGGGCGTGGCGCGTTGACTCCGATGCGGCCGTCCCCGCTCGAAGTGGCCCGTCCCACGCGGCGCAGACCACCCCGTAACGGGCCCACGGACCGTATGATCTGGGTAAAGCCGGAAAGCATGACAGCCGGACGCGTGGGGCATATGGACGACACGGGCCGGGTCCCCCGCACGGGCGTCCGACCGTGTGCCCCAAGGCTGATTGGACTTGCCTCCCCGACCGGGGTGGGCGGACCGGTCGCACCCGCGACCGACGAGTAGGAGGACTCCGTGCCGCTCTCGGAGCACGAGCAGCGACTGCTCGACCAGATGGAGCGAGCGCTGTATGCCGAAGATCCCAAATTCGCGTCTGCGCTTGAGGGAACCGGGCTGCGCACCTACACCCGTCGGCGGGTCTACCTGGCCGTCGCCGGCTTCGTGGTGGGCATCGGCCTGCTGATGGGCGGCATGGTCGTACCGGATCAGATCTGGGTCAGCGTCGTGGGCTTCCTGGTGATGCTCGGGTGCGCGGTGTTCGCCGTGACCGGCTGGCGCCGCGGTCCCGCGGGCCAGGGCGCCGGAGCCCGTCCGGCCGCCGCCCCGCGCCGCAAGGCCGGGATGATGGACCGGGTGGAGCAGCGCTGGCAGCGCCGCCGGGACGAGCAGACCGGCGGGTTCTGAGCCGCTCGGCCGATACGTACGAAGCCGGGGCGGGCAGTCGATCGAC